>DASWVQ010000116.1:0-4728 GCA_036401195.1 Gemmatimonadaceae bacterium
CGGGGATCCCGGCGAGGGCCGCGGTCGGTCCCACCGTCTTCGTCATCGGCGCTCGCTCCTGTCGTACCGGAATGGCCTTCATCGCATCCTCCGCATCACCGGGCACCGCGGCCCTCGTGCGTCCATCGCCCGCCGTCGTCCACCCGCGCGTCCCTCACCCCACGATCACGACCGTCCCTCGAGCGCGAGCCGCGCCACGCGGTCGCAGAACGTGGGAAAGTCCATCCCGGCGGCCGCCGCCGCCTGCGGGATGAGGCTCGTTCCCGTCATCCCCGGCAGCGTGTTCGCCTCCAGGCAGAAGAACGCGCCATCCTCGCTCATGCGGAAGTCGATCCGCGCGCACCCCCGGAGCTTCAGCGCCCGGAAGGCCTTCAACGCCTGCCCCTGGACCGCCTCGCGCTCCCCCGCGGTGAGGTCGGCGGGGAACACCTCCTCCGCCATCCCCGCCGTGTACTTGCACTCGTAGTCGTAAATCTCGTGCTTGGGGATGATCTCGCCAACTGGCAGCGCCTCACCGCCGAGCACGCCCACCGTGAGCTCTCGGCCGGCGATGAACCGCTCCAGCATCACCTCGTCGTCGTACCGGAAGGCCTCCCGGATGGCGGGCTCGAGCGCCGAGGGCTCCTTCACGACGCTGAGTCCGACCGTCGAGCCCTGCTTGCTGGGCTTGACGATGAGAGGGAGCCCAAGGGTCGCGATCGCCTGCTGCATGACCTCGGTGGAGGCCCCCTCCGCGCGTTCCACCATCATCCACTCCGCGGTGCTCACCCCCTCGCGCCGGAAGAGGTGCTTGGAGAGGTCCTTGTCCATCGCCAGCGCGCTCGCCAGGTGGCCGCTCCCGGTGTAGGGCACCCCCGCCATGTCGAGGAAGGCCTGCACCGTGCCGTCCTCCCCGTAGCCGCCATGCAGCGTGAGGAACACGACGTCGGCGTCCTGCACGAGGGGGAGGATCGCCTGGAGCTGGCGGAGGGTGTCCGCCTTCATCCGGTCGAGCTCCTCCTGCGAGGGCGGCTCCTTCTGCACCGCCGATGCGGCGAGCATCGCGCGCTCCTCCTCGCGGGGGAGCGCGCCGCGCGCGGTGTCCACCGTCGTCACCTCGTGTCCCTTCGCGCGCAGCGCCTCCGCCACGCGGAGCCCGGAGGCCAGCGAGACGTCGCGCTCGGACGAGGTGCCGCCCATCAGCACGGAGATATTCATGCGCCCTCCGGTGGGCACTTACCGCGCCATCAGGTAGGCCAGCATGTCGGAGCGGGTCACGATCCCGGCGAACCGTCCGTCGTGCCGCACCAGCACCGCCGGGTTGGCCTTGGACAGGGTGCGGCTCACCTGGTCCACCGGCTCCGAGGCGGAGACTTCGGGGAGGGGCGCGTCCATCACCTCGCCCACCGTGGCGTCGAGGAACTTCGTGGACTCGAGCCCGCGCGCCACCAGGTGCTGCTCGGTCACGCTGCCGACGCACTGCGCCCCATCCATCACCGGGAGCTGCGACACGTCGTGCAGGCGCATCAGGCCGATCGCCTGCCGCACCAGCTGCCCCGGCGTGGCGGTCACCAGCTCCCCGGGCCCGGAGTCCTTGTGCGCGAGCAGCTCGCCGAGGGTCGCGCGATCCGGCTCGAGGAGCTGGTTCTCGCGCATCCACTCGTCGTTGTAGAGCTTGGAGAGGTACCGCTCGCCGGTGTCGCAGAGGAAGGTGACCACGCACGCGATCGGATCATCCACCTCGCGCGCCACCTGCAGCGCCAGGTGCGTGATGAGCCCCGCCGAGCCCCCCACGAAGAGCCCCTCCTCGCGGGTGAGGCGACGCGCCATGCTGAAGGCGTCGCGGTCGTTCACCAGGCGGTAGTCGTCGACCACCGACATGTCGAGCGTTCCCGGCACCTTGTCCTGGCCGATCCCCTCCACCTTGTAGGGCGCGCCCGCCGGCTCCTCCGCCCCCTTGCTCTTCCACATCCCGGCGAGGATGGAGCCCTGGGGATCGCCGGCGATGATGCGGATCTTCGGGTTCTTCTCCTTCAGGTAGCGCCCCGTGCCGGTGAGCGTGCCCCCCGTGCCGGCGGCGGCGACGAAGTGGGTGATCTTCCCCTCCGTCTGCTCCCACAGCTCGGGTCCCGTCGTCTCGTAGTGCGCCTGCGGGTTCGCGTCGTTGTAGAACTGGTCGGCGAGGACCGCCCCCGGCGTCTCCTTCGCGATGCGCTTCGCCATCATCACGTAGTTGTCGGGATGGTCGGGCGCCACGGCGGTGGGGGTGATGATGACCTCCGCGCCGAAGGCCTTCAGCAGCCGCACCTTCTCCTGCGACATCTTGTCGGGGAGGGTGAAGATGCACCGGTAGCCCTTGAGCGCCGCGGCGAGCGCCAGGCCCACGCCGGTGTTGCCGCTCGTCCCCTCGACGATCGTCCCGCCGGGCTTGAGCCGTCCCTCACGCTCCGCCCGCTCGATGATGGCGGGGCCGATCCGGTCCTTCACCGAGCCGCCGGGGTTGAAGAACTCCGCCTTGCCGTACACGGGCGTGCGGATGCCGCGCGTGACGGCGTTCAGCCGGATGAGGGGGGTCCAGCCGATCGTCTCGAGGACGTTTGCGTAGGGCGTGCGGTTGCGCATCAGGGACGCTTCTGGAGGACGGAGTCACCCGGGAGCGGTGGCGCCTCCGGGTGTCGGAAGTACACGGGGAAGAGGATGCCCACGGCCATCGGCGCGCCCCCCTTCTTCGCGGGCGCGAAGCGCAGCTCGGGCGCGCCGCGCACGGCGGCGGAGTCGAGGCCGGGAACGCCGCTCGGCTCCTCCACGCGCGTGGAGTCGCGCACCACCCGGCCGGTGCTGTCGACGAAGAGCTGCAGGGTGACGTTCCCCTGCACGCGGCGCAGGTAGAGCTCCGCCGGGTAGCGAAAGGGGAGCTCGGTGTTGAGCAGCGCGGGCACCTCGTCGGGGACGTCGCGCCGCAGGGCCGACGCCAGCCGCGACGGCTTGCCGGCGTCGGCGCAGGCGATCGCGGCGACCAGGGCGACCGTGGACGGGACGAGCGGGGCGAGGGCGCGGAAGCGCCGGGGGGCATGCATCGCTCCCAACTTAGCCCCCTCGCGCCTGGTCGGTCAGCCGGGCCAGGAGCTGGAGCGCCTGGAGGGGGGTCAGCGCGTTCACGTCCACCTGCCGGAGCTCCTCGAGGACGGGATGCGCCGTGTCGGCGAAGAGCGAGAACTGCGCGACCGGAGCGACGAGCGACTGGCGACGAGCGACTGGCGGGGCTTCCGGCGCGCCGTGGCCTCGCTCGTCGCCAGTCGCCAGTCGCTCGTCGCTCCTCTCGCTCGGCTCCACCACGTGCCCTGCTTCGAGGACCGCCAGCACCTGCTTCGCCCGCGCGATCACCGCCTCGGGCAGCCCGGCCAGCCGCCCCACCTCGATCCCGTACGAGCGGTCCGCGCCCCCCGGCATGAGCCGGTGCAGGAAGAGCACCCGGTCGTCCACCTCGCGCACCCCAACGTTGAAGTTCCGCAGCGCCGGCAGCTCGTCGGCGAGCTGCGTGAGCTCGTGGTAGTGGGTGGCGAAGATCGTCTTGCACTGCGTGCGCTCGTGGAGGTGCTCGCTCACCGCCCACGCGATCGACACCCCGTCGTAGGTGGAGGTGCCCCGCCCGATCTCGTCGAGCAGCACCAGCGACCGCGGGGTCGCGGTGTGCAGGATCGCGCTCGTCTCCGCCATCTCCACCATGAAGGTGGACTGCCCGCGCACCAGGTTGTCGCTCGCCCCCACGCGCGTGAAGACGCGGTCGCACACTCCCACCGCCGCCGCCGTCGCGGGGACGAAGCTCCCCACCTGCGCCATCAGCACGATCAGCCCCACCTGGCGCAGGATGGTGCTCTTGCCCGCCATGTTCGGCCCGGTGAGGATGATCATGCGCGCGTCGGGCGCGAGCGCCACGTCGTTCGGGATGAACTGGTCGCGCGGCATCATGCGCTCCACCACGGGATGCCGCCCCGCGCGGATCTCCAGGGCGAAGCCGTCGCTGAGGGTGGGGCGCACGTATCCCTCGCGCGCCGCCACGTCGGCGAGCGCGGCGAGGGTGTCGAGCTGCGCCACCGCCCGCGCCGCGCACTGCAGCCGCGGCACCTCCGCGGCCACGCGGGCGCGCAGCGCCTCGAACAGCTCCCGCTCGCGCTGCTCGATGCGCTCCGCCGCGTGCAGCACCTTCTCCTCGTATTCCTTGAGCGCGGGCGTCACGTAGCGCTCCGCGCCGGTCAGCGTCTGCCGGCGCTGGTAGTCGCCGGGGACGAGGTGCTTGTTCGCGTTGGTGATCTCGATGAAGTAGCCGAACACCCGGTTGAAGCCCACCTTGAGCGACGCGATCCCGGTGCGCTCGCGCTCCTCCTGCTGGATGCGCGCGATGGCGTCCTTGCCGCCGTCGCGCAGCACGCGCAGCTCGTCGAGCTCCGCATCCACGCCGCGGGCGATCGTCTCCTCGTCGCCGATCGCGATCGGGGGGCGCGCCACCAGCGCCGCGCCGATGTCGGCCGAGAGGTCGGCACAGCTCTCCCACTGCGCGAGGATCTCGTGCAGGGCGTGCCGCGCCCCGTCGCCGGGCGCCGGTGCCAGGCCGCGCACCACCCCCTCCACGCGCGGCAGCCGGCCGAGCGACGCGCCGAGGGCGTGCAGCTCGCGCGGCGTGGCCCGGTTCGCCGCCACCTTCACCGCGAGCCGCTCCACGTCGCGCACCCCGTCGAGCGCCTCGCGCAG
>DASWVQ010000117.1:0-4584 GCA_036401195.1 Gemmatimonadaceae bacterium
GTCCCCCGCCGTCACCACGCCCTCCACCCGCCCCTCGGGCGTGACGACGATGGCCAGCCCGCGCAGCTCCGCGATGCAGACGATCGCCTCGCGCATCCGCGAGTCCCGCGACACGACCGGGAGCCGGTCGGTGACCATCACTTCGTCCACCTTCGTCAGGAGCCGGCGCCCCAGCGACCCGCCGGGATGCAACCGGGCGAAGTCCTCGCGCCGGAACCCCTTCACCTCGAGCAGCGCGACCGCGAGCGCATCGCCCAGCGCCAGCGCCACGGTGGTGCTCGTGGTGGGGGCCAGGTCGTGCGGGCAGGCTTCCTCCTTCACCCAGGCGTCCAGCGCCACGTCGCAATGCCGGGCCAGCGACGAGGTGGCCACGGCCGTGATGGCGATGGTTCGTACGCCGAGGCGCTTCAGGGGTTCCAGCAGGGGGAGGAGCTCGTCGGATTCCCCGCTCTTGGAGATCAGGATCGCCACGTCCCCGCTCCCCACGATCCCCAGGTCGCCGTGGACGCTTTCCACGGGGTGCAGGAAGGTGGCGGGGGTGCCGGTGGAGGTGAGGGTGGCGGCGATCTTCCGGCCGATCAGCCCCGACTTCCCCACCCCGCAGACGATGACGCGCCCGGTGGCGCCGGCGATGAGCTCCACCGCGCCGGCGAAGTCGTCGCCCAGCCGCTCCTCGGCGGTGGCGAGCGCCTCGCGCTCCATCCGGATCACGCGCCGCCCACGCGCCACGATCTCGGCCGCCTTCATGCGCCCGCTCCCACCGGGTCGGATCGCTCGGCGACGTAGCGCCCCGTGACCGCCTCCCACTCCCCGCGAGCCTTGAGCAGCAGCTCGGTGAACTCCCGCACGGCGCCGGCGCCCCCGGAGCGGCGGAGCTGGAGGGCGCAGGCGGCGCGCACCTCGGGCACCGCGTTGCCGACGGCGACGGGGAGCCCCACCTCGCGCAGCACGCTCATGTCGGGGAAGTCGTCGCCGATGAAGGCGGCTTCGGCAGGCGAGATCCCGTGACGCGCGAGGATGCGCCGGAAGGCGGGGAGCTTCTGCGCCGCCGCGTCCTGGGCGAGGTCGTCCACCTCGAGCTCCGCGGCACGCATGCGCACGCTCTCCGAGACACGGCCGGTGACGATCGCCACCTTCACCTGCGCCATGCGCAGGAAGTGGATCCCGAGGCCGTCCTGGATGTCGTAGCGCTTGAACTCGAAGGGGCGGTCGCCGGAGGCGCCGAGGTAGATGCCGCCGTCGGTGAGGACGCCGTCCACGTCGATGCCGACGAGGCGGATGCGGCGCGCGAGCGCCGGGTCGAGGGAGGACAGGTCGCTCACCGGCGGGCGCGCTCCCAGATGTCCACCGCGCGAAGGACGAGGTCGTCGAGCCGGTCGAGGGGCATCATGTTCGGGCCGTCGCTCGGGGCGTTGTCCGGATCGGGGTGAGTCTCCATGAAGAGGCCGTCGACCCCGACCGCGCAGGCGGCGAGGGTGAGGGCGGGGATGAACTCCCGCGCGCCGCCGCTCGCCCCCCCCTGCCCCTGCCCCGGGCGCTGCACCGAGTGCGTGGCGTCGAAGATCACCGGGGCCTCGCACGCCTCACGCATGCGCGAGAAGCCGCGGTAGTCCACCACCAGGTCGCCGTAGCCGAAGAAGGTGCCGCGCTCGGTGACGGCCACGTCGCGGCTGCCCGCCTGGCGCACCTTGGTCACCGCGCCGCGCATCCCCTCGGGGTGCATCCACTGCCCCTTCTTCACGTTCACCGCCTTGCCGGTGGCGCCGGCCGCCTCGAGCAGGTCGGTCTGGCGGCAGAGGAAGGCGGGGATCTGGAGCACGTCCACCACCTCGCCCACGGGGGCGCACTGCTCGGGGAGGTGCACGTCGGTGAGCAGGGGGAGGCCGGTGGCCTCGCGCACCCGCTCGAGCTTGCGCAGCCCTTCCTCGACGCCAGGGCCGCGGTGGGCGCCGGCGTTGGAGCGGTTGGCCTTGTCGAAGCTGGCCTTGAAGATGATGCCGCCGGGCACCTGCGGCGCGAGCCGCGCGAGGTGCTCGGCGACGCGGAGGTTGAGCGCCTCGTCCTGGAGGACGCAGGGCCCCGCGATCAGGAAGAGCGAACCGGTGGGGAATCGCGTGCTCACGTCAGTTCCCCGCCTCGGCGGTGGCGTGCGCGCGGCCGGCGTCGGCCCCGTCGCGCTCCCGGTGGACGCGCGCCGCGGCGCCGATGAACCCGGCGAAGAGCGGGTGCGGCCGGGTGGGTCGCGACTGGAGTTCGGGGTGGAACTGGCAGCCCACGAACCAGGGGTGATCGGGGAGCTCCACGATCTCCACCAGCTGCCCGTCCGGCGACAGGCCGCTCAGGCGCATCCCGTGCTGCACGAACAGGTCGCGGTAGGCGTTCGACACCGCGTAGCGGTGGCGGTGCCGCTCGCTCACCTCGGCCACGCCGTAGATCTCCGCGGCGCGGGAGCCGCGCGCGAGCCGGCAGGGATAGGCGCCGAGCCGCATGGTGCCCCCCATGTCGGTCACGTGCTGCTGCGATTCCATGAGGGAGATGACCGCGTTGCTGCACTCGGGGGCGAACTCCGCAGAGTGCGAGTCGTCGAGCCCGCAGACGTTGCGCGCGAACTCGATGATCGCCGTCTGCATCCCCAGGCAGATGCCGAAGAAGGGGAGCCCCGACTCGCGCGCGTAGCGGATGGCCTCGACCATCCCCTCCACGCCGCGCACGCCGAAGCCGCCGGGGACCAGCACGCCGTCCACCTCGCGCAGCACCTCGGCCGCGCTGCCCTGGTCGAGGAAGGACTCGCTGGAGGTCCAGCGGATCTCCACCCCCACGTCGTTGGCGATGCCGCCGTGGATGAGCGCCTCGAGCACGCTCTTGTAGCTGTCGGCGTACTCGGTGTACTTGCCCACCACGGCGATGCGCACCCGCTCGCGCGGGGCGACGACGCGCTGCACCAGCTCGCGCCACTGGTCGAGGTTGGGGGGCGGGGCGTCGAGGCCGAGGCGCTGGCAGACCTTCTCGTCGAGCCC
The DNA here is from genome assembly GCA_036401195.1 of Gemmatimonadaceae bacterium. Lineage (GTDB taxonomy): Bacteria > Gemmatimonadota > Gemmatimonadetes > Gemmatimonadales > Gemmatimonadaceae > JACDHQ01. The sequence continues at coordinate 3,018 of DASWVQ010000117.1, forward strand.
CTGCGCATGGAACTCGAGGGGGATCTGGTAGATGGTGCGCACGTCGGGGCTCTCGACCACGGCGCCGAATTCGACGTTGCAGAAGAGGGCGATCTTCCGCTTGATCTCGTCGGAGATGGGGCGCTCGGTGCGCACGACGAGGATGTCGGGCTGGATGCCGATCTCCATCAGCTCGCGCACGGAGTGCTGCGTCGGCTTGGTCTTGAGCTCCCCCGCCGCGGCGATGTAGGGGACCAGCGTGAGGTGGACGAAGATCGCGTTCTCGCGGCCGACATCGTGCCTGAACTGACGAATCGCCTCGAGGAAGGGCTGCGACTCGATGTCGCCCACCGTGCCCCCGATCTCCACGATCACCACGTCGTTCTCGGTGCCGATGCGGCGGATGGCGCCCTTGATCTCGTCGGTGATGTGCGGGATCACCTGCACCGTGGAGCCGAGGTACTCGCCGCGGCGCTCCTTGGTGATGACGTTCAGGTAGATGCGCCCGGTGGTGACGTTGTTCGCCTGGGAGAGGGCGCGGTCGATGAAGCGCTCGTAGTGGCCCAGGTCGAGGTCCGTCTCGGCGCCATCGTCGGTGACGAACACCTCGCCGTGCTGGAAGGGGGACATCGTCCCCGGGTCCACGTTGAGGTACGGGTCGAACTTCATCATCGTCACGCGCAGGCCGCGCTCCACGAGGAGGCGTCCCAGCGAGGCGGCGGCGATCCCCTTCCCGAGGGAGGAGACGACGCCGCCGGTGACGAAGATGTACTTGGTGGTCGAGGGGCGGGTGTTCGAGCTAGGCATCAGGGGCGTCCGGCATGGGAGTCGTCCCACTCCTGGTTGGCGCGGGCGAGGTCGTCTTCGGTGTCGATCCCGCCGCGGAGCGGTCCAGCAATACGGGCCACGCCCATGGCGAGTCCGGCGGCCAGGGGGCGGAGTTGTTCGAGTCGTTCGATGCGCTCGAGGGGGTGGGGTGGCAGGGCCACCCACCGGGCCAGCGCGTCGCGGGTGTAGGCGTACACGCCCACGTGCTGCCAGACCCGCGCGGTGAGGACGTGCGCCTCGGCGGGGTCGCGCAGGAACGGGATGGGCGCGCGGGAAAAGTACATCGCCCGGCCGTCGTCCGCCGCGACGACCTTCACCACGTGCGGAATGTCGAGCACGGCGCGGTCGGCGGGGACGGCGGCGGTCCCGAGGGGAAAATGGCCGCCGGTGACGAGCCTGAGCGCCCCGCTGACCGCGTCGGCGGCCACGAAGGGCTCGTCCCCCTGGACGTTCACGATCGCGTCGTAGGGGGTGAATGCGGGCTGGCGCAGCACCTCGGCGACGCGATCGGTCCCCGACGGGTGGTCGGCGGCGGTCATGACGACCTCGGCCCCCGCGGCGCGGGCGGCGTCGGCGACCTCGGCATGGTCGGTGGCCACGACGACGCGGTCGACGAGGCGGAGCGCCTGGACGCGCTCCCAGACGCGGACGACGAGCGGGAGTCCGGCGAGGAGGCGGAGCGGCTTGCGGGGGAGGCGGGTGGCCCCCAGGCGGGCTGGGATCACGGCGAGCGTCTTCATGCGCTGCACCGGACGGCGCG
>DASWVQ010000118.1:0-13529 GCA_036401195.1 Gemmatimonadaceae bacterium
CCTTGTCCGTGGAGATCTCGAAGAGCGGCTCGTCGCGCTTCACCGAGTCACCGACCTTCTTGAGCCACCGCGAGAGGGTGCCCTCCGCGATCGACTCCCCCATCTGGGGCATCACGACGTCAATGCGTGCCACTCGGATCCGGTCCTCACTCAGGGTTCGACGCCGCGCTCCTCGAGGAGCGCATGCGCCACAACGCGATCGTCGGCAGCGACACGAGCCCCACGATCATGCCCACCAATGCATAGACCTGCCAGTTGCAGGGCTGCCCGTTGTCGCCCGACGGGCACTTCTGCACCGCGCCCACGACCTTCCCGATCAGGACGCCGATCATCCCGCCACTCCAGAACCCGACGAAGGCGGTGAAGCACCCCACCCCCACCTTCGCCGCCATCCGGTCTCCCCTGCCCGCCAGGTCCCCACTCATGCGGTCACCAGGCCGCCAGGGCGCGGGCCGCATGAACGATATCAGCGACCTGCGGCAGGACATAGTCCTCGAGGGGCGGGGAATACGGGAGGGGGATGTCCGCCGCCGTCACCCGCAGCACCGGGGCGTCGAGCCAGGCGAAGGCCTTCTCGTTGATGCGCGCCGTGATCTCCCCCGCGATCCCCCCCGTGCGCGTGTCCTCGTGCACGATCAGGGCCCGGTTCGTCTTCTGGACCGTGGCGACGATCGCGTCGTCGTCCATGGGGAGGAGGGAGCGCAGGTCGAGCACCTCCACCTCGAGCCCGTCCTCCTTCGCCAGCTGCTCCGCGGCCTCCAGCGCCTTCCACACCGTGGCGGCGTAGGTGATGATCGAGAGGTGCTTCCCCTCCCGGGCGACGCGCGCCTTCCCGATCGGCACCGTCCAGTCGCCCGGGGCGACCTCTTCCTTGATGCGCCGGTAGAGGTACTTGTGCTCGAAGAAGAGCACGCAGTCGTCGTCGCGGATGGCGGCCTTCATCAACCCCTTGGCGTCGCTCACCGTGGCCGGGTAGACCACCTTGAGCCCGGGGGTGTGGATGAACCCCGCCTCGGGATTCTGCGAGTGGAAGGGGCCGCCGCGCACGTATCCCCCGGAGGGACCGCGCACCACCATCGGGCAGGGGAGGAAGGCCCGGTAGCGCGCCGTCGCCACGTAGTTCGTGAGCATGTCGTAGGCGTTGGCCACGAAGTCGATGAACTGCATCTCGACCACGGGGCGCATCCCCATGTGCGCCGCGCCCGCCGCCGCGCCGACGATTCCCGCCTCGGAGATGGGGGTGTCGATCACGCGGCCCTCGCCGAAGCGGTCGAGCAGCCCCTCGGTGACCTTGAAGGCGCCGCCGTAGGCCCCGATGTCCTCCCCCATCACGAAGACGTTCGGGTCGCGCTCCATCTCCTCGCGGAGGGCATCGCGGATGGCCTCGAGGTAGGTGATCTCGGCCATTACGCGTCCTCCTGGGCCTGCGGCGCCGCGGTGGCGCCCGGCTTCTGCGCGGCGGCCGCGCCGAAGGTGCCCCACCCCTCGGCGCGCTCGTGCACGCTCGTCCCCAGTCGCCCGCCCTCGCGGAACCAGAGGGGCTCCATCACCGGCGGGTCCGCATACACCCCCACGAGGGCATCGAGCGGTTCCGGCATCGGCGACTGCTCGGCGAGGTCGGTCGCCTCGTCCACCTCGCGCCGCACCCGCTCGTCGATGGCGGTGAGCTCCGCGGCGTCGACGCCGAATTCCCCGGTGAGCCGCGCGTGGTAGCGGTCGATCGGGTCGTTCTCCGCCGCCCAGCGCTCGATCTCCCCCTCGGGGACGTACGACTGGTTGTCGTGCTCCGCGTGCCCCTTCCGGCGGTAGGTGTGCAGCTCGACGAGCGTCACCCCTTCGCCGCGGCGGGCGCGGTCCACGGCCGCCTTCGTCGCGTCGTACACGGCGAGGACGTCGTTGCCGTCGGCCTCGACCCCGGGAATCCCGTAGCCGATCGCCTTGTCGGCGAAGCGCTTCGCCAGCGTCTGCCGCTCGGTGGGGGTGGAGTAGGCGTACTTGTTGTTCTCCACGATCACCACGAGGGGGCAGCGCTGCACCGCCGCGAGGTTGATCCCCTCGTGGAAGGCGCCCGTGCTGGTGGCGCCGTCACCCACGTACACGAGGCCCACGCGATCCTCCCCGCGGAGGCGGAAGCTCAGCGTCACGCCGGCCATCACCGGCACCATGTCACCGAGTGGGGAGATCTGGCCGATGAACCCGCGATCGAGGTCGCCGAAGTGGATGTTCAGCTCGCGCCCGCGGGTGGGGGAGTCGCCCTTCGCCATGTACTGCTTGAGGATCTCGAGCGGGGTGGCCCCCTTCACGAGCATGGAGCCCATGTTCCGGATGAGGGGCGACATGATGTCGCGCCGCTCGAGGGCGAAGGTGGAGCCGACGGCGTCGGCCTCCTGCCCGAGGGAACGGAAGAGTCCTCCCACGACCTTGGTCTGCCGGTACAGGGCGACCAGGCGCTCCTCGAGGGTGCGCGTGAGGCGCATCCAGTAGTACAGTTCGAGCTTCTGCGCCCGGGAGAGGGCATCCGAGGGCCTCGGGCCTGGGGCCTCGGGCCTGGGGGGTAACGGGGACTCGGGATCACGGGGGGACGGTGCCGTCGTTCCTCTGTTCCCCCGTCCCTGTTCCCCCCGGGGCCCGAGGCCCGAGGCCCCAGGCCCCACCAAGCCCGAGTCCTTCTTGCGTGCGGGCATTCAGTACGACGCCGTCAGCGCGTGCGACGGATCCTCCGTCCGGTGGAGCTCCGAGAAGAACTTCTTCACGTTGCGGTCCATCCGGCTCTCCCCCATCTGGTCGGTCTCGACCTCGACGAAGGTGTAGTGCCCCCCCTCGGCCTTCACCGCGAGCCGCGCCTGGCCGAGGGGGCCGGCGTAGGAGCGGGAGCGGGGGGCGGTGCCCACCTGCGCGCAGCCGAGGGCGGGAAAGAAGTCGTCGGCGCGCACGAGCACGTCGCGCGGCGTGAGGTGGCTGCGGTAGAAGTGCTTCATGAGATGGTCGTTCCTCAGGGCGAGACGGTGGAGTCGCGGGCGTTCAGCACGTCCTGCATCCAGTCGATGCGCTCGAGCTTGTGCGTCGAGTCGCGCCGGAAGCGGATGGCCACGGCCCACTGCCCCGCCGTGACGTAGTTCAGCTTCGCGTAGTAGGTCCCGATCTCCTGCCCCTTCCGCATCCCGTCCCAGGTCTGCGCCCCGTCGCGGTTGGAGGCGAAGAGCTGCCCCTCCCCGTTCTCGATCGGCTGCCGCGATTCCTTGTCGCGCACCACGATCTTGTACAGGATCCCCTCCCGCGCGTGCGGCGGGAGGTCGCTGGCGGAGATGTTGAAGAGGTACGTGCCGCTCATCTGGCGCAGCTCGCGGGCGCGCGGCTCGGCGGGGCCGCAGGCCGCGAGGGCGACGAGGAGCGCCCCCACGGCGAGGCGGGAACCGGCGCGCCGCGCGCCGGCGAGGCTGGGCCAGGGGGCGGTCACGAGTTGTAGTACTCCAGGCCGAGGTGCGTGATCTGCTCCTCGCCCATCACGTGGCGCAGCGTGTTCTTCAGCTTCGTCTGCTGGATGAACAGGTCGTGCTCCGGCTGGAGCCCCGGGGCGGCCATCGGGCTCTTGTAGTAGAACGAGAGCCACTCCTGGATCCCCTTCATCCCCGCGCGGTGCGCGAAGTCGGAGAAGAGCGCCAGGTCGAGCACGATCGGCGCGGCGAGGATGGAGTCGCGGCAGAGGAAGTTGATCTTGATCTGCATCGGGTAGCCCATCCACCCGACGATGTCGATGTTGTCCCAGCCTTCCTTGTTGTCGCCGCGCGGGGGGTAGTAGTTGATGCGCACGACGTGCGAGAAGTCCTTGTACAGCTGCGGGTACAGCTCCGGCTGCAGGATGTTGTGCAGCACCGACAGCTTCGACTCCTCCTTGGTCTTGAAGGAGGCCGGGTCGTCGAGCACCTCGCCGTCGCGGTTGCCGAGGATGTTCGTGGAGTACCAGCCGGCGAGGCCGAGCATGCGCGCCTTGAGGCCGGGCGCCACCACGGTCTTCATCCAGGTCTGGCCGGTCTTGAAGTCCTTCCCGGAGATCGGGAGCCCCTTCTCGTTGGCGAGGTGCTGGATCGCGGGGATGTCGACGCAGAGGTTGGGCGCGCCGTTGCAGAAGGGCACCCCCTCCATCATCGCCGCCCAGGCGTAGAGCATGGACGGGGCGATCGCCTCGTCGTTCTGCTCCATCGCGCGCTCGAACTGCTCGACCGTGGCGTGCTGCGGGCCCGGCTTGATGAACACCTCGGTCGAGGCGCACCACACGATCACCAGGCGGTCGCACTTGTTCTTCGCCTTGAAGTCGCGGATGTCCTGGCGGAGCTGCTCGGCGAGGTCGCGCTTGGTCTTCCCCTTCTTGACGTTCTCCCCGTGGATGCGGGCGACGTACTTGTTGTCGAAGACCGCCGGCATCGGCTTGATGGCCGCGAGGAAGTCCTTGATCGGCTCGAGGTCACGCTCCTCGAGCACCCCCGCCTTCTTGGCGGCGGTGTAGGCGTCGTCGGCGATCGGGTCCCAGGCGCCGAAGACGATGTCGTCGAGGCCCGCGAGGGGGACGAAGTCCTTGATGAGGGGGGAGCGGTTCTCGGTGCGCTTGCCCAGGCGGATCGTCGCCATCTGGGTGAGCGAGCCGATGGGCTGCGAGAGCCCCCGGCGGACGCTTTCCACGCCGGCCATGAAGGTCGTCGCGACGGCGCCGAGCCCGGGGGTGAGGATACCGAGGCGGCCGGTGGCCGGCTTCACGGTGGGACGGGACTCGGAAGAGGGAGCGGAACCCTGCACGGACACGTTCTCCTTGTCAGTAGTGGCGCGGGGCGATGCGGCGCTCGCGGCGGCGCAGCGGAAGCTCCGCCGCGCCCTGCGAGGGCTCGCCCGTGGGCCGCGTCACCCGATAGACGTACATGACGCGCTGGACCACGGTGATCCAGGCGGTGACGGACAACAGCACGATGATCACGGACAGCACCCAGCCGTTGAGGGCGAGCCCGAAGAACGCCTGCGGCACGGAGAGGAGCACCACGCGCTCGGGGCGCTGCAGCATCCCCACGTCCTTCGCCTGGATCCCGAGCGCCTCGGCGCGGGCCCGCGTGTACGACGTGAGGTACGCGCCGATCAGCCCGAGCAGGCAGGTGACCACCATGGGAACGCTGTGGTGGACCGGGTTGAGCGCGTAGAAGGTCGCCAGGCCCCCCATGACGAAGCCGTCGGCGGCGCGGTCGAGGGAGGAGTCGAGGAAGGCGCCGAAGGTGGAGCTCTTCCCCGAGCGGCGCGCCACCGTGCCATCCAGCACGTCGAACAGCGCGGTGAGGCCGAGGAACCACCCGGCCGTCATGATGTGCCCCGTGCCGTAGATGATCCCCCCGCCCACGGTGCAGAGCGTCCCCACGACCGTGATGGTGTTGGGATGCACCCCTCGGCGGACCAGCCAATCCGCGACCGGGTCGATCAAGCGCAGGTATCCGGTTTTGACCCAGTCCGGGAGCAGCTTCATGCGGAGGCGAGAGAGGCGAACATCAAGAGGGGCCGGAAGTTGCGCTCCGGCCCCGAAAGGTAGCCCCCCATTCGCCGGGCAACAACCGGGCTGGAGGGGCCGCGGTCGTCGGTCGGCCACGAGAGAGGGAGGGCAGGTGGAAGGTACCAGGGACAGGGACTCAGCGGGCAGCGGGCAGCTCCTGCCTCCTGCCCGCTGCTTCCCTGGAATCTCTTTCCTGCTCCCCGTCCTGGTGGGGGACCGCTGGACGCCTACGGCAACGTCCAGCGAATCGTCCCCGTTGCCATGACCCCGGCCTGTTCGTAGCGCTGCCTCCCGTCCATGCTCACCGCGCGCAGGGTCACGGTGCTCCCGCTGGTGACGCCGCGCACCGGGAGGGCCACGGTGGAGCGGGCGGCGACCTGCCGCAGGAAGAGCTCCGTGCCTCCCACCACCACGTACACGTTCACGGCGCGGTCGGTGTCGTTCGCGAGCGCCAGCGTCACCTCGGGGCGGTCCACCGCGGTGCGCACCTCGACCGCGCGCGGCGCGCAGGCGCCGAGCGTCGCCACCCCGGGCAGGAGCAGGAGGAGGGCGAGGCTTCGGGAGGATCGGCGGGTGGGCGGCATCAGGACTCCGGGGTGCGGGCTGGCGGGCCCGGGTAGGCGGTACAAGAGGCATGCCGGGGCCGCTTCGTCTGTGGTCCGGTGGCCGCCGTGCGAGCACGGCCCCCGACCGCGCCAGCTCCCTCGTCGCGCCGCGGCCGGCCGCTCAGACCGATACTGCCGGACACGGAAACGCACAGGCGTGCGGCTGCGCCGCACGGGCACAGAAACGCACTGAGCGCTCCGAGCGCCCGGGGAATTCTTGCGCCACCGCCCCGTAAAAGAATTGTGATGTGGCCGTCGGCGCCGGCGGGGTGGCGCTGGGGCATCCACCGCCTGTTCATCGGTTCGACCGGGCCATGCGGAGCTCGGTCCCGGTGGGGGCCGTCAGTGCCTTTCTGTGCCCGTGCGGCGAAGCCGCACGCCTGTGCCTTTCCGTGTCAGGCAGTATCGGTCCGAGGGGCCGGCCGGCCCGAACTGAGGCCCGGCGTATCGACCTGAACGGCCGACCGCTCGAACGACCGACGAAAATGAGGAAAACGGCTGGCGGCCGGGCCGCGACCGCCCTATCCTCCCCGCCCATGCAACTCACCGCCATCGACTGGGCGATCGTCGCCGCGTACTTCCTCCTCTCCGCGGGGATCGGCTTCGCCTTCACGAAGCGCGGGGGCGAAAGCCTCAGCGAGTACTTCATCGCCGGCCGCCAGGTCCCCTGGTGGCTCGCCGGCGCCGCGATGGTCGCCACCACCTTCGCGGCCGACACCCCCCTCGTCGTGACCGGGCTGGTGGCGGCCAACGGGGTCGCCGGCAACTGGCTCTGGTGGAACATGGTCATGAGCGGGATGCTCACCGTGTTCTTCTTCGCCCGCCTCTGGCGGCGCGCCCAGGTGATGACCGACGTGGAGTTCGCCGAGGTGCGCTACAGCGGCAAGCCCGCCGCGACGCTGCGCGGCTTCCGCGCCCTCTACCTCGCCCTCCCGATCAACCTGATCATCCTCGGCTGGGTGACGCGGGCGATGATCAAGATCCTCACCATCTCGCTCGGGCTGAAGCCGGTCACCTTCGCCGGGATGACCATCTCCGGCGACATCATCGCGGTGGGGCTCTGCTTCGTGGCCACCGTGGCCTACTCGGTGGCGGCGGGGATGTGGGCGGTGCTCTGGACCGACCTGGTGCAGTTCATCATCAAGATGTCGGCGGTGATCATCCTCGCCATCTACGCGGTGAACGCGGTGGGGGGGATGGACAAGCTGAAGGCGGGGGTGACGCAGCACTTCGGGTCGGAAAGCGCGCTCTCCGTGCTCCCCATCAACGTGACCCCCACCGGGATCGAGGCCTACGCCTGGATGCCCCTGCTGGCGCTCACCGTGTTCCTCTCGGTGCAGTGGTGGGCGGCCTGGTACCCCGGCGCGGAGCCCGGGGGCGGCGGCTACGTGGCGCAGCGCATCTTCTCCTCCAAGACGGAGAAGGACGGCGTGCTCGCCACCCTGTTCTTCCAGGTGGCGCACTACGCCCTGCGTCCCTGGCCCTGGATCATCACCGGCCTGGCGACGGTGATCCTGTATCCCAACGGCATCGGTCCGACGCACGACAAGGAAGCGGCGTACGTGCAGGCGTTCGTGGACCTGCTTCCCACCCCCTGGCGCGGCTTCATGATGGCGGGCTTCGCCGCGGCGTACATGAGCACCGTGGGGACGCACCTGAACTGGGGCGCCTCCTATTTGGTGAACGACTTCTACAAGCGCTTCCTGAAGAAGGACGCGAGCGAGAAGCACTACGTCGCCGTGTCGCGCTGGACCACGGTGGGGCTCTTCCTGGCCTCGATCGTGGTGACGATGAACCTCACGACCGTGGAGGGGGCCTGGAAGCTCCTCCTGGCGATGGGGGCGGGAACCGGGCTGGTGCTGATCCTCCGCTGGTACTGGTGGCGCATCAACGCCTGGAGCGAGATCAGCGCGATGATCGCCTCCCTGGTGACCTCGATGATCGCCCTGCCGATGATCCACGCCCGCTTCCCGAAGGGGGACCTGCGCGCCGACGCCTGGGTGATGCTGGTGACGGTGGCGGTGAGCACGGTCTGCTGGGTCTCGGTCACCTTCCTCACCAAGCCGGAAACCGACGCCACGCTGGACGCCTTCTACAAGCGCGTCCGGCCCGGGGGTCCCGGCTGGGCGCGGGTCTCGGAGCGCCTCGGCTACGGCCGGGAGCAGATCCCCGGGGGGGCGCTGGCCTGGACGAACTGGATCGCCGGGATCGTGGCGGTGTACGCCTCGCTCTTCGGGATCGGCAAGCTCATCTTCGGGGAAACCACCACGGGGATGCTCATGCTCCTCCTGGCGGTCGGGTCCTTCTGGTGGATCTCCCGGTCGTTCCGGGGGGTGGAAGAGGTGCCGGCTGCTTGAAGGGAGGGGAGTTGTCGGCTAACTTTCCGGGTATCCCATTCGCGACGAACTGCTCGTCGCTCAACGCATTGGAGGTCGGGATGAGCACGATTCAGCAGCCGGAAATCGCGATGACGATCACCCCGAGCGCCGGCACCGAGGTCCAGAAGTTCATGTCCGCCGAGGGGGTGGATCCCTCGATCGGGGGCCTGCGGGTGTCCGTCCAGCCGGGTGGATGCAGCGGGTTCAAGTACGGCCTGCTCATCGAGGACGCCGCCGCGGACGACGACGTGGTGGTGCAGCACGAGGGCTTCAAGGTCTTCGTCGATCCGTTCTCGGCCCAGTACCTGAGCGGGGTGACCATCGATTACGTCTCCTCGATGCAGGGCTCGGGCTTCACGTTCAAGAATCCCAACGCCTCGGGCGGCTGCGGCTGCGGCAGCTCCTTCTCGGCGTAACAGGACACCACAGGATCATGGCACGCACGGTCTCCGCCCCACAGGGCGGCTCCGACCGGGCGCCTGGGGCCCGCGACTCGGTGAGTCGCGGGCCTTCTCGCGTTCCGGCGGCCGCCAACACCTCCCGCGAGCGCATCAAGACGGTCATCGTCGACGACCACGAGGGGATCGCCCGCCTCGTGGCCGCCCGCATCGCCACCATCATCCGCGAGCGCCAGGCCGCGGGGCAGCAGGCCGTGCTCGGCCTCGCCACCGGCTCCACGCCGATCGGCGTGTACCGGGAGCTGATCCGGCTGCACCGCGAGGAGCAGCTCAGCTTCCGGAACGTGGTGACGTTCAACCTCGACGAGTACTACCCGATGGCGAAGGACAGCATCCACTCGTACCACCGGTACATGTGGGAGAACCTGTTCTCGCAGATCGACGTGGACCCGGCGAACGTGCACATCCCGCCGGGGGAGATCGCGCGGGAGCTGGTGGAGCAGCGCTGCGCCGACTACGAGGCGGCGATCGCCGCGGCCGGCGGGATCGACTTCCAGATCCTCGGCATCGGCAAGACGGGGCACATCGGCTTCAACGAGCCGGGCTCCGGGGTGGAGAGCCGCACGCGCATGGTCACCCTCGACACGATCACCCGCCGCGACGCCGCCGCCGACTTCTTCGGCGAGGAGAACGTGCCGCGCGAGGCGATCACGATGGGCGTGGCCACGATCCTCGAGGCGCGGGAGATCGCCATCCTCGCCACCGGCGAGCACAAGGCGACGATCGTGCGCCGCGCGGTGGAGGGGGAGATCAACGTCGAGGTGGCGGCGACCTTCCTCCAGAACCACCCCAACACGACGTTCTACGTGGACGCGGCCTCCGGGAGCGAGCTGACGCGGGTGGCCACCCCGTGGGTGCTCGACGAGGTGGAGTGGACCCCGGTGATGGCGACGCGGGCGGTGATCTGGCTCTCGCGCCAGGTGCGCAAGGGGATGCTCAAGCTCACCCAGGGCGACTACGCCGACCACCACCTCTCCTCGCTGGTGACGCGCTACGGCTCCCCGGGCGCCGTGAACGGCTTCGTCTTCAACCTCCTGGGGGCGAAGATCCGCGGGAAGTCGAAGCTGCCGCGCAACGAGCGGGTGATCCTCTTCTCCCCGCACCCCGACGACGACGTGATCTCGGCGGGCGGCATCTTCCACAAGCTGGTGGAGAACGGGAACGACGTCACCATCGCCTACATGACGAGTGGCAACATCGCCGTCTTCGACCACGACGTGCGCCGCTACACCGACTTCCTCGAGCGCCTCGGGCGCGAGGGGCTGATCGAGCAGTCGCGCGTGGAGGAGCTGGCGGCGACCGTCTACGGCTTCCTCGGGCGGAAGCAGCCCGGCGAGGTGGACATCCCGCAGATCCAGGACCTCAAGCGCATCCTCCGCGAGTCGGAGGCGGTGAGCGGGATGGAGACGCTCGGCCTGTCGCGCGACCACGCGCGCTTCCTCAACCTGCCCTTCTACCAGACGGGGAAGGTGAAGAAGGATCCGATCGGCCCGGCCGACGTGAAGATCGTGCGCGAGCTGCTCGAGGAGATCCGGCCGCAGCACATCCTCGTGGCGGGCGACCTCTCCGACCCGCATGGGACGCACCGCATGTGCAAGGAGGCGATCGACACCGCGCTGGCGGAGATCGCCGCGGCGAAGCCGGCGTGGCCGCAGGCGGCCCCCCCGGAGGGCGCCCGGTCGTGGCGCGGCCCCGACGTGGACGAGCCCGGGCCCCGGCACGGCCCCTACGTGTGGCTCTACCGCGGGGCGTGGGCGGAGTGGCCGGTGCACGAGGCCACCTGGCTGATGCCGATGTCGCAGGAGGAGCTCAAGCTCAAGATCCAGGCGATCTTCAAGCACCAGTCGCAGAAGGACTCGGCGCCCTTCCCCGGCGGCTACGACGAGCGCGAGTTCTGGCAGCGGGTCGAGGCGCGCAACAAGGGCACCGCGGAGGACCTCAACCAGCTCGGGCTGGCGGAGTACTTCGCGATGGAAGCCTACGTGGTCGAGTAGGGTCACCACCCCACCCTGGAGAGGATCGACACCATGGCCCGCGGCTTCACCGCGATCGACGCCGTCGTCATCATCGCGTACCTGGTCGGCACCACCCTCCTCGGCGTGTGGCTCGGCCGCTCGCAGAAGGACGCGAAGGACTACTTCGTGGCCGACCAGGCGCTTCCCTGGTGGGCGATCCTCTTCTCCGTGGTGGCGACGGAGACGAGCGCCCTCACCTTCATCAGCATTCCCGGGCTCGCGTACCTCGGCAACTTCACCTTCCTCCAGGTGGCCCTCGGCTACCTGGTGGGGCGGGTGGTCATCGCGTACACCCTGCTCCCGCGGTACTACGAGGGGGAACTGGTGACCGCGTATGCGCTGCTGGAGAAGCGCTTCGGCGTGGCCACCCGGCGCTTCGCGTCGCTCGTGTTCATGGTGACCCGCATCTTCGGTGACTCGGTGCGGGTGTTCGCCACGGCGATCCCCCTGGCGCTGATCATCGGGCCCGTCGTGCCGGCCCAGCTCCTCATGCCGGTGGCGATCCTCATCCTCGGCGTCTTCACCGTGATCTACACCTATCACGGCGGGATGCGCGCGGTGGTGTGGACCGACGTGCTCCAGACCGGGATCTACCTGATCGGGGGCCTCTCGGCGGTGTACCTGATCGGGCAGGGGGTCACCGGGGGCTGGGGGGCGATCCTGGAGCAGGCGGGGGCCGCGGGCAAGCTGCAGCTCTTCGACTGGTCGCCCGCGATCTCGAAGCCGCACACGATGTGGGCCGGGGTGCTTGGCGGCGCCTTCCTCTCCATGGCGTCGCACGGCGCCGACCAGATCATCGTCCAGCGGGTGCTCGCCTCGCAGAACCTGCGCGACGCGCGGAAGGCGCTGATCGGGAGCGGGGTGGTGGTGATCCTGCAGTTCGCGCTCTTCCTCCTGATCGGCGTGGGGCTCTGGGCGTATTACGGCGCGAAGGCGTTCGCCTCGCCCGACGCGATCTTCCCCGGCTTCATCATCGAGGGGATGCCGCCGGGCCTCACCGGGCTGGTGCTGGCCGCGCTGCTGGCAGCGGCGATGAGCACGGTCTCCGGCGCGCTCAACTCGCTCGCGGCGGCGAGCACGCACGACATCTACCTGCCGATGCGCGGGGGCTCCCCCGACTCCACCGACGTGCTGAAGGTGGGGCGGCGCTTCACGCTCTTCTGGGCGGTGGTCCTGATCGGGGGGGCGATGCTCTACCGGCAGCAGGGGACGCCGGTGGTGGTCATCGCCCTCTCGATCGCCTCGTTCACGTACGGCGGGCTGCTCGGCGCCTTCTTCCTCGGGCTGCTCTGGCGGCGCGCGCAGCAACGCGACGCGATCACGGGGATGGCGGTGGGGATCGGGACCATGACGCTGGTGGTGTTCGCGAAGAAGCTGGCCGCATGGATCCCGGGGATGTTCGGCGGCCTGGCGCCGCTGGGACAGATCGCCTGGCCCTGGTATGTTCTGATCGGCACGTCGATCACCTTCGGCGTGGGAGTCCTGATGTCGCTCCTGCCGCATGGCGGGAGCCCGAACACGAAAGAGCTGCGATGACGGTCATTGTCGTGGGGATGGACGGCGGCGGTACCAAGACGCGGGCGGTGGTCGCCGACGGCGAGGGGAAGTGGATCGCCGACGTGGTGGGCGAGGGGAGCGCGGTGCGCGGCGCCGAGGGCGTGGAGCACTCCGCCGACGTCGTCGCGGCGACGCTGGCCGACGCGCTGGCGTCATGCCAGATGACGCACGTGCGCCCGAAGGTCCTCTGCATCGGGGTGGCGGGAGTGGGGCGCGAGCCGGAGCGCGAGGCGCTCTGGCAGGCGCTCCTCGCCCGCGACCTCGCCGACGAGGTGGTGGTGCACAGCGACTTCGCCGTGGCGCTCGACGATGCCTTCGGCGACGGGCCGGGGATCCTGCTCATCTCCGGCACCGGCTCGGTGGCCTTCGGCCGCGGCCCCGCCGGGGGCACGGCGCGCGTGGGCGGGTGGGGCCCGGTGTGCGGCGACGAGGGGGGCGGCGGCTGGATCGGGCGGCGGGCGCTCTCGGTGGTCACGGCGAGCGCCGACGGGCGCGAGCCCGAGACGGCGCTCACCGGCGCGGTGCTCACCGCCGCCGAGGTGAACGACGTGACGGAGCTGATCGGGTGGGCGGCGAAGGCCACCCCGGGCGACCTGGCGACGCTCGCCCCCGTGGTGATGAGCGTGGCCGACGCGGGCGACCTGCGCGCGAACTCGATCATCTCGCTGGCGGTCGAGGAGCTGGTGCTGCACATCCGGTCGCTGGCGCGGCAGCTCTTCACCGACGAGCGCGCCGCGGTGGACGTGGCGCTCGCCGGGGGGCTGCTCCGGAAGGGCACGACGATGCGCCGGCGCTTCGAGCACCGGCTCAAGACCGCGGTGCCGGGGGCGCACCTGCGCGCCGACGAGGTGATCCCCGCCCGGGGCGCCGTTCGCTCCGCCCTCCGCTACGTGGGCGCCGCCGTCACCGCCGAGGCGGAAGAGGACACCGGGCCCGAGGCGCTCTAGGCGCCTCGCGATGAGAGGTGCACCGGTTGGGTGACGGTGCGCCGG
>DASWVQ010000119.1:0-7741 GCA_036401195.1 Gemmatimonadaceae bacterium
GTCATCGCCGACTCGAGCTCGCGCATCCCCCCTTCGCGGTTCCCCGACTCCAGCATCATCTCGCCGAGCTGGCGGCGGAGCCCGTGGTCGTCGGGGGCGCCCTCCACCGCGGCGGCGAGGGTCTCCACGGAGAGCGCCGCCATGAGGGTGGAGCGGCGCGCGCGCTGCGGCGGCGCCTCCGGGATCGCCTCCTCGTCGGCCGGCGTGAGCGTTTCTTGCTCCTCGGGTTCCTCCAGCTCCTCGGCCAGCGACAGCTCGGGGATCTGCTGCGCCTGCGAGATCCGCTGCGGGTCGACGACGGGCGCCTCGGGGACCGAGAGGTCCATGAGGGGGACGCCTTCGGAGGGGCGCACCTCGCGCGAGGGGCGCGCGGGGAAGCTCGGCGCAGCCGCCGAGGGGAGCTCGTCGGCCGAGACGATTTCCAGGTCGCTGATGTCCACCTGCGGCGAGGAGGGGCGATCCTCCCGCAGCAGGGGGGGGATCATCTCGTCGAGGATCTCGCCGCTGGGCCGCGGGGCGCCGCGCACCGGCTCCTCGGGGAGGATGAACTCGAGGTCGCCCCCGATGACCTCGTCGCCCGCCGCGGACGGCTCGGACTCGATGGGCTCGAAGTCGATCGGGGTGATGGACGCCGACTCGCGGGGCACGCGATGCGGGACCCACGCGGGGGGGACGACGTCGAGCTCCGTGGGCACCACGGGCGCGTCGGCCGCCTCGGCCGCGGTGAGGCCGGCGGGGGGCTCGGTGCCCGGCTCGGGGATGGCGGGGACGTTCGCCATCGAGTCGCCGAAGGAGGTCGGCTCGAGGTCGAGGAGCGTGCCGGAATCCGCGGGCGGGGCCTCGTCGCCGAGGTTCGTGGACTCGAGCCCGGAGAGCTGGATGGACTCGATCCCCCCCATGGGCGTGGGGGAGACCCCGGGGACGTTCGCCGTGAGCTCGATGTCGAAGGCGTCGGCTCCGCCGCGCTCGATCGCGTCGCTCGCGAGCGGGGCGGAGGGGCGCGGCGCCTGGGGCGACGCCGCGGCAGGCGCGGGGGGCGCTGGGGGAGCCACCGGGCGGGCCGCCGGGGCGGGCGCCGCGGCCTTCGGGGCCTCGGCCTCCGCTGCCTTGCCGTAGACGTCGAGGAAGACCAGGTCGTCCGACTTCTGGCTCCGCTGCTGGCCCGTGGTGCGCGGCTCGTAGCCGGGATCGATCGCCTTGATGCGGTCGAGGGTCGCCTGCGCTTCCGGCGCGCGCCCCTCGGCGGAATAGCGGTCGAAGAGGGTCTGGAGCTGCTCCACCGCCTCGGGCCCGCGCTCCTGCCGCGAGAGCTGGTCGGCGAGCATGAGCCGGATGTCGTCCTGGTCCGGGCAGAGGTCCGCGAACTCCTTCAGGGCGCGGAAGGCCTCGTCCATGCGCCCGGACTTCTGCATCCGGTCGGCATACTCGAGGAAGTTCTGCTTGGCGTCGGCCTTGAAGCCCTTCTGCGCGCTGATCTTCCCCAGCTTGTAGTACACCGAGGACCGGCCCGGCGACTGGCGGAGGATCTTGTTGCAGAGGGCGATGGCGTTGTTGAAGAAGCCCCCCTCGGCGTACTTGTCCACCGCGCGCTCGTAGTAATCCACCGCGTCGGCCACCTGCCCCTGCTTGAGCAGGAGGTCGCCGACGCGGTTGAAGAGCGCCACGTCCAGCTCGTCGGCGTGCTCGTCGAATACGTCGAGCAGCTCGATGTAGACGGCGAGCGCCTTGTCGAACTGGCGCTTCGCCTCGAACTCGGCTGCCCTCTTCTTGAGCTTCGCGACGTTGACGGCCATCAGGGGCGGGTAGCAGTCACGGAAGGACGACGCCGGGAGGGGATTCCCCCCGGCGTCAGAGGGCGAAAGTTACGCGTAAGTACTGGTTGTGACAAGTTTTGCCACGCACCCAGGACCTCATGCAACGACGCTCGCCGTACCAGTAAGGCAACTCGCGGAGGTCGCCGGCGTCCCAGAGCGCGAGGTCGGCGGAAAACCCCGGCGCGAGCTGGCCCACGCGATCGGCGAGGCCCAGGGCGGCGGCACCGTTCACGGTCGCGGCGACCATCGCCTCGGACACCTGGAGCCGGAGCTGGCTCACGGCGAGGGTGAGGATGAGCGCGAAGTTGGTCGTGGGCGAGGTGCCGGGATTGAAGTCGGTCGCGAGGGCGACGGGGACGCCGGCGTCGATGAGGCGGCGCGCGGGAGCCTGGCTTCCCTTCCCCAGGAAGAGCATGGTGCCGGGGAGGAGGGTGGCGACGGTGGGGGCATGCGCGAGGGCGGCGATGCCGGCGTCGGAGATCGCCCCGAGGTGGTCGGCCGAGGTGGCGCCGAGCTCGGCGGCCAACTCCGCGCCCCCGGAGGGATTGAGCTCGTCGGCGTGGAGCTTGAGCGCGAGCCCCGCCGCGCGCGCCGCGGAGAGCAGCTCGCGGCTCTCCTCCACGGTGTACACGCCCCGCTCGCAGAAGACGTCGGCGAAGCGCGCGAGGCGCTCGTGCGCGACGCGGGGGAGCATCTCGTCGATGAGGAGGCGGAGGTACTCGCGGCGCCCGTCGGGGCGCGCGCGATACTCGAGGGGCACCTCGTGCGCCCCCAGCCAGGTGGGGACGAGGCGCAGGGGGAGCTCGCGGGCGAGGCGGGCGATCACGCGCAGCGTCTTGAGCTCGTCCTCCACGGTGAGGCCGTAGCCGGACTTCACCTCGACGGTGGTGATCCCGGAGGCGGCGAGGCGCGCCAGCCGCGGGAGGGCGAGCTGGTAGAGCGCCTCCTCGTCGCGCTCGCGCAGGTCGCGCACGGAGGCGTGGATCCCGCCCCCGCGCCGCGCGATCTCCAGGTAGTCCACGCCGGCGGCGCGCAGCTCCTGCTCCTCGTAGCGCGGGCGGCCGAAGATGGCGTGGGTGTGCGAGTCCACGAGCCCCGGCGTGAGCAAGGCGCCGTCGCAGTCGACACGCGCCGCGTCGCGCCATGCGGGGCCGAGCGACTGCTCGGGGGCGACGTGGGCGATCGTGTCGCCGTCGACGGCGACCACGACTCCCTCGCGCACGGCGGCATCGCCCATCTCCGCGCCGCGCCGCGCGCGCCCCGGGCCGGCGCAGGTGACGACCTGGCGCGCGTTCACGAAGAGGGTGCGGGGGGTCATGCGGAGCGGGCGTTGGGTGATGCCAGCACGTCGCGCACGCGCGACGCGATGCGCAGCGGCGCCTGCGCCTCGCCGCGGCAGGCGTAGAAGCAGGCGTTGCAGTCGATCGGCGCGTAGCCGCGGTAGTCGCGCCAGTGGCCGTCGGCGGGGAAGTCGGGGCAGCGGCGCACGCGGCCCACGGGGTCGATGTGGATCGTGCGGATCCCCGCGTGACAGGGCTCCTGCATCGCGCCGCTCACCCAGCGGGGCACCTGCTCCAGGTAGTGGTCGGAGCTGCTGATCACCCCGGGGCGGCGGCGCTTCCAGGCGAGGAGGGCGGCGATGACCGCCTCGAGGCGCGCCTGGTGGTCGCGGCCGAGCAGGTGCGCGCGATTGCCGTTCTTCGCATCGGTGTAGACGCTGAAGTTCACGCCGGCGTTGAGCGACGCGGCCTTCTCCACGAGGGGGATGAGCTGGTCGAGGTTGTCGTCCTTGATCACCGTGTTGAAGCGGACGCCGATGTCGCGCGCGCGCATCCACTCCACGGTGCGGAAGATCTTCGCGGTGAGGCCGGGGATGCCGCGCGCGTCGTCGTGCCGGCCGTCGATGTAGTCGAGGGAGATGTTGAACTGGTCCACCCCGGCGTCCCAGAGCGACTGGGCGCGCTCCGGGGTGAGCATCGCCCCGTGGGTGATCAGCGTGACGTAGCAGAGCCCCGTGGCGCGCACCACCTCCGACACGAGCGACTCGAGGTCGCGCCGGAGGGTGGGCTCACCGCCGGTGAAGGTGATGAGCATCGGGTTGAAGTGGCGCGCCGCGTCGGCGAAGCTGGCCAGCTCGTCGTGGCGCGCGTCGGCGGGGGTCTTCCAGTAGTCGCAGAAGCCGCAGCGCGCGTTGCAGCGCATCGTGACCTCGAAGTGCACCAGCACCGGGCGCCGGCGGGCGGTGAGCCAGGCGTACTTCGCGAGGAAGAGCGGGATGTGCCAGGGCTTGTAGCGGGAGGACAGCACGTCAGCGCCCGCGCATCGGGAGGCGGATCCCCTGGCGCGCCGCGGTCTCGATGGCGAGGTCGTAGCCGGCGTCGGCGTGCCGCGCGACGCCGATCCCGGGGTCGTTGGTGAGCACGCGCTCGAGGCGCACGCGCATCTCCGGGGTGCCGTCGGCGACGATCACCTGCCCCGCGTGCAGCGAGTTGCCGATCCCCACGCCGCCGCCATGATGGAACGACACCCAGCTCGCCCCGCTGGCCACGTTGAGGAGGGCGTTGAGGATGGCCCAGTCGGCCACCGCGTCGGTGCCGTCCTTCATCGCCTCGGTCTCGCGGAAGGGGGAGGCGACGCTGCCGGTGTCGAGGTGGTCGCGCCCGATCACGATCGGCGCGGAGAGCTCGCCCGAGGCGACGAGGTCGTTGAGGGCGACGCCGAAGCGCGCGCGCTCCCCCTGCCCCAGCCAGCAGATGCGCGCGGGGAGCCCCTGGAAGTGCACCTTCTCGCGCGCCATCCCGATCCAGCGCCTGAGGTGCTGGTCGTCGGGGAAGAGCTCGAGGATCAGGTCGTCGGTGCGCGCGAGGTCCTTCGGGTCGCCGGAGAGGGCGACCCAGCGGAAGGGGCCCTTCCCTTCGCAGAAGAGGTCGCGCACGTAGGCGGGGACGAAGCCGGGGAAGTCGAAGGCGTTTGCGACGCCGGCGTCGAGGGCGACGGTGCGGAGGTTGTTGCCGTAGTCGAACACCACGGCGCCGCGGCGCTGGAGCTCGAGCATGGCCTGCACGTGGGCCACGGCGGCGGCGGTGCTCCGCGCCACGTACGCCGCGGGATCGGCGGTGCGGAGGGCCGCGGCGTCCGCGAGCGACATGCCGTTGGGCACGTACCCGTTGAGCATGTCGTGCGCGGAGGTCTGGTCGGTGACCACGTCGGGGACGACGCCGCGGCGGACCAGCTCGGGGAGCACGTCGGCGGCGTTGCCCACGAGCCCCACGGAGAGCGGGCGGCGCGCGGCGGTCGCCTCGGCGATCCAGGCGAGCGCCTCGTCGAGGTCGCGCGTCTTGCGG
Organism: Gemmatimonadaceae bacterium; assembly: GCA_036401195.1. Taxonomy (GTDB): domain Bacteria; phylum Gemmatimonadota; class Gemmatimonadetes; order Gemmatimonadales; family Gemmatimonadaceae; genus JACDHQ01. Next base: position 5,159 of record DASWVQ010000119.1, read on the forward strand.
TCGCAGTAGCCGGTCTCGAGGCGCTTGTCGATGCGCGCCTCGTCCACCTCCACGCCGAGGATCGCGCCCTCGTTCATCGTGGCGGCGAGGGGCTGCGCGCCTCCCATCCCGCCCAGCCCCGCGGTGACGACGAAGCGGCCGGCGAGGGTGCCGCCGAAGTGCTTCCGTGCCACGGCCCCGAAGGTCTCGTAGGTGCCCTGGAGGATCCCCTGCGAGCCGATGTAGATCCAGGAGCCCGCGGTCATCTGCCCGTACATCATGAGCCCCTTCCGCTCCAGCTCGCGGAAGTGCTCCCAGGTGGCGAAGCGGCCCACGAGGTTCGAGTTGGCGATGAGCACGCGCGGGGCGCCGGCGTGGGTGCGGAAGACGGCGACGGGCTTCCCGCTCTGCACGAGCAGCGTCTCATCCCCCTCCAGCGCGCGCAGGGCGCGGACGATCGCGTCGAAGGCCTCCCAGCTGCGCGCGGCGCGCCCGGTGCCGCCGTACACCACGAGGTCGTCGGGGCGCTCCGCCACCTCGGGATCGAGGTTGTTCATCAGCATGCGGAGCGCGGCCTCCTGCTGCCAGCCCTTGCAGGAGAGGGTGCTGCCGCGGGGCGCGCGCACGGGGCGCGGGCCGGCGGGGGCGGTGGTCGTCGAGGCGGACGGTTCGGCGAGTCCGGTCATGCGTCGGCTCCGGTGGGCGCGCCGCCGGTGAAGGCGCCGTCGGCGATCGCGGCGGCGAGGGCGGCGATGTCGGGGGCGAGGACGCGGTCGCGCTCCAGCTTCGGCACGCGGCGGCGCACCTGCTCGTAGGCGCGCTGCACGCCGCGCCCCGGCTTGAGGGGGGCGAGGAAGTCGAGCCCCTGCGCCCCGCACATCAGCTCGATCGCGAGCACGTGCCGCACGTTGTGCAGCACGCGGCGCAGCTTCCACGCGGCGCCCATCGCCATGGGCACCACGTCCTCCTTGTTGCCATCGGTCGGGATCGTGTCCACGCTGGCGGGATGCGAGAGGATCTTGCACTCGCTCGTGATCGCCGCCGCGGTGACCTGCGCCATCATGAACCCCGAGTTCACCCCGGGGTCGGGGGTGAGGAAGGCGGGGAGCCCCTCGTTGAGGTCCGGGTGCACGAGCCGGTCGATCCGCCGCTCGCTCATCGTGGCGAGGTTGGTCATGGCGATGGCGAGCACGTCGAGGGCCATCGCCACCGGCTGGCCGTGGAAGTTGCCGCCGCTCACGATGGTGCCGTCCTCGAACACGAGGGGGTTGTCGGTGGCGGCATTCAGCTCGCGGCCGATCATCCCGGAGGCGAAGTCGATCGCGTCGAGCACCGCCCCCTGCACCTGCGGCATGCAGCGCAGGGCGTACGCGTCCTGCACGCGCGGGTCGCCGTGGCGGTGCGACTCGCGGATCTCGCTCTCGGCGAGGAGCTGCCGGAGCAGCGCCGCCGACGCGGCCTGGCCGAGCTGCCCGCGCACCTGGTGGATCCGCTCGTCGAAGGCGACGGGGGTGCCCTGGAGCGCCTCGAGCGACATGGCGCCGGCGACGTGCGCGACCTGCCACAGCGTGTGCGCGTCCATGAGCGCGAGCGCGGCGATGGCGGTGTGCGCCTGGGTGCCGTTGATCAGCGCCAGCCCCTCCTTGGGCTGGAGCTGCACCGGGGCGAGGCCCGCGGCGGCGAGGAGGCGGTCGGCCGGGGCGGCGACGCCGGCATGCACGAGCGTCCCCTCGCCGATCACGGTCAGCGCGAGGTGCGCGAGCGGGGCGAGGTCGCCGCTCGCCCCCACGCTTCCCTGCTCCGGGATCACCGGGTGCAGTCGCGCGTTGAGCATGTCCACCAGCAGCCGGGCAACCTCGGGGCGGGCCCCGGAGTGGCCCTTGGCGAGCACGTTGGCGCGCAGCAGCATGAGCGCCCGCACCTCCCGCTCGGGGAGGGGGGCGCCCACCCCGGCCGCATGGCTCCGCACGAGGTTCACCTGCAGCTCGGCGAGGCGGTCCGGCGGGATGGCGACGTCGGAGAGCTTGCCGAAGCCGGTGGTGATCCCGTAGGCCACGGCGTTCTTCGCCACCAGGTCGTCCACGATGCGCCTCGTCGCGCGCATGCGGTGCTCCGCGGAGGGGGCGAGCCGGACCTCGGCACCGCTGGCCACCGCCAGCACGTCCTCCAGGCGGAGGGAATTCCCGTCGATGTCGATCGTGTTGGGCATCGACAGGAAGATACCCGTTCCGGCGTGGCCGGGCGCCCCCCCCTCGGTCAGCGCGCCGCGTCGATCACCACCTCCGACCAGGCACTCTCCAGCCCCCCGCGGTTCACCGCGCTCACGGCGAAGCAGCGGATCGCCCCCGCGGGAAGCCCGCCCACGAGGAACTGCTCCGAGATCGTCGTCCCCTCCATCACCCAGCCGTCGCGCGGGCAGCTGTTGCGCCCCGTGTCGAAGCGGGTGGAATAGACGCGGTAGTTCGCGAAGGAGTTCCCCCCGTAGGTCGCCGCGTTGGCGTTCCAGCGGAGCTGCACCCCGTTCACCACCGGCGTGGTCCCCAGCCCCTGGGGCGCGGGGAGCCGGTCGCCGAGGTCGATGGTGACGGTGTTGCTGCGGCCGAA
>DASWVQ010000120.1:0-9088 GCA_036401195.1 Gemmatimonadaceae bacterium
GCCTCGTGCGCGGGGGCGGCGCTTCGGCCGGCCCGGCGAGCGGGTCGCGCGCGTCGGCGTCACTCGCGGACTACCTCTGGGGGCGCCGGGCGGCGATCCTCGCGCTCACCCTGCGCCACCTCTGGCTCGTGGCGCTCGCGCTGGGGGCGGCGGTGCTGGTCGCGCTGCCGCTCGGCCTCGCGCTCGAGCGTGCCCGCCGTGCGGCCGGGGCGACACTCGGTGGGCTCGGGGTGCTCCAGACCATCCCGAGCATCGCGCTCCTCGCGTTCATGGTGCCGCTCCTCGGCGTGGGCGTGGTGCCCGCGCTGGTCGCGCTCTGGCTCTACGCGCTGTACCCGATCGCGCGCGGCACGTACACGGGGGTGCGCGACGCCGACCCCGACGCGGTGGAGGCGGCCGAGGCGCTGGGGATGACCGCGGCCCAGCGGCTGCTCCAGGTGCGCCTTCCCCTCGCGGCGCCGGTGATCATGGCGGGGGTGCGCACCGCGGCCGTCATCACCGTGGGTGCGGCGACGCTGGCGGCGTTCATCGGGGCCGGCGGGCTGGGGGAGCCGATCGTCACGGGGCTCGCCCTCGCGGACACGCCCCTCGTGCTCTCGGGCGCGCTCCCCGCCGCGGCGCTGGCGCTGGTCGTGGACGGCGCGCTCGCCCTCGTGGAACGGCGGGTGGCGCCCGCGCAGCTGCGTCGCGGGCGGGGGCGCAGGCAGGGCCCGCCGGCTGCACGCAAGGGCCACGTCAATTCCGCAGGAGCGGAGCGCGCACGGGGATCCTGACGGCAACTGGCTTCCGAGACGGGGAGCCGCGTCACGCCACGCGGCTTCCGCCCCGGCACCGGGGCGGGCACCTTTCCCCTGGCCAGTGCTGACCCGCGCCCAACCGGAGAGTCGCATGTCCCGTCGCTCGCCCTCGTGGTCCAACGCCGTCGTGCGAGCCATGGTGCTCGCCGCCACCGGGGTGCTGGTCCCCTTCGCCGTGGACGCCCAGGGCCCGGCCCTGTGGGTGGCCAGGGGGATGCGCCAGGCGTACGAGGCCGGCACGCGCGCACCGAACGGCGCGCCCGGCCCGCGCTACTGGCAGAACCGCGCCCGGTACGCCATCGACCTCACCGTCGCCCCGCCCAGCCGCCGGGTGACGGGGCGCGAGGAGGTCACGTACGTGAACGCCAGCCCCCACGCGCTCGACACGCTGGTGTTCAAGCTGCTGCTCAACGTGCACAAGCCGGGGGCGCCGCGCATGTTCGCCACCGAGGAGGCGTACCTCACCTCCGGGGTGCACGTGAACCATTTCGCCGTGAACGGAGGGCCGGTCGCGTGGGGTGACGACGCCGGCCACTTCACCACCGTCCCGGTGCGCCTTCCCCGCCCCCTGGCGGCCGGCGACTCGGTGCGGCTCACCATCGCCTGGCACTACGACCTCGCCACGCTGTCCAATCGCGAGGGGATGCTCGATTCCACCTCGGCGTTCATCGCCTACTTCTACCCGCGCGTCGCGGTGTTCGACGACGTGTGGGGGTGGGACACGATGGACTTCAACGACCGGCAGGAGTTCTACAGCGACTTCAACGACTACGACGTGACGATCCACGCGCCGGCCAACTACGCGGTGTGGGGGACGGGGACGCTCACGAATGCCGGGGCCCTCCTCCAGCCGGCGGTGCGGCAGCGGTACGAGCGGTCGCTCACCGCGGACTCGACGATCCGCATCGCCACCCCCGCCGACTTCGCGGCGCGGCGCGTGACCGCGCCGGGGGAGATGCTCGCCTGGCACTTCACCGCGCGCGACATCCCCGACGTGGCCTTCGCCCTCAGCGACCACTACGCCTGGGACGGGGGGAGCGTGGTGGTGGATCCCGCGACGGGGCGCCGCGCGAGCGTGCAGGCGGCCTACGCCGCCGGCGCCCCCGACTTTCCGCACATGGTGCGATGGGGACGCGACGCCCTCGCCTTCTTCTCGCGCGAGTGGCCGGGGGTGCCGTATCCGTACGAGAAGATGACGGCCGTGCAGGGACTCGCCGACATGGAATACCCCATGATGATCAACGACGAGTCGTTCGCCGACACCAGCGACGCGCGGCTGATCGCGCAGCACGAGATCGCGCACAGCTGGTTCCCCTTCTACATGGGGATCAACGAGACGCGCTGGGCGTTCATGGACGAGGGATGGGCGACGACGATGGAGCACCTCGTCGGCCGGCGCGACTTCGGGCCGGTGCGCAACGACTCCGCGTACGTCGCCATGCGCGTGCGCCCCTGGGCCACCAGCCGCAACCCGGGCGAGGACGTGCCGATCATCACGCCGAGCGACGTGACCTCCCTCGTGGCCTACGCGCACAACTCCTACGGCAAGGCGTCGCTCGGCTACCTGGCCCTGCGTGACCTGCTCGGCGCCGCCACCTTCGACCGCGCGATGCGGGTGTACATGGACCGGTGGCATGGCAAGCACCCCCAGCCGTGGGACTTCTTCAACTCCATCAACGATGCGACGGGGCAGGACCTCGGCTGGTTCTGGCACGACTGGTTCTTCACCCAGGGGTACATCGATTACGCGGTGAAGGCGGTCACGCCGACCGCCGGGGGCTACCTGGTCACGGTGCGCAACGTGGGAGGCTGGTACGCGCCCTTCGACCTCGTGATCCGGTTCGCCGACGGGTCGGCGCAGCGCGTGCACCAGACGCCCGCGCTCTGGCGCCAGGGCGGCCGCGAGGCGGTGCTCAAGGTGGAGACGACCGGGACGATCGCGTCGCTCGACGTGGAGGGCGGGATCTTCATGGACGCCACGCCGGGCGACAATCGCTGGGGCGCGTCGACGGACCGATAGCCGGGAGTGACGGGCGGCGGGGATCTCGCCGCTCGTGCCCCTCCCCGATCGTGGAGGGATGTGGGGTGAGCGCGTCGCGGTTAGACTCGCCCCTCCCGAAAGCCGGCCCCCAGTACCCCACCCTCGCCGGCACGAGCCCCCCCCTCATCGACGCAGAGAGGAACACAGCATGGTCCATCGATCGGCGCGGCGCGCCGCCGCGCTCCTCGCGGCCCTCACCACCGGCATGGTCGGATGTCGCGACGCGCCGACGGCCCTTCCCGTGCAGCCGGCCCTGGCACCGTCGGTGGCTTCGGGGGCCCTCACCAGCCAGGTGTTCCAGAGCGGCTCGCAGGTGACGGCCTGGGACCCGATCGCGGAGACCTACCAGCCCTCGGACTGGGTCGCCCGGTACTGCACGGCGACGCCCAAGGTGGGGCTGGGCGCGAACTGGCAGAACCCGCACAACGCCTTCGTGCTCGGCGGGCATCCCTGGGCCTACGATGCCTTCTACGCGCCGTGGATCAACGCCTGGAACTACCTCGGTTCGAGCGGCGGGAATCCCGTGTACCCGAACTTCAACTGGACGAAGTACGAGACGCAGGTGTCGGGCACGGGGAGCTTCGTCATCCACCTGATGGCCGACAACTGCTCGTGGATCTACCTGGATGGCACGCTGGTGGGGGTGCAGGGGGAGGACCGGTCGGTCGCGGCCACCTCGTACGGCCTCACGCTGAACGGCACGCACACGCTCACCTTCGTCATCTTCGATGGCGGTGGCGCCGCCGGCGGCAAGTTCCTGCTGGAGACCACCACCAACCCGCCCCCGCCGCTCAACAACGACCTGGACGACGACGGCCACGTGAACGACCAGGATGCGTTCCCCCTCAACCCGGCCGAGTGGGCGGACTCCGATCATGACGGCGTGGGGGACAACGGCGACGCATTCCCCGCGGACCCGGCGGAGTGGAAGGACAGTGACGGTGATGGCGTGGGCGACAACGCCGATGCGTACCCGAACGATCCGACGCGCTGGTCGCTCGACGCCGACGCCGACGGCGTGGTCGACGCCGCCGACAACTGCCCGGCGGTGGCAAATGCCAGCCAGGCGGACCTCGACCAGGATGGCGTGGGCGACGCGTGCGACCCGGACGTGGACGGCGACGGCGTGGCGAACGCCTCGGATGCCTTCCCGGTGAACCCCGCCGAGTGGGCGGACTCGGATGGCGACGGGGTCGGCGACAATGCCGATGCATACGACCACTCGAACACCGGTCCCACCCTCGTCGTGGCCTCGTGCAACAGCGGCGCGCCGAACTGGCGCATCGATGGCGGCACCTGGGCGAACGACCTGGTCGCCGCGGCGTACGCCTCCGCCGCGAACCACGGGAAGTTCGTGAGCGCGGTGTCCAGCCTCGCGGACTCGTGGAAGAAGGCGGGCCTCATCAGCGGGCGTGACCAGGGCGCGATCGTGTCCTGCGCGGCCCGGACGAAGTAGCGCGCCTCGCGGTCCCGCCGCGCCCGCAGGGGCGCGGCGGTCGCGGTGACGAGGGGCTCCCGGCCGCGCGGCCGGGAGCCCCTCGGGCTTCGCGGGCCGGCATCGAGGCACTATCTTCGGTCGCTTCCGCCCCCGCCTCGCCCCCCCCCCACGTAAGCGACGCCCGATGCTCGACGCCGAGCGCCAGGATCGTATCCACGTCCTCTGGGACGAGCTGTCCGCCTTCGCCGCGTCCCAGACGGATGCCGCGCTGGAGCACCTGCTGGACGGCGTCGCGCGCCTGGTCGGGGCCGAGAATGCCTACTGGGTGGGTGCGGTGCGCGAGGCGGAGGACGCGGCCGACCCCCTGCGCGGATGGCGGCTGCGCGGGCTCCGGTACCTGCGTCCCCTTCCCAACGACGACACGTTCACGCGCGATCGCCTGCGCGAGATCGATCGCGGGGTGCACGACGAGTCGACCGTGGCGCACGTGCGGCAGGCGGGGCGCTACCGCGCCAATCGCCTGTGCGACCTCGTGGGCCCGGCGTGGTTCGGGAGCGCGCGGTACCGGGGATACGTGGAGCGCGGGGTGTACGATTCGCTCGCGGTGGGCGCGCCGGTGAGCACGAGGGTGGAGGGCTACTACGGCTTCCTGCGCATGCGGCCCGGAGAGCCGTTCACGGAGGCAGATCGCGTCACGGCGCTCTACGCGCTCCGAGGGCTCACCTGGTTCCATCGCGAGGTGCTGCTCGCCCACGGGCTGCTGGTGGCGCGCACGCCGCTCACCCCCACCGAGCGGCAGGTGCTGGCGCTGCTGCTCACCGACCAGTCGGAGAAGTCGATCGCGACGACGCTGGGCGTTTCGCCGTCGAGCATCCACACGTACGTCCGCGACGTGGTGCGGAAGTTCGGGGTGAGCGGGCGGAAGGGGCTCACCTCGCTCTGGCTGGGGCGGCCGCGCTGAGGCCCGTGGCGTGCTCGCGCACGAGCGACTCGGGATCGTCGACGGCTCGCGTGAGGGCGCCGGCGTTCTCCGCGTCGCCGAAGCTCCCGAGCACCACCGTCGCGTTGCGCTTCAGCCCCCGCAGCTTCGCGCGCTTCATCGGCGACTTCCGGAACGCCGCGCTGAACTCCTCCTGCGAGAGCGCGAGCAGGTCCCGCGCGAGCGTCGCCGCGTCCTTGCCGCGGAGGAACTCGCGCGGCGCGAACGCGTCCTCGCGGAGCGCCTGCGCGAAGCGCACGTTCCAGGGGCACACCTCCTGGCAGATGTCGCACCCGTAGACGAGCCCCGCCTCCGCGATCGCCCCGCGAAACTCCTCCGGGATCTCCCCCCTGGTCTCGATCGTGAGGTAGGAGATGCACCGCCGCGCGTCGACCCGGCGCGGCTCGACGATCGCCCCGGTGGGGCAGGCGTCCATGCAGCGGCGGCATTCCCCGCAGCGGTCGAACTGGAAGGGCTGGTCGGGCTCGAGATCGAGCTCGACGAGCAGCGACCCGAGGAAGAAGAACGACCCGATGCGCGGGTTGATGAGCATCGTGTTCTTCGCCTGCCAGCCGAGTCCCGCGCGACGCGCGAGGTCGCGCTCGAGGATCGGGGCGGTGTCCACGTAGCCCCGGCCGTGCACGGGGCGGCCGAGCTGCTCGCCCATCCACGCCTGCAGCGCGTTCAGCCGCGCCCACATCAGGTCGTGGTAGTCGTCGCCGCGCGCGTAGCGCGACACGGGGCCACTCGGCTCGCGTCCGCCGTAGTCGAGCCCCACCACCACCGCGCTCACCACGCCGGGATAGGGGAGCCTCGTGTCGCCCCGCTTTTCCGCGCCGCGCACGAGGTACTCCATGTCGCCATGCATCCCGTGGGCGAGCCAGTCCTCGTACGCCGCATGGGTCTCGGCGGGGCCGAGGCGCGCGATCCCCACGAGGTCGAACCCCAGGCCGTAGGCCTGCGCCTTCACCCGCTCGGCGGGGAGGGTAGTTGCCGCCCCCGCCGCGCCGGCCGGGAGCGCGGCGCCCGCGGCGGGGACCCGCGCCTCGCTCACGCGGGGCGCGTGGCCCAGCGCGCGAAGCGGAGCAGCTCGTCGGCCTGCGGCAGGGCATTCTCGTCGCCGTAGGCGGTGAGCATGCGCCAGCGCAGGTAGATTGTGCTCGGCACGGGAAGGAAGGGCGGATGCCGCATCCATTCCCGCCGGCGGAAACGCCACATCAGCCGCAGCAGCGCGACGAGGTCCAGCGGGCGCAGCAGGAGCCGGGGGATCAGTTGGAGCGTGAGGCGGAGCCAGGGCATGGTTCGTGTCTTGGGGTCACGGAAATCTCAGCCAGTGGGGCACACGCAGCAATGATGCAAGTAATCTCGACCCTGGGCGCGGCGCTCATCCTGGCGGCCTATTTCGGCCTCCAGCGCGACTTCTTCACGCGCGAGGACCGCTGGTTCAACGTCCTCAACTTCCTGGGCTCCGCCCTCCTTGCCTGGGTGGCGATCGTGGATCGCCGCATCGGGTTCATCCTCCTGGAGACGGTCTGGGCCCTCCTTTCGGTGCCGGGGATGCTCCGGACGAAGAAGCGCATCGCCTGACGATGGCGCCCCCGGTGCGCCGGGGGCATGTTGGGGGCGCGCTCACTCGAGGCCGCCATGCGGATCCCCGCCCTTTCCTTCCTCGCCGCGCTCGTCGCGGCCATCGCCGCCGCCCCGGCGGCGGCGCAGCCCTCGTACGCCGAGCTCCAGCCGGGAGCCCGCGTGCGCCTGGGCGACGCCCCCCGACGCAGCGGCACGGTGCTCACCCGGCGTGGTGACTCGATCACCGTCGCGGTGGGGAAGGGGGCGCCCCGCACGCTGGCGCTGGCGTCGCTCACCGGGGTGCAGGTGTACCGGGGGCGGAGTCGCGCGTCGGGGGCGCGGGTGGGGGCGCTCTGGGGCACCGGACTGGGGATCCTGTTCGGGGCAGTGGTCGCGAGGGGGGACAGCGCGATGAACGAGGGAGCGTTCATCGCCTTCGCCGGCTACAACGGGCTGGTCACCGGCGCCACGATCGGCGCGATCGCGGGGCGGGAGCGATGGGTGACGTATGGCGCCGAGCCCCCGCGGCTCACCGGCGCCGCCTGGTCCCGCCTCGCCCCGGGCACCCGCGTACGCGTCTCCGCCCCCGGGGTGCTCGCGCCCGACTTCACCGGCACGGTGCTGGAGCATGGCGCCGACACCCTGCGCGTGAGCGGCGAGGGAGGGATCCCGGTGGCGATCCCAGTCGCGGCGATCGCCACGATCGAGCGCAGCAGCGGCCGGGGACGCGGACGCGGGGCGCTGGTGGGGGCGGGAGTGGGGGCGCTGATGCTCGGCGGGATCGCCGGGCTGCTCGCCACCTCCGACGACGGCCTCGACGCGGGCGAGGCGACGCTCCAGGGAGCGGCGGGAGGCGCCTTCTGGGGGCTCGTGATCGGCGCGCTGGTGGGCGCCGACGACTGGAAGGGGGTGCAGCCGGTGACGGCGTGGGTGCCGGGCTCGCGCCAGCTGCTGATCGGTGCCAGAATCTCCGTTCGCTGACCGGCGCCGGCGGCGCCGGCGGCGCTCGCGGTGAGTTCCCCCAACGTTCCCAACCACGATGCACGACGATCCGCTCGAGTGGCTGATCCGCGAAGGACGACTCTCGCGCCGCGAGCTCCTCGCGCGCGGCGGCCAGCTCATCGGCCTTGCCTTCCTCGCCACCACGCCGGGCTGCGTCGCCTCGGCGTTCCGGCGCGCGACGATCCCCCGATGGGCCGGGAATCCATTCACGCTCGGGGTGGCATCCGGTGATCCCACCCCCGACGGCGTGGTGCTCTGGACCCGGCTCGCCCCCGACCCGCTCAATGGCGGCGGGATGGGTCCCGACCCGGTGCGGGTCCAGTGGGAGGTGGCCGCCGATCCCCAGTTCGCGCGCGTGGTGCAGCGTGGTGACGCGCTAGCCGTGGCGGAGCTCGCGCATTCGGTGCACGTGGAGGTGGAGGGGCTCCAGCCGGGTCGCGACTACTGGTACCGCTTCACGGCGGGGGACGCGAGCACCGAGGTGGCGCGCACCCGCACCGCCCCCGCCGCCGGCGCGGCGGTGGACCGGATGCGCTTCGCCTTCGTGTCGTGCCAGAACTACCAGCAGGGGTACTACACCGCCTACCGGCACCTCGCGGGCGAGGAGATCGACCTCGTCGTGCACCTGGGCGACTACATCTACGAGAGCGGGGTGTCCACCGACACGCCGCGGAAGCACGAGGGGCCCGAGGTGGCGACGCTCGACGCGTACCGCAATCGCTACGCGCGCTACAAGACCGACGCCGACCTCCAGGCGGCGCATCGCGCCGCACCCTTCGTGGTCACCTGGGACGACCACGAGGTGGCGAACAACTACGCGGGGGTGCACGACGCGCGCGGCACCGACCCCGCGGCGTTCCTGCGACGCCGGGCCGCGGCGTACCAGGCCTACTACGAGCACATGCCGCTGCGTCGCGCCTTCATGCCGCGCGGCCCCGACCTGCGGCTCTATCGCCGCTTCGAGTACGGCACCCTCCTGGGGCTCAACGTGCTCGACACGCGGCAGTACCGCACCGACCAGCCCTGCGACGATGGGACGAAGCCCGCCTGCCCGGGGATGTTCGACCCGGACGCGCAGATCCTCGGCGCCGCGCAGGAGCGCTGGCTGCTCGACGGGCTGCCGCGCAGCGGCACCACGTGGAACGTGCTCGCCAACCAGGTGCCCTTCGTCCCCACGCAGCGGAGGGTGCGCGGCGAGGCGGTGTACTCGATGGACAAGTGGGACGGCTACGCGGTGCAGCAGCGACGGGTGGCGGCGGCGC
>DASWVQ010000121.1:0-8594 GCA_036401195.1 Gemmatimonadaceae bacterium
CGACTACCTGCAGCTGCTCAACGGGCCCGCCGACTCGGAGAGCCGCCAGCAGGAGATCAGCTACATCTCGCGCTCGCTGAAGATCCTCGCCAAGGAGCTCGGCGTGCCGGTGATCGCCCTCTCGCAGCTCTCGCGCGCGCCGGAGCAGCGCACTGGCGACAACAAGCGCCCGCAGCTGTCCGACCTCCGCGAGTCGGGCGCCATCGAGCAGGACGCCGACGTGGTGATGTTCCTCTACCGCCCGGAGTACTACATGCTGCCGGAGGAGAAGGAGAAGGCGAAGGCGGAGGGCAACCCGGTGGAAGGGGTCGCCGAGGTGATCGTGGGCAAGCAGCGCAACGGGCCCACCGACGTGGCGCGGCTCTTCTTCCACAAGATGTACACGCGCTTCGAGAACTTCTCGCCGCGCCTCACGCAGTGAGCGGGGGCCCGCGCACGTGAGCCCGAAGCCCCGGACGGTCTACCGCTGCACCGAGTGCGGGGCCGAGCACGCGAAGTGGGCCGGCCGCTGCGATGCGTGCGGCGAGTGGAACACGCTGGTGGAGGAGATGGCCGCCCCGAAGGCGGCGGCGTCTGGCGGTTCGGCGCGCCGCATCGGCGGGCACCGCGCGCTCGCCGAGGGGGGAAGCGTGGCCACGCCGCGCCGGCTCCGCGAGGTGCAGGGCGCGGAGACGCGCCGCTGGAAGACCGGCCTCGCCGAGTTCGACTTCGCCCTCGGCGGCGGGCTCGTGCCCGGGTCCATGGTGCTCATCGGCGGCGAGCCGGGGATCGGGAAGAGCACCCTGCTGCTCCAGGTGGCGGCGCGGCTCACCGCGGCCGGCCATCGCACCCTCTACGCGAGCGGCGAGGAATCGGCGCTCCAGGTGAAGCTCCGCGCCGACCGCCTCGGCGGGGGGTCGGAGGAGGTGGAGCTCCTTCCCGAGACGAACCTCGAGACGGTGCTCGCCACCGCCGGGTCGCTCGCCCCGCAGGTGCTGGTGGTGGACTCCATCCAGACGCTGTTCACGGCCGACCTGGAGGGAGCGCCCGGCAACGTGGGCCAGGTGCGCGAGTGCGCCGCGCGGCTCATGCGCTTCGCCAAGGAGAGCGGCACCACGGTGTTCGTGGTGGGACACGTGACGAAGGGAGGCGGCATCGCCGGTCCCAAGACGCTCGAGCACATCGTGGACACGGTGCTCTACTTCGAGGGCGACGCGGCGCTCGACCACCGCATCCTGCGCGCGACCAAGAACCGCTTCGGCAGCGTCGACGAGATCGGCGTGTTCCGCATGACCGAGGAGGGGCTCGCCGGCGTGGAGAACCCCTCGGCGCTCTTCATGGGGGAGCGCGGCGACACCGCCTCAGGCAGCGCGGTGACCGCGCTGCTCGAGGGGACGCGCCCCGTGCTGGTGGAGATCCAGGCGCTCGCGGCCAAGGCGGGCTTCGGCACCCCGCAGCGCGTGGCCACCGGCTACGACGCGCGCCGCCTCGCCCTGCTGCTCGCGGTGCTCGACAAGCGCGCCGGCCTCTCCTTCGCGCAGCTCGACGTGTTCCTCAACGTGGTGGGCGGCATGCGGCTCCAGGAGCCGGCGGGCGACCTCGCGGTGGCGGCCGCGCTGGCGTCGAGCGTGTACGACCGCCCCCTCCCCCCCGACGCCGTCTTCGTGGGCGAGGTGGGGCTCGGCGGGGAGATCCGCCCCGTGTCGCAGACCGACCGGCGCGTCGCCGAGGCCGCGAACCTGGGGATGACCCGCGTCTACGTCGCGGAGCGCGGCGTGCCGCGCCGCGTCCCGGCCGGCCTGCGCGTGCAGGGCGTGCGCACGATCCACGACCTGTTCACGGGCCTGTTCGGTGGCTGACGGCGCCGGGGCTCCCGTGACGCGCGACGTCGGCGTCATCATCGTGGCCGGCGGCAGCGGGTCGCGCGTGGGCGGCGATGAGCTCAAGCAGTTCCGCTGGATCGCCGGCAAGCCGATGCTCCTGCACAGCGTGCAGGCGTTCATGGCGCGCGAGGACGTGGTGAGCGTGGTGGTGGTGCTCCCCGCGCGGTACGCGGGCGACCCGCCCCCCTGGCTCTTCCAGTGCGACGTGGACCGGCTGATGGTCTCCCTCGGCGGGCGCACGCGCACCGAGTCGGTGTCGAACGGGCTCGAGGACCTCGTGGACGAGGCGGCGATCGTGCTCGTGCACGACGCGGCGCGCCCCTTCGTCACCGACGACACGATCGACCGGGTGATCGCGCAGGCCCGGACGGGCACGGCCGCGCTGGCGGCGCTCCCGGTGGTGGACACGCTGAAGCAGGTGGACGGGGACGGGCGCGTGATCGCGACCGTGCCGCGTGAGCCCCTCTGGCGGGCGCAGACGCCGCAGGGCTTCCCGCGCCGCATGATCGTGGACGCGCACGATGCGGCGCGGCGGGAGAAGCGTGCCGCCACCGACGACGCCGCGCTCTGCGAGGCGCTGGGATTTCCCGTGGTCGTGGTGCGCGGGAGCGAGCGCGCGATGAAGGTCACCGAGGAGGGGGACTTCGCCCGCGCCGAGGCCCTGTTCGGCCTCCCCGGATGATCGCCGGTCCCCGCCCCGTGCCGTTCTGGTCCCCGGCGGAGGTCTCCGCCGCCATTCCCCGCGTGCTGCACCACCTCGCCGAGCGCGGGATCCTGGGGTACCCCACCGAGACGGTGTACGGCTTCGGGAGCGCGATCGATCGCGAGTCGGTGGCGAAGCTGGTGACGATGAAGCGGCGCCCCCTGGGGAAGCCCTTCCTCGTGCTCGTGGCCGGGAGCGACATGCTGGCGCGCCTCGACCTCGCGCTGCCCACCTACGCGGCGGCGATGGCGGCACGGCACTGGCCCGGCCCCCTCACCCTCGTGCTCGAGGGCGGCGACCGGCGCGTGCCCCCGCAGCTCCGCGGCCCCGAGGGGGGCGTGGCGGTGCGCTGGACCAGCCATCCCGAGATGCAGCGCCTCATCCGGGCGCATGGCGACGCCATCACCTCGACCAGTGCCAACCTGCCGGGGGTTCCCCCCGCGATGGCGGCACAGGAGATTGTGTCGCAGTGGCCCGACGCGGTGGCGCGCGCGCTCCTGCTCGTGCTCGACGGCGGGCGCCTGCGGCCCTCGGCGCCCTCGACGGTCGTGGATTGCACCGGACGCCGCCCGCGCGTGATCCGGCCCGGCGCGATTGCCGCCAGCGTGCTCCGCGAGAGCGCGCCTCAACTGATCGGGGACGCCTGAGCCGATGAGGATCCTGTTCGTCTGCACCGGCAACACCTGCCGCAGCCCGCTCGCCGAGGTGATCGCGCGCAAGGTCGCCATCGAGCGCGGCCTCCCCGACGTGGACGTGGCGAGCGCCGGGACCTCCGCCTGGGAGGGCGCCCCCGCCTCCGACGGGTCGCTGCTCGTGGCCATGGAGCGGCACATGGACCTCGGGCAGCACCGGGCCACGCTCCTCTCTCGCCCCCTCGTGGATGCGTCGGACCTGGTGCTCGTGATGGGGCCCCACCACCTCGATCGCGTCGAGGCGCTCGGCGGGGCGGGGAAGTCGTACCTCCTCACGGACTACGCGTCGCGCGGCGCGAGCCGGCGGGGGATCACCGACCCCGTGGGCGCGGAGCTCGACGTCTATCGCGCGACGGCCGACGAGCTGGAGGAGGAGATCCGCAAGGTGTTCGACCGGCTCGCCGCGGAGCGCGAGGCCCGCTGACCCGATGCCGCACCATCCCGCCCGGCTGGTGATCATCGGCCACCCGGTGGCGCAGTCGCTGTCGCCGGTGATCCACGCGGCGGCGCTGGCGGCGGCGGGCATCCCCGTGCGGTACGAGCGCATGGACGTGCCGCCCGGGGGGCTGGACGATGCCCTGTCCCTGCTGCGACGCGACGATGCCGGTGGCAACGTGACGATCCCGCACAAGGAGGCGATGTGGCGAGCGTGTAACCGGCGCTCGCCGCTGGCGGAGCGGGTGGGTGCCGTGAACACCTTCTGGTTCGAGGATGCGGGCACGACGCTGGCCGGCGACAACACCGACGTGGGCGGGATCGAGCACACCGTGGCGCTGCTCGGCGGCTGGCGCGCGGGAACGCGCGTGGCGCTCCTCGGCGCGGGGGGCGCCTCGGCGGGGGTGCTCGCCGCCGCGGAGCGCGCGGGGGTGCGCGACGTGCGCATCCTCGCCCGCACGATGGACCGTGCCCTGGCGCTGGCCCGCCGCTTTCCCCTCGCGCGTGCCGTGGCGTCGCGCGCGGAGGCGCTCGACGGCGCCGACTTCATCGTCAACGCCACGCCCGTGGGATCGCGCGACGACGAATGCCCGATGCCGGTGGCGGAGATCCCGTCGGGGGCGCGCGTCTTCGACCTGGTGTACCGCCGGGGGGAGACGGCATGGGTGAGGGACGCGCGGGCGGCGGGGCACGAGGCACTCGACGGCCTCCCGATGCTGCTGGAGCAGGCCGCGCTGGCCTTCGAGCGCTGGTTCGGGGTCCCGCCCGACCGCTCGGTCATGGCCGCCTCGGTGCGGGGCTAGGCGCCCTCCTCGACCTGGTCCTGCCGCGGGCGTGCGCCGCCTGCGGCGGACCCCTCGGCGCCCTCGACGCCGGCTGCACCTGCGGGACGTGCTGGGCCCGGGTGCCGGTCCTCCCGGCGCCGCGCTGCGCGCGATGCGGGCACCCGGAGGTCCCCGGACGCCGCTGCCGATGGTGCGACCTGCTTCCCCCGTGGGTGCGTGCGGCGCGCTCGGTGTGCTGGGTGACCGAGGGCGCGGTGGCCTCGCGCGTGGTGCACGCCCTCAAGTACCACGGATGGCGCGGGGTGGCCGAGGGGATGGCGGCGCGGATGGCGCGGCTGGACTGGCCCGCGGACGTGCTGGCGGAGCGGACGGCGCTCGTGCCGGTTCCGCTCGCCGCCACGCGGGAGCGGGAGCGGGGGTTCAACCAGAGCCTCCTGCTGGCTCGCGCGCTCGGCGCACGGTGGGGGATTCCCGTATGGCCGGCGGCGCTCGCGCGCACGCGCGCCACCGCCACGCAGACGCGGTTGACACCCGATCGCAGGGCGGCGAACGTTCGCGGAGCGTTTCGTGCAGCGCCCGGGGCGCCGCCACTGCGCGGCGCGCACCTGCTGGTGGTGGACGATGTGGTCACCACCGCGGCGACGCTCAACGCCTGCGCCGAGGCCCTCCTGGCCGGCGGCGCGCGCATCGTCAGCTACGTCACCTTCGGCCGGGCGCCCGCACTGGGCGACCGGAGCACCTGAACGGGGGAAGGAAGAGGATGGCCATTCGCGTCGGCATCAACGGCTTCGGGCGCATCGGGCGGCAGGTCGTCCGCGCCGCGAAGCTGCAGCAGGACTCCGGGATCGACTTCGTCGCCGTCAACGACCTCACGGACACGAAGACCCTCGCCCACCTCTTCAAGTACGACTCGGTGCACCGCACCTATCCGGGCGAGGTGCGCGCGGGCGACGGCTCGATCAGCATCGACGGCGACGAGATGAAGATCTTCGCCGAGAAGGACCCGGCGAAGCTCCCCTGGAAGGACCTGGGCGTGGACATCGTGCTCGAGTCCACCGGGCGCTTCACGAAGGCGGAGGACGCCGGGAAGCACATCGCCGCCGGCGCGAGGAAGGTCGTCATCTCCGCCCCGGCCAAGGGGGAGGACATCACCATCGTCCTCGGCGTGAACCACGAGAAGTACGACCCGAAGCACCACCACATCGTCTCCAACGCGTCGTGCACCACGAACTGCCTGGTGCCCATGGTGAAGGTCATCCGCGACGCCTTCGGCTTCAAGCACGGCTCGATGGTGACGATCCACTCGTACACCAACGACCAGCAGATCCTCGACCTGCCGCACAAGGACCTGCGCCGCGCGCGCGCCGCAGCCGTGTCGATGATCCCGACCACCACCGGCGCGGCCAAGGCCACGTCGCTCGTCATCCCCGAGGTGAAGGGGAAGATCGACGGCATCGCCGTGCGCGTCCCGACGCCCGACGTCTCGCTCACCGACCTCACCGTGGAGGTGGAGCGCCCGACGACCGCGGAGGAGGTGAACGCCGCCTTCCGCAAGGCTGCCGCCGAGGGCCCGCTCAAGGGGATTCTCGACTACAGCGAGGTGGAGCTGGTGTCGGTGGACTACATCGGCAACCCGTTCTCCTGCACCCTCGACGCGAAGAGCACCATCGTCGTGGACGGGACGCTCGTGAAGGTCTCCGGCTGGTACGACAACGAGTGGGGCTACTCCAGCCGCTGCGTGGACCTGCTCCGCATGGTGGGCGCACGCCTGGGCAGCGCCTGATGGATCGTCGCACGGTCCGCGACCTGCGCGACGGCGAGCTCCGTGGTCGCCGCGCGCTGGTTCGCGAGGATCTCAACGTGCCCCTCGAGGATGGGCGTGTAGGCGACGACACGCGCATCCGCGCCGCCCTTCCGACGCTCGAGGGGCTGCTCGACCGTGGGGCGAGGGTCGTGGTGCTCTCGCACCTCGGCCGTCCCAGGGGGAAGCCGGAGGCGAAGTACTCGCTCCGCCCGGTGGCCACGCGGCTGCAGGAGCTGCTCCCGGGCCGCACGGTGCGCTTCGTCGCCGACACGGTGGGCGACGTGGCGCGCGCCGCCGTCGCGGCGCTGGGAGATGGTGAGCTCCTCGTCCTCGAGAACACCCGCTTCCTCCCCGGCGAGGAGATGAACGACCCGGAGCTCTCGCGCGCCCTCGCCGAGCTCGGGGACCTCTACGTGAACGACGCCTTCGGTGCCGCGCACCGCGCGCACGCCTCCACGGCGGGCGTCGCGGAGTACCTCCGTCCGGCCGTGGCGGGGCTGCTCATGGAGCGCGAGCTCCAGTACCTGAGCGGTGCGCTGGAGCGGCCGGAGCGCCCATTCGTGGCGGTGCTGGGCGGGGCGAAGATCTCGGGGACGATCGACGTCGTCGAGTCGCTCCTGCCGCGTGTCGACCGGATGATCGTCGGCGGCGCCATGGCCTGCACCTTCTTCCGGGCGCTCGGGCTCGAGACGGGGAAATCGCTCGTCGAGCCCGACCGGGTGGAGATGGCGGCGGAGCTCCTCGCCAAGGCGGGGGACAAGCTGGTGCTTCCCGTGGACGCGGTGGTCGCGCCCTCGCTGGACGACGCCGGGGGCGCAGCGGCCCACGCCGTGCCCCGCGAGGAGATCCCGACCGACGAGGCGATGTTCGACATCGGGCCCGCCTCGATGGAACAGTTCGCGGCGCTCGTCCGCGGCGCGCGCACCGTTCTCTGGAACGGGCCGATGGGCGTCTTCGAGACGCCTCCCTTCGACGCCGGTACGCTGGCCGTGGCACGTGCCCTGGCCGATGCTACCTCGCGCGGCGCCACCACGATCGTGGGCGGTGGCGACTCGGCGGCGGCGATCGCCCAGGCGGGACTGGAGGACCGCGTGAGCCACGTCTCCACCGGAGGCGGTGCGTCGCTCGAGTTCCTGGAGGGCAGGACCCTTCCGGGCGTGGCGGCGCTCGACCGCGCGGGCGGCGGGAGGGAGGGATGAAGCGTCCCGTCTTCGCCGCCAACTGGAAGATGAACCACGGGCCGTCCGACGCGACGGCGTTCATGCGGAGCTTCCTCGGCCAGTACCCGCGCCGCTCCGACCGCACGGTGATGTTCTTCCCGCCGGCGATCTCCTTCGCCGCGGCGGCCGCGGCGCTCACCGACCGGCCTGACATCCTGCTCGGGGTGCAGAACATCCACTGGGAGGACAAGGGGGCTTTCACCGGTGAGACGTCGGCGCCCATGGCGCGCGACGCCGGCGCACGAGCGGCACTCGTCGGACACTCCGAGCGGCGGCACGTCTTCGGCGAGAGCGACGAGGAGACGGCGCTCAAGTGCGCCGCGGCCGCGCGTGCCGGGCTCCTGCCGGTGCTGTGCGTTGGGGAGAAGCTGGAGGAGCGGGAGGCCGGCCGCACGGAGGAGGTCGTGCTCCGGCAGCTCCGCGCGGGGCTGAGCGGGCTGGAGCCGGCGCAGCTCGGCACGGTGGTTGTCGCGTACGAGCCGGTCTGGGCCATCGGCACCGGTAGGAACGCCACCCCGGGCGACGCGGCGGCAGTCCACGGCGCGATCCGCGCCACGCTTCGGGAGATCGTCGGAGAGAGGGGAGCGACGACGCCCATCCTGTATGGTGGCAGCGTCAACCGCGGCAACGTGGCCGATCTCCTCGCCGCCGACCAAGTGGACGGAGTCCTCGTGGGCGGCGCGAGCCTGGAAGCCCAGGGCTGGGCGGCACTCGTCTCCGGCTGACCCCTCCGCCTGCGACCACGGTGGCTGTCACGACGCGCCCGCGGGCCACGCAGGCCCGCGGGCGCGTCGCCATCTCCGCCCGCGCGCTTGACGTGATACGCTAAGTCCGGTGATATTTGACGTTTAGGCGCACTTCGCCCGAAATCCCATCCCGCTCCCCAGACGATGTATTACGCGCTCCTCGTCCTACTGATCCTCGTCAGCATCGTGCTCGTGACCGCCGTCCTGCTCCAGAGCGGCAAGGGGGGCGGGCTCGCGGCCAGCTTCGGTGGCGCCAGCTCCTCCGCGAGCTCCTTCATCGGCACGCGGCAGGCGGGCAATCTCCTGACGAAGGTCAGCTGGTGGGGCGGCGGGATCTTCATCGGGCT
>DASWVQ010000122.1:0-17193 GCA_036401195.1 Gemmatimonadaceae bacterium
CTTCATGAGGAGCTCCACCATGAGTATCCGCACCGCGCTGTCCGCGGCGCTGCTGTTCGTCGCCACCGTGGCCCAGGCCCAGTCGGCGAAGGACCACATCGCCATGGGGGACCGGGAACGCGCCGCCAACAACCTGTCCGCGTCGCTGTCGCACTACGAGGCCGCCGTGAAGGCGGAGCCCGGAAATTACGAAGCCCTGTGGAAGGCGTCGCGCGATGCGGTGGAGCTGGGGGAGTTCGATGCCAGCGCCGAGCGTCGCACGGCCCTCTACAGGAGCGCTGAACAATACGCGCGGCAGGCCGTGAAGGCGAATCCGGGGGACGCGGAGGGGCACTTCTCCCTCGCGCGTGCGCTCGGGCGCGCGGCGCTCACCCTCGGCAAGCAGGAGCGGGTGAAGTACGCCGGCGAGGTGCACGACCAGGCGCTCCAGGCGCTGAAGGCCAACCCGCGCCACGGCGGCGCACTGCACGTGATGGGCGTGTGGAACGCGGAGATCATGCGCCTGTCTGGCTTCTCGCGCTTCATGGCGAAGAACGTCCTCGGCGGCAAGACCTTCGGGGAGGCCAACTGGAAGGACGCCGTGCGCTACATGGAGGCGGCGGTGGCGGCGGAGCCGAGCAAGATCACGCACCACCTCGACCTGGCGGCGGTGTACGAGGACATGGGGAACAAGGCGAAGGCCAGGACGGAGTACGAGTGGATCGCCAAGGCGCCGCCGATCGAGTACAACGACAAGCATTACCAGCGGCTGGCGGCGGAGCGGGCGGCGAAGCTCCGGTAGACCGCAGTGAACTGCAACTGAAGGCCGCCAGCCCTCGGCTCTCGGCCCTCGGCCCTCGGCACGAAAACGGAATCGGCGTGAGCGCCCTGCGGGCGCCACGCCGATTTCCTTTTCCGGCGAAGTTCAACTTCATGCGGTTCGCGCGTCAAAGGCCGCGCAGCGGCCAAACGCGCTTCCGATTTCGTGCCCAGGCCCAAAGCCCGAAGCCCCACGCCCTTGGCTGTCGGTCCCGAGACCCGCGCCCGTCGTTGACGTTCCGGCCAACTGCAACTGCGAGGGCGGGGGCCTCGGCCGTCAGGCATCGGGCCTCGGCACGAATCCGGAAGCGACCGGCGCGCGAGGTCGCGCGCGCTCGATCGCCCCGGCCGGTACCCTCACGAGGTGTGCGCGCTAAAGGGCCGCAAAGCGGCCCAGGCGCGCTTCCGATTCCGTGCCGAGAGCCGAGGGCCGAGAGCCGAGAGCGGGCAACCGTCAGTTGCCGTTCTCGACCCGTCTTACCACCCCCTCTCTTCCCTCCAGTCCTCCGCCGCCCACTGCGCCCGCGTCGCCTTCCGGCGCATCTTCTTCATCCGCCGGCGCGCGGTCTTCCGGAGTTCCTCCGCCAGCTCGTCCCACGCATCGCGCCCGCGCGTGGCGATGGTGTGCCCGCGCTGCCGGATCGCCGCCCGGGTCTGGAGCCCGCTCTGCGGGGCGTAGAGCAGGGCGATCCCGGCCCCGAGCACCGTGCCGATGGCGATCCCCATCCCCAGCCAGCCCACCCGCTCCCACGACTCCCCCTCCGCGGGGTAGGCGGGCGCCGGGAGCCGGGTGCCAGCGCCCTCACCCGACACTGCCGTTCCGCTGGATTCGCCCGGGCCGGGCTGGGCGGCCGACTCCCCCTCTCCACCCCACCCCCACCCCCGTCCACGGAGCACCCCCAGTCCCTTCTTCTCCCCCTTTCCTGCCGGTCCGGCAAACGACATCTCCCCTCCTCGGGTTGACGGCCTCTGGTAAGAAACTTGCGACATGCCCTCTCGGCGGCGAGCCTTTCCGGTTCTCCGCGGCGTATCTCCATTCCCGCCAGTCAGATCCGGTCCCACGCGGACCCCCCCGCGAGGCTTCAAGCATGGATGCCAACGGCAAGAGGGTGTTGCTCGTCGAAGACAACGAGGACAACCGCATCGTCTATTCCACCATCCTCCGCCACTTCGGCTACCAGGTGTCGGAGGCGCTGAACGGCGAGGAGGGCATCGCCAAGGCCCGCGCGGAGCACCCCGACCTGATCCTGATGGACATCTCCATCCCGATCATCGACGGCTGGGAGGCGACGCAGGTGCTGAAGCACGACCCGGCCACCCGGGAGATTCCCATCATCGCCCTCACCGCCCACGCCCTCGCGTCCGACCGCGAGAAGGCGATGGAAGTGGGGTGCGACGGCTACCTCGCCAAGCCCTGCGAGCCTCGCGCGGTGATGGCGGAGGTGCAGCGCTTCCTGGGCGCCCCGCAGCCCGCGTCCCCGCAGGGGGGCGCGTCAGCCGCCTCCGCGGCGTCCGCTCCCCACCCCTGAGCCGCCGTTGACCGCCGCGCACGAGCCGACGTCGCGCATCCTCATCGTCGACGACCATGAGGACAACGTCGAGCTGCTGCGGTTGCGGCTCGAGTCGTGGGGCTATGACACCGACATCGCCATGGACGGGGAGGAGGCGCTCGCCCGCGTGGCCGCCTCCCCTCCCGACCTGATCCTCCTCGACATCATGATGCCCAAGGTGGACGGCATCGAGGTCGCCCGGCGCGTGAAGGCCGACGAGACCCTGCCGTTCATCCCGATCATCATGCAGACCGCCCTCGACGCCACCGAGAACAAGGTGGAGGGGCTCGAGGCGGGCGCCGACGACTACATCACCAAGCCGATCGACTTCGCCGAGCTGCGCGCCCGGCTGCGCTCGATGCTCCGCATCAAGCGCCTCCAGGAGGCCCTCGAGGAGCGCGAGCGCGAGCTGCTGGAGATGAACGAGCGGCTGCGCCACATGTCGCAGACCGACGGCCTCACGGGGCTCGACAACCGGCGGCACCTCGAGGAACGGCTCCGGGAGATGTTCGAGCACGCCATGCGGCTCGACGAGCCCTTCGCCTGCGTCCTCTGCGACATCGACCGCTTCAAGACCGTCAACGACACCCACGGCCACCAGGCGGGGGACGCCGTCCTCCGCCAGTTCGCGCACATCCTGCGCGACGAGGCCCGCGAGATCGACCGGGTGGGGCGCTACGGGGGGGAGGAGTTCATGTTCCTCCTCCCGGGGACCGTCCTCGACGCCGCGGTCACCTTCGCCGACCGGGTGCGCAAACAGGTCGCCGCGCATACATTCTCCTTCGAGGGTGGCACCCTGCGCCGGACGGCCAGCTTCGGGGTCGCTGCCTGGCCGCACCCCCGGATCGAGGACTGCGAGGCGCTCGTCCGCTCGGCGGACGACGCGTTGTACGTCGCCAAGGAGACGGGGCGCGACCGCGTCATCCGCTTCGACAGCGACGAATTCAACGCCCACACGGCGGCGCCCGATGGAATCCAGCAGCAGTCCCCTCGCTCCCCTGACGCCCTCCGGGCCGCAGACGCCCAGCACCCCGCCTGAGGGGATCCCCGCCGGCGCCAGCGACGAGCTCCCGCGGCTCCGCGCGCGCGTCGCCGAGCTGCAGCGCGAGCGCGACCAGCTCACCGCCATCGTCGACATCCTCCAGGAGATCTCCGCGTCGCTGCACTTCGTGGACATCCTCCAGGCGATCGCCCGGAAGCTCGGCGACACCTTCGGCCTCGACCGGTGCGCCATCTTCCTCTCGGGCGACCAGGACGAGGCCCGGCTCGTGGCGAGCTACGAGGATCCCACCATCCGCAACCTGGTGGTGGACCTCAACCGCTACCCGGAGCTGAAGCGGGCCTTCGACTCGGGGGAGACGGTCTTCATCCCCGACGCCGCCAGCGACCCGATGCTCAAGAACGTGCGCGCCGCCCTCGACATGCGGAACGTGCGCTCGATCATCGTGGTGCCCATCCAGTGGGAGGGGGCGGTCATCGGCGCCATCTTCCTGCGGACGGAGCGCGGGACCGAGCCCTTCTCCGAGTCCGACGTGCGCTTCACGCAGAGCGTCGCCTCCCTCACCGCCAAGGCGCTGCGCAACGCGCACCGCTTCGAGTCGGTGCTGCGCGCCCAGCAGGACGTGTCGCGCAGCCAGCGGCGCGCCGAGCTGCACCGGGTGGCCCTCCTCGGCTTCCTCCGCCGCCTGCTCGAGCGCTACGGGCAGATGGAGGACGCCACCTGGGCGGAGACCCTCCTCCCCCGCGCCGCCGACGAGGAGCTGGGACGCCTCGTGAACGTGGCGATGCAGGTGCTGGACGAGGAAGCGAAGGGCGACGGGCTGCACTGACCCGCGCGGATCCCGGCATGGCGAACCAGTCCCCGGCGGCACGGGCGGCCGAGCTGCGCGAGCTGCTGAACCGCGCGTCGTACGAGTACTACGTCCTCGACCGTCCTTCCATCAGCGACGCCGAGTACGACCGGGGCTTCCGCGAGCTCCAGGCGCTGGAGGCCGAGCACCCGGCGCTGCGCACTCCCGACTCCCCCACCATGCGCGTGGGCGCGGAGCCGCAGAGCGCCCTCGCCAAGCACCAGCACCTGGTGCCCATGCTGTCGCTGGGCAACGCCTTCAACGAGGAAGAACTCACCGCGTGGGAGGAGCGCGCCGCCCGCAACGTGGGCGACGACGTGCGCCGCTGCGGCTACGTGGCGGAGCTCAAGATCGACGGCGCCGCCGTGGCGCTCACCTACCGCGACGGCGTGCTCGTCACCGGCGCCACCCGCGGCAACGGCACCATCGGCGAGGACGTCACCCCGAACATCCGCACCATCGGGGCGATCCCGCTGCGGCTCGCCGGCGAGGGCATCCCCCCGCTCGTGGAGATCCGCGGCGAGGTGTACATGTCGTTCAGCGGCTTCGAGAAGATGAACGACGAGCGCCGCGCCGCGGGGGAGCCGGTATTCGCCAACCCGCGCAACGCGGCCGCGGGCGCGCTGCGCCAGCTCGACCCGCGCATCACCGCCGCGCGCCCGCTGCGGTTCTTCGGCTACTCGGTGCAGGCGCCCGCGGGGCAGCAGCTCCCCTTCCGCACGCAGTGGGAGCTGCTGGAGACGCTCGCGTCGTGGGGAGTGCCGGTCGCCCCGCACCGCCGTCGCTGCGCCACCCTCGACGAGGTGCACGCCTGGGCGCGCGACATCGAGCAGTCGGTGCGCGCCACCCTCGACTTCGCGATCGACGGCGCCGTGGTGAAGGTGGACTCGATCCCCCTCCAGCAGGAGCTGGGCGACGTGGGGCGCGAGCCGCGCTGGGCGATCGCCCGCAAGTTCGCCCCCGACATCGCCGAGACGACGCTCCTCGACATCCAGGTGAACGTGGGGCGCACCGGCTCGGTGAATCCCTTCGCCATGCTCGAACCGGTGGAGATCGGCGGGGCGATGGTGAAGCTCGCGACGCTGCACAACTTCGAGCTGATCCGGGACAAGGACCTCCGCGTCGGCGACCGCGTGCAGGTGAAGCGCGCGGGCGAGGTGATCCCGCAGGTGATCGGCCCGATCCCCGAGCGGCGCGACCCGCAGCGCCCCCCGGCGCCGTACGCGCCGCCCACGCGATGCCCCGCCTGCGGGACCGCGCTGGTCCCCGGCGAGGACCGGGGCACCCTCCTCTGCCCGAACTTCGACTGCCCCTCGCGGCAGCTCGAGGCGCTGGTGCACTTCGCGTCGCGCGCCGCGATGGACATCCGCGGCCTCTCGTACGAGCGCATCCAGCAGCTCATCGACGCGGGGCTCGTGCGCGACGCCGCCGACATCTACGACCTCACCGTGGAGCAGCTCACGACGCTGGAGCGCTTCGCCGACAGGAGCGCCGAGAACCTGGTGACCGCGATCACCGCGTCGAAGGCCCAGCCGCTGTCACGATTGCTCTTCGGGCTGGGGATCGGCGGGCTCGGCGAAGTGGGGGCCCGCCTCCTCGCGCGGGAATTCGGGTCGCTCGACGCCCTCATGGCCGCCCCGGAGGAGGCCATCCTCGCCGTGCGCGGGGTGGGCGCGTCGATCGCCGGCGCGGTCGCGGCGTGGTTCCGGGATCCCCAGGCGGTCGCGCTGGTCGAGCGCCTGCGGGAGCGGGGGCTTAACTTCGGGGAGCCCGATGCCCGCACGGGGAGTGCCCTCGACGGGATGACGGTCGTCCTCACCGGGACGCTGCCCACCCTCTCGCGGGAGCAGGCCACCGCCCTCGTCGAGTCCAACGGCGGGCGCGTCACCAGCAGCGTGTCGAAGAAGACGCATCTCGTCGTCGCCGGCGCGGAGGCCGGCAGCAAGCTGGAAAAGGCGAAGCAGCTCGGCGTCACCGTCATCGACGAGGCGGAGCTGCTGCGCCGGATCGGGCAGCCCGGGTGACCGGCGCCCGAACGCCACGAGGACCCATGACCCATTCCGCGCCCCCCGTGCCTTCGCAGACTCCCTTCGTCTCCCTGAGCCGCAGCACCCTCTCCACGCTGCGCGCGGCCATCGCGCGCGACAGCGGCGCGGGGTCGGCCGCCGCCTGGCTCCAGGAAGCCGGCTATGCCGGGGGCGCGGCGACCTACGAGGCCTTCCGCGAATGGCTGTCGGCCCAGGGGCTCAGCGATCCGGGGGCGCTCGGCGTGGAGGGGTTCGGCCGCGAGGCCTCGCGCTTCTTCTCGGAGCTGGGGTGGGGGTCGCTGCAGGTGGGCGCGATCGGTGACTCCGTCGCCCTCGTGGACGCCCCCGCGTGGAGCGAGGCGGAGGGGGAATCGCTCGACGGCCAGCCGTCGTGCCACCTCTCCACGGGCCTCTTCGCCGACTTCTTCGGCCGCATGGCCGGCGAGCCCCTCGCCGTCATGGAAGTGGAATGCCGCGCCGCGGGCAACGACCGCTGCCGCTTCCTCCTCGGCAGCGCGGAGGTCATGCAGGCGCTGTACGACGGGATGGCCGCGGGCCAATCGTACGAGGAAGCAGCGCGGAGCCTCTGAGCTTCGTGGGATCTCCAACGGCCGGGGCGTGTTGCGCCGGCCGCTTGAGGTGAGAAAACAAGGGAAAGATAGAAAAGACCCATCGCTCCAGGCGAGGACGACCTCCTCTCCACCGGACCGACTGGGTCTTTTCTCGTTTTCGTTGTTTTCTCACCCTCACCGGCCGGCGCGGTGAAGCCCGCCCGCCGTCACCCCTGCTTCGAGAGCGCATCGCGGTAGAGCGGGTTGACCACCAGCTCCCCGTCCACCAGCACCTCCCGATCCCACGGCAGCACGATCGTGCTCTCGGTGGCGAGGGCGTGGAAGTCGGGCTCGTACGACCCGGTGCGGAAGGCCACCGCGGTGCGCACGTCGGCGGCGCCGGCGTTCACGATCGCCGCCACGGCGAGCCGCATCGTCGTCCCCGAGTCGCAGGTCTCGTCCACCACGAGCACCCGCTGCCCCCGCACCCCCGGGTTCACCTCGCCGAACACCGCCGGCGTCTCCCGCACCCGTTCCGCGTGGTAGCGGCGGCTCACGATGATCGAGTGAAACTCCCGGTCGAGGATCGCGGCGATCGTCGCCCCCGGGATCACCCCGGCGGTGGCGATCCCCACCACGAGGTCGGGATCCCATTCACGCGCCACCTTCAGCGCGAGGGCCCGCGAGAGCTCCCCGAACAGTGGCCAGTCGACCTCGAACACGCCCCTGGTGGGCTCCACGGCATAGCGGCGCGGCATGACGGGAAGCTACCCGCCGCCTCGCCCGCGGGTAAGCGGTGAGAGCGTTGCTCCGCCCACGGCACGCAAGTAGCTTTGCCGAGGGTCGTTCCGCGCCGTGGCCACGGTCGCGACGGCCATCTTCCCCCCCACCGCGCCTCCCGCAACCGACCGCATGTCCTGGTGGAGCCGCCTCCTCGGCGGCACGTCCGACAGCCCCCCGAAGCCGCAGCGCCTCGATTACCTCAACGAGGCGCTGACCCTGGAACGTCAGGGGGACCTCGACGCGGCCCTCACCTCGTATCGGCTGGCCCTCCGGGACCGGCCGAACGACAGCCGCATCCTCCAGAACATGGCGATCGCGTACAGCCGCACCGGCCGGCTGGAGGACGCCATCCGCTGCTACCGGCGCGCCCTCGAGGTGGACCCCTCCCTGTCCGGGGCCCACTACGGGCTGGCCTTCCTCCTCCTCAAGCGCGGCGAGCAGAGCGGGGCGGAGTACCACCTGGAGGCCTTCCTCGCCCACCCGCCCGGTGGGACGGAGGCGGAGCGCTGGGTGCGCCACGCCGAGGCGACGCTGGAGCAGATCCGCAACGGCGACCTGGGGTTCGGCGACGAGGGGGCGGGTGGTGACGGGGGCGGCGCGGGCGGCCATGCCGCCAGGGAGGAATAGCGGGTGCCAGGCGTGATCGCCGTGGTGAGCCAGAAGGGTGGGGTGGGCAAGACGACCACGGCCATCAACCTCGCCGCCGCCTACGCCCTCCGGGGCGTGAAGACCCTGCTCATCGATGCCGACCCGCAGGGGGCGGTGCGCTATGCCCTCGGGATCCGCGGCACCGGCGCCCTCCCGGGGATCGCCGACTGGGTGGATGGCTCGCGCGAGCTCTCCGACCTGGTGCTCCCCTCCGGCCTTCCCTGGCTGCGCGTCCTGCTCGCGGGCAGCGTGGCCGACGAGGGGGATCACGGCGAGTACCAGCGGCTCTTCGCCGGCACCGACCGCTTCGCCACCCTCGTGCGTCGCGCGGTGGACCGCGGGCACCTCGTGATCGTGGACGCCCCGCCGGGGCTCGGCCCCGTCACGCGCGCCGTGCTCGCGGCGAGCGAGCGCGTGATCGTCCCCCTCCAGTGCGAGCCCCTCGCGCTCCAGACCTCGGCGCAGCTCCTGCGCGGCCTGGGGGAGATGGCGTCGATCAATCCCGCCCTCTCCCTCGCCGGCATCGTGCTCACGATGTACGAGGCGGGCAACCCGATGTCGGAGCGCGTGGCCACCTACGTGCGCGACCACTTTCCCCGGGAGCTGGTGCTCGACATGCAGGTCCCCCGCTCCCCCGCGGTGGCCGAGGCCTTCGCCGCGGGGCAGCCGCTGGTGGTGCGCTCGCCCGAGGATCCGGCGGCCCGCGCCTACATGGCCCTCGCCGAGCGGCTCGCGCAGGGGGAGGTGGACGCATGATCCCGCGTCGCGTCGCGCTCGCCCTTGGCGCCCTCCTCGCCGCCACCGGGTGCCTGAAGATCTCGGAACCGGGCAGCGGGGTGTTCACCCTGTCCGAGCTGAAGCTGCCCTGGCCCTCGGTGGTGGTGAACGACACGCTGCGCGA
This sequence comes from Gemmatimonadaceae bacterium, assembly GCA_036401195.1. Lineage (GTDB taxonomy): Bacteria > Gemmatimonadota > Gemmatimonadetes > Gemmatimonadales > Gemmatimonadaceae > JACDHQ01. Next base: position 9,109 of record DASWVQ010000122.1, read on the forward strand.
CAGCACGGGACGCGCGGCGCCGCTGCGCGTGATCGGCGTGACCGCCGCGGGCGACACGGTCGACGACGCCCCCACCTGGGTGGTGCTCGACCGTGGGCTGCACGTCACCGCGCAGGGCTTCGTGATCGGCGACAGCATCCGGAGTGGCGCCCGCCTCGTGGGGCAGGTGGGAGGGCTCCAGAGCCCGGTGGCGACGCTGCTGGTCGTGCCGGCCCCCGTGCTGGCGCGGGCCGAGCCGGCAACGATCGCCCCGGTGACGTGGAAGCGAGCGCTCGGCGACACCTCGCACGTGGCGAGCCCCGGGCTCGGGGTGCGCGTGCTCGGGGGCGGCGATCCGGCGCCGGGCGTGGGGGGATGGATCGTCTCCTATACGATCCTCAGCCAGCCCGCGCCGGTCGGCGACAGCCCGGCGGCGTACCTGGGCGACGGGGTGAACCGGCGGACCGCGACCGACACGACCGACGCGAGCGGGCTCGCGTCGCGGGTCGTGGTGCTCCGCCCGGTCGCGGCATCGACCACGGGCGCGGACACGGTCGTCGTGCAGGCCACCGTCCGCTACCGCGGCAGTGACGTTCCGGGATCGCCGGTCCTGTTCACGGTGCCCTTCCGCCGCCAGTAGCGCGCGTCGCCCGGAGTTTTCCCGACGCGGCTGGCGCCCCGCGTGCGCGATCCTATCTTCCCGTGAGGACTCACGTGGAGGCGCGATGATCGCCAGCGGTGGACCCCGGAACTCCAGGCCGGGCACGCTCACGCAGCTGTTCTTCGATGCGTGCGCGAAGTTCGACAAGCCCGATGCCCTGCAGGTGAAGGTGGGAGGCCAGTACCAGCCGATCTCGCATCGCACGGTGCTCGAGCGGGTGCGGCGGGTGGCGCTGGGGCTGCATGCCCTCGGCGTGCAGCGCGGCGATCGCGTGGCGATCATCTCGGAGAATCGCCCGGAGTGGGCGATCGCCGATTTCGCCTGCCTCACCGCCGGCATGACCGACGTGCCGGTCTATCCCACGCTCCCGGCGGAGCAGATCCCCTACCTGCTCCAGGACTCGGGCGCGGTGGCGATCTTCGTCTCCACGAAGGGGCAGCTGGCGAAGATTGCGCAGGTCCGCGCCGAGTGCCCCGCGTTGCGGCACGTGATCACCTTCATGGACGAGCGCGGCGAGGGCGCCGACCTCACCCTCGCGGAGCTCGAGCAGCGGGGCGCGCAGGCGGATTCCCCGGAGGCGGCGGCGCGATGGAAGGCCGACGCGCTCACCGCGAACCCCGACGACATCGCGACGCTCATCTACACCTCGGGGACGACGGGCGACCCGAAGGGGGTGATGCTCAGCCACGACAACCTGTACTCCAACGTCCTGGCGGCGGCGGAGGTGATCCCCTTCGAGGGAAAGGACGTCTGCTTGAGCTTCCTCCCGCTGTCGCACGTCTTCGAGCGGATGGCGGGGCACTACCTGATGTTCCACGTGGGCTGCTCGATCGCGTACGCCGAATCGGTGGACAGCGTGCCGCAGAACATGGTGGAGGCGCGCCCCACGCTCGTGCTGTCGGTGCCGCGGCTCTACGAGAAGATGTTCGCGCGCGTGCTCGACAACGCCCTCTCGGGGGGCGCGGCGAAGAAGCGCATCTTCTTCTGGGCGCGCGCGGTGGCCGAGCGGTGGGCCGACGAGCGCTTCGCGGGGCGCACGCCGCGCGGCCTGCTCGCGGCGCAGTACGCGCTCGCGCAGAAGCTCGTGTTCAGCAAGCTGAAGGCGCGCACCGGGGGCCAGCTCCGCTTCTTCGTGTCGGGGGGCGCGCCCCTCGCGCCCGAGATCAACAAGTTCTTCTACGCCGCCGGGCTGGTGATCCTCGAGGGCTACGGCCTCACCGAGACCTCGCCGGTGATCACGGTGAACACCCCCACGCAGTTCCGCATCGGCACGGTGGGCCCGCCGGTGCCGGGGGTGGAGGTGTGCATCGCCGACGACGGGGAGATCCTCACCCGCGGGCCGCACGTGATGAAGGGGTACTACAAGCACCCCGACGCCACCGCGGAGACCATCGACGCGCAGGGCTGGCTCCACACCGGCGACATCGGGGAGCTGCGCGAGGGGAACATGCTCGCCATCACCGACCGCAAGAAGGACATCATCGTCACGGCGGGGGGGAAGAACATCGCCCCGCAGCCGATCGAGAACAAGGTCAAGACGAACAAGTACGTGAGCCAGGCGGTGATGATCGGCGACAAGCGGAAGTACCCGATCATCCTCATCGTCCCCAACTGGGACAACCTGGAGAAGTACGCGGGCTACAAGAACATCGTGTGGACGGAGCGCGGGCAGCTGCTGCAGATCCCGATCATCCGCGCGAAGATGGAGAAGGAGGTGTTCAAGGAGCTCGAGGGGCTGGCGCGCTTCGAGCAGCCGAAGAAGGTGGGGCTGCTGGAGCACGACTTCTCGATCGAGCGGGGCGAGCTCACGCCGAAGCTGTCGGTGAAGCGGAAGGTGGTGGGGGAGCGGTACAAGGCGCTGATCGACTCGCTCTACGTGGAGGAGCACGAGCCGGCGGGGGTGGCCTAGGAAGGGCAAGGGCCACTGACGGCCGCCAGCCCTCGGCTCTCGGCCCTCGGCTCTCGGCACGAAAACGGAATCGCCGCGAGTGCGCGTTGCGCACCGCGGCGATTTCCTTATTCGGCGACCGTCAACCTCGTGCGGTTCGCGCGCTAAAGGGCGGCGAAGCCGGCCAGGCGCGCTTCCGATTCCGGAGCCGAGAGCCGAGGGCCGAGGGCCGGCGGCCGTCAGTGGCCGTTGCTTTTCCTCTCGAGGAGCACCACCGGCGACGCCACCGCTTCCTTCGCTCCCACCCACACCGCGTCGTCGCGCGCGATCTCCGCCACCCCCGCCGGCACCCCCACCGACACCGGCGCGACGATCCGCCCGCCTGCCCGGACCGCCCGCACCACCCCCTCCACCTGCCCGGCGGCGCCGTGCGCCGCGTCGATCGCGGCCGCGTGCACGCTGCCGGTGGCCAGCGGGACCACCGTGCCGGCCTCCATGGCGCAGGTGCCGCTGCCCAGCGGCACTCCCGCCGGCGGGTCGAGGAGCAGGAGTCGCGCGGGGGAGATCTCCTGCACCGCCGGCGCGAGCGCGCCCCACGCGCCCAGCAGCAGCGCCACGCCGCGGGCGTCGGTGAGGTCGAGCAGTGCGGCGAGGCGCAACGCCGTCTCCTCACCCAGGCGCGCGAAGGGCACCGGCAGGGGCGTGGGGGGCGCCGGCGTCGCGAAGCGCACCACCCCGCCGGCGAGCGGGTACTCCGCGCGGCACACCGGGCAGCCCAGCGTCCCCTCGAGGAGGTCGCGATCCACCGTGCGCGTGGCCATCGCCACCAGCCAGCTGTCCGCGTGCGCCGCGGGGCAGCGCAGCGCGTCGATCAGTTCTGCGTGCACCGGCGCTAGCTGTGCGAGAGCCGCAGCTCGTCCACGTTCACCGCCGCCGGGCGTGTCACCGCCCAGAGCACGGCGTCGGCCACCGCCTCGGGGGGGAGCATCGCCGCGCGCGGGGTGAAGCCCGGGCGGGTGTCCGGATCGATCGGGTCCCAGAGCGGGGTGTCCACCGGTCCGGGGGACACGAGGATCGCCCGCACCCCGCTCCCCGCCAGCTCCGCGCGCAGCACCTGGTGCATCGCCCGCGCCCCGAACTTGGAGGCGGCGTACGCGCCGTTCTCGGGGAAGGTGACGCGGTCGGCGATGGAGCCGATCGTCACCAGGTCCCCCCGCCCCGCCGCGCGCATCCCCGGGATCAGCGCCCGCGCGAGGAGAAAAGGCGCCACCAGGTTGGTCGCGAGCATCCCCTCGAGCTGCGCGGGGTCGGTGTCCTCCACGCGCGCGAGGGCGAACATCCCGGCGTTGCTCACCAGCAGGTCGGGGGGGGCGCCGAAGGCCGACACCACCTCGTCGGCGGCGCGGGCCGCGGCGTGCGACAGGGCGAGGTCGGCGGCGACGGCGATCGCACCCGCGCCGACCGAGAGGGCCGCGGCCTCCAGCGCCTCCAGCCCGCGCGCGATCATCGCCACCCGCGCCCCCGCCCCGGCGAGCGCACGCGCACAGGCGAGCCCGATCCCGCGCGAGGCGCCGGTCACCACCGCCAGCCGGCCGGCGAGCGGCCCCTCTCCCGGCCCGTGACCCCCGGGTGCGCGGGCGGCCATCACCCGCGGTGCGAGGGCGCGTGCGCCAGGCGCATGAACTCCTCGCGGGTGCGCCCGTCGGTGATGAAGGTGCCGCGGAGCGCGCTCGTGATGGTGCGCGAGCTCTGCTTCTCGATCCCCCGCATCATCATGCACAGGTGCGACGCATCGAGCACCACCCCCACGCCGAGGGGGTGGAGCACCTCCTCGATCGCCCCGGCGATCTCCTCGGTGAGCCGCTCCTGCACCTGGAGGCGCCGCGCGAACACCTCCACGATGCGCGGCAGCTTGGAGAGGCCGACGATCCGTCCGTCGGGGATGTACGCCACGTGCGCCACGCCGAAGAAGGGGAGCAGGTGGTGCTCGCACATCGAGTAGAACTCGATGTCGCGCACCATCACCATGTGCCGGTGCTCCTCCTCGAAGATCGCGTCGCCCACCACGTCCTCGATGCGCTGCGAGTACCCCTTGGTGAGCCAGGCCATCGCCTTCGCCACGCGCTCCGGGGTCTTCATGAGCCCCGACCGCTCCGGATCCTCCCCCAGCAGCTCCAGCTCGCGGCGCACCAGCCCCTCGAGCTCGCGCTGCCCCCCCTCGCTCGTCACGGGGCGGAGCGGGACCACCTGGGTGTGCTCGGTACGGCGCGGCAGCGGCCGCCCCTTATCGCCCCTCGTACTCGACATAGTGATTCGGTGTCTCCCACAGGACGAGCCTGGACAGCCGCGCGGGGGCCACGTGCGGCGCGAGCACCTGCCAGCAGGCGATCGCGATGTTTTCCGCCGTGGGAATCACCCCCCGCATGAAGTCCACCTCGAGGTTCATGTTGCGATGATCGACCTGGTCGATCACCCGCGCCTGCACCAGCTCCTTGAGCAGCTTCAGGTCCATCACGTAGCCCGTGCGCGGGTCGATCGGCCCGGTCACCGACACGTCGAGCATGTAGTTGTGCCCGTGCCAGTTCGGATTGTTGCAGGGACCGAACAACCGGGCGTTTTCTTCCTCCGACAACGCCGGGTTGTGGACGCGGTGCGCCGCGTTGAAGTGCATCCGGCGCGTCACCGTCACTTCGGGCATCGGACCTCGCTGGGGAACAGGACTGCCGCGGGGTGGCGGGCGGCGGCGGGGCCGGCGGCCCCGCCGCCTGGCCGCCCGCGCCCCGCTGGCCGATCCCGGCTGCAAAAAGGGAGCCCCGTGGGTGTGCCACGGGGCTCCGACAGGCGAGACCGAGGAGGGTTTTTTGAAGCCCTGTCGAAAGTTGAGGCCCTCACTACAACCTGCCGCCTTCCCCCGCACCGGAGGGCATGGCGTCGGTATAGATTATCGAACCCACCCGAAGGACTTGTTGGCTCAAAAACGGAGCTCCTCGACCCCGTGCGCCAGAATGTAGGAGCGGCCGGGGACTCCCGCAATCACCCTTTCCACGACCCGCGCCAGGGGAACCGACAGATGGACATTGGCATCATCGCCTCGATCGTCATGCTCGTCGTCTGGGCGGTCGGCGCACTCATGTTCGACGCCCCCGGCTGGATCCACGCACTGCTCATGGGCGGGATCTTTCTGCTCATCTATCGCATCGTGGTGCGCGGCACGCCCCCGCTGCCGAAGGACAAGTAGCGGCGCGCCGGCGACGCCGGCCGCCGGTATCCTCGCGCCTCGCGGGTCGCGGGTCGCGGCGCACCGGCTCGGTGCGCCACGCGGCGCCTCCGGGGCTCCTCCCTCGACCTGCATCCAGGGCTCCTCGCGCAACGCGGTGCCTTCGGGGCTCCTCCCGCGACCTGCATCCAGGGCTCCTCGCGCAACGCGGTGCTTGCACGGATGACGCGGGTTTCGCGAATGAAACGGTCCCGATGCGCGGCCTGGCAGAATCGCATGCCCCTCGAGCCCTTGATCGTTTTTTGGAACGGCCCCGGGAAGTCATTGCTTCCCGGGGCCGTTCCCAGGTTCTTCGGTGTTGACTCTTGCTCGGTGACGCGCGCATGGGGTGGGGCTGCCATCCCGACACCGCTTCATCCGAGAAACCCGCGTCATCCGTGCAGCACCGCGTGGCGCGAGGAGCCTGCACCGCGTGGCGCGAGGAGCCTGCACCGCGCCCCGCGACGCCCTCCGCCGGCGCTAGATCTCCCAGTTCGAGAGGATCATCCCCCGCGCCGGCGTGCGCTCCTCGAAGCCGCGCAGCGCCATCCGCAGGTCGGTCCAGCGCACGCGGGCTCCCATCGCGACGAGCTGCCGGTAGGCCTCTTCGTACTCCCCCTGCACGCGCATCGCCACGCGGCGCGTGCCACTCGCGCGGGCGAAGTCGCGCAGCGAGGCCACCATCGCGTCGAAGTGCGCCATGTCGTCGAGCACCAGCTTGAGCACGCGCAGCTCCTCGCGCGTGCGCCCCTCCACCAGGGGCGCGGTATGGCAGAGCGCGAAGCCCACCAGGGCACCCCCCGCGTCGCGCAGCAGGACGGTGTCGCCGAGGGCCAGCGACTCGGTCAGTTCGATCTCGCGCGTGTAGTCGTACCCCGGCGCCAGCCGCCCGACCAGCGCGCGACACTCGGCGATCGTCTCCTCCCGCTCGCGGTTCCCCTGCCGGCGCAGCAGCAGCGGTCCCCGCGGCGCGTTCAGCGCCTCCACGGTGAGGGTCACCGTCAGCCGGCCCGGGATGAAGCCCAGCCCCGAGTAGAAGCCGATGTTGTCCATCGTGCGCGGCATCGTTTCCAGGCCGAGCACGCGCACCCCCTGCTCGCGCAGCCAATGGATCCCGCGCTGCACGACTTCCTTCCCCAGCCCCGAGCCCTGGTAGTCCGCCTTGACGGCGAGGGGGCCCATCCACCCCTCGGCGCCCGAGCGATGGACCATGTTGAACGCCACGATCCCTCCGCGCTCGTCGCGCCAGAGCATCGCCCCGGCGGCGGCGTCCTCGATGGCGTACCGCCAGACGAGCGGGTTCAGGAAGGGCACCCGGACCCCCACCATCCCGTCCTTGCGATAGCGGTCGGTGAAGGCGTCGCTGAACACCTGGTTCAGCGGCCCGATCTCGTCGAGCTGCGCCAGGTGGGGGCCGCTCGTCGCCCCCCCCGTCGGCCGCCAGGGACGCGCGACCATCAGCCCGCCCCCTCCGCACCGCGCCCGGCGCCGTCACCCGCGCCGTCGCCCGTGCCATCCTCCGCCGCCACCGCGACGCCCGCGAGCGCACCGGCGAGGAGGGCGCCCCCCTCCTCGTCGAGCACCCCCGCGACGTCCTCCTGCACCGCCACCGCCGCCCCGCTCTCCTCGTCGTAGCGGACCGTCACCACGCGGTCGAGCCCCTCGCGCACCGACTCGATGTGCGTGATGAGGATCACCTGCTCGAAGCGGTCGTGCAGCCGGCGCAGCAGGTCCACCACGTTGTGCCGCCGCGCCTCGTCGAGCGCACCGAACACCTCGTCGAGGATCAGGAGGGAGAAGCTGTGGTTGGCGCGCTCCGCGATCATCTGCGAGATCGCGAGGCGCAGCACCAGGTTCGCCAGGTCCTCCTCCCCGCCGGAGATCACCGGCTTCGGGATCCCGTCCTCCAGCACCAGCACGTTGTACTGGTCGTCGAGCTCCAGCTCCGTGTAGCGGCCGTCGGTGAGGTCGGTGAGGAAGCCGCTCGCCACCTCCGAGATCTCCGGGCGGAGCTGGACGTTGAGGTCCGTGCGCAGGTCGGAGAAGGCGCGATCCAGCTCATCGTGCAGCCGCCGGTCGGCGTTCAGCGCATCGAGCCGCGCCTGCGCCTGCGCCAGCTCGCGCTGCGCCTGCTCGGCGCGCTCCAGCGCCTGCCGCGCCCCGGCCGACTCGCCCTCCGCCGCCACCGCCGTGAGCTCCGCGCTGCGCAGCTCCACCATCGCCCCCTCGTGCGCGGCGCGCACGGCGGCGAAGCGATCCTCGGCGAAGTCGACCGCCCCGCGGCGCTCGCGCAGGGCGGCG
>DASWVQ010000123.1:0-27616 GCA_036401195.1 Gemmatimonadaceae bacterium
CCCCGCGCGCCACGGCGGGCGCGGAGTCCGCGGGGGTCGCCGCAGCGGTCGTGTCGCCGCGCGCGGGGGCGTCGCTTCGCCCCGCACATGCCGCGAGGAGGGCGAGCAGTGCCAGTGCCTGGTGCTTCACGTCGATCATTCCCGTGGTGAGGGGCCCAGCTCCAGCGCGACGCACGCGTCGCGCACCGCGCCATGCAGCGCAAGGGGATCGGGCCCGCTGGATTCGAGGAGGTCTCCGAGCCGCGCGAGCGATGCGCGCTGGCGCGGCGTGAGCGACTGCTGCGGGCAGTCGAGCTCCAGGCGGATCGCGTCGGCGAGGTCGCCGCGCGGCGCGGCGCTCCCGGGATCGCCGAGGGCGTTCGCCGGCGCCGACGCGAGCGTTCGCAGCCCGGTGACGAGGCGCTCGATCACCCGCGCGCTACCCGGCGTCGGCGGGATCGAGCAGCTCGCGCGCCTCGGCGAGCACCCCCTCGGGCACGAGCACCGTCACCCCGTGGCTCGTGCGCCCGCCGAACCCCGGGCCGAAGATCCCCGTGGCCGCGGTCGGGGCGCGCATCGCGGGAATTTCCGCCGACTCGAGTCGCGCGAGCGCCATGTCGGCCTCGAGCCCCGAGGAGAAGGTGGCCAGCACCGCCCACCCCGGGGCGGGGGGCATCACTGCCCCCGCCGGCCGGACTTTGCCGAGGTGGCCTGCGGCTTCGCCACCGGCTCGCGACGCTTCACCGGGGCTTGCTCGATCTTGCGGGCCGCCGGCGTGGCCCCGGTGGCGTGCACCGGCTTCGGGTGGTGCGCGAAGTCGGGAATGTGGCGTTCTCCCTTGTGACGCATGGAGCGGTCTCCGGACGCATGGGTCACCTGTAGTCTGGCCATCGAGGGGCAGGATGTAAAGCGGGGGAAGCCTCGGGGCATCGTTCCATCGCTGCCCCTCGCGCCACGCGGCGCGGCCGGGCTCCTCGCGCCACGCGGTGCGGCCCTTGCCACTCGCGCCACGCGGTGCTGCACCGATGACGCGGGTTTCACGGATGGAAACGGTCCCGATGCGCGAGCGACCGGAATCTCATCCCCCTCGAGTGCTGCTTTGTTGGTGGAACGGCCTCGGGAAGGCCCGGGCTTCCCGAGGCCGTTCCCAAGCCGTTTGGTGTTGGCATTTTGCTCGGTGAGGCGCGACGCGGGTGGGATCGCCATCCCGACACCGTTGCATCCGCGAAACCCGGTTCATCCGCGCCGCACCGCGTTGCGAGAGGAACTCCGGGCGCCACCCGAAACCGGACGCGAGCTACTTCCGCAGGATCGCGATCTGCCCGGCGTGATAGGTGCCGTGCTCCACGACGCCGTGCAGCAGGAAGTGCAGCGTCTGCTCGCCGCCCGCCACCTGTTCGTCGGGTGAGCGGTCGCCGAGCCGTTCCACCTCGTCGGCGAGCGACTCGTACGCGTCGTGCATCCGCGCGCGCGCCGCGCGCCACCCGCCCGCGTCCATCCCATCCGCGGGAGGCCAGTCCATCGCCGTGGTCACCTGGGGCGGGGTGCCGGCGAGCCGATGCCGCGCGATCTCCGCCCACGCGGCGATGTGCAGCACCAGCTCCGCGATGCTGTGCGCGCCCGGCACCGGGTGCGCCACCGCCTGCCCGGCGCTCACCTCCTCGAGGAGCTCGGCGAGCGAGGGGCCATGCCACATCGGCCCCGTGACGGTGCGGCGCAGGAGCGACGCGAGCCGCGCCCATTCGCGCACGTCGCCACTCATGGGGCCACCGCCCGCGCGGGGCCATTCGTCGCCGCGGGCACGCCGCGCACGAAGCCGATGAAGTCCACCGGCGCGGGCTCCATCCCCGCCTGCCGCAGCAGCAGGTTCACCTTCCCCCGGTGATACTGCCCGTGCAGCACCACGTGCAGGAGGATGTCCCCCGCCGGCGTGCTGAAGGTGCGCCCCGCGCTGTTGGTGTAGGTCACGGCGAGGTCGAGCGCCTCGTCGGTGAGCGAGGCGAGATGGGCCTCGTAGCCCGCGCGCAGCTCGCGGCCGAGCTGCGCCGCGCCGGCGCGGGTGAGTTCGGGCCACACCGCGGCGCGCGAGGCGCGTCCCTGCAGCCGCGAGAGCCACGTCTCCTCGGCGCCGAGCACGTGCGCGTACTCGCGCAGCGCCTGCGCCGGCGGCTCAGCCACGGATTCGAGCGCGCTCAGGAGGGCCACGTCGGTCCATGCCGCGTGGTCCCAGAGGCGGCGGATCTGGATCAGCGAAGACACGGGGCTCCTGGAATTTCCCGCCGCAGAATGCACGAGGGCCCCCGGGCCGCGCAACGTCAGCGGCTGCCGCTGCCGCGCGCCCATCCGAGCGCGATGATCGTGCCCCAGAACATTCCGCCGATCGCGTTGTGCCGGATCGGGCCCAGCGCGGGGAGGAAGATGCTCGACGCCAGCCCGGCGAAGGCGCCCCCGCCGAGCCCGACGAGGAGGGCCGCCCACCAGGGGGCGGGCCGCTCGCGGGCCCGCTCCACCACCCACAGGCCGAGCACGAAGGGGACGAAGATCAGGGGAGCGAGCAGCGCCTGGCCGGCCACCGTCCAGCTGCCATGCCAGAGGCGCAGGAGGGCCGCGACGACGACGGCAATCGCCGTCCACGCGATCGCGGCGGCGATCGCGGAAAGGGGGCGCGCGAGGGGGCGGTCGGCGGGAGGGACAGGCGGGGTCATGCGCGAAACATGGCCCCGCTGGCGCACTTATCGCTAGGCGGCTCCCTGTCATGAGCGACCACCAGGCCGGCTTCGTCCGGGTGCGCGGCGCGCGCACCCACAACCTCAAGGACGTGGACCTTCAGGTCCCGCGCGATGCCCTCGTCGTCTTCACCGGGGTGTCGGGCTCGGGCAAGTCTTCCCTGGCCTTCGGCACCCTGTACGCCGAGGCGCAGCGGCGCTACCTGGAATCGGTCGCGCCGTACGCGCGGCGGCTCTTCGACCAGATGGGGATCCCCGACGTCACCGACATCGAGGGGCTCCCCCCCGCCGTGGCGCTCCAGCAGCAGCGCGGGTCGCCCACGTCGCGCTCCTCGGTGGGGAGCGTGACGACCCTCTCCAACCTGCTGCGCATGCTCTACTCGCGCGCGGGCGAGTACCCGCGCGGCGCGCCGATCGTGTACGCCGAGGCCTTCTCGCCGAACACCCCCGAGGGCGCCTGCCCCGAGTGCCACGGCGTGGGGCGCAGGTACGACGCGACCGAGGCCTCGATGGTCCCCGACCCCTCGCTCACCATCCGCGAGCGCGCCATCGCCGCCTGGCCGCTCGCCTGGGGAGGGCAGAACCTGCGCGACATCCTCATCACCCTCGGCTACGACGTGGACACGCCGTGGAAGAAGATGTCGCGCCGCGACCGCGACTGGATCCTCTACACGGACGAGCAGCCGCAGGTGCCGGTGTACCCGGGGTACACGCACGAGGAGGTGAAGCGCGCGGTCCGCAAGCGGGAGGAGCCGAGCTACATGGGTACCTTCACCAGCGCGCGGACGTACGCCCTCGAGACCTTCGCCACCACGCAGAGCGCGTCGAACCGCAAGCGGGTGGCGCAGTACCTGGTGAGCACCGAGTGCCCACGCTGCCATGGCAAGCGGCTGAAGCGCGAGGCGCTCGCGGTGAAGTTCGAGGGGCTCGACATCGCCGAGATGTCGCACCTGCCGATGGGGCGGCTCGCGGAGCTGCTGCGCCCGTACGCGGAGGGACGCGCCGACGCCGCGAGCGGAGGGAGCGAGCATCCGGAGAAGGTGATCGTGGCGCAGCGCATCGCCGAGGACCTCGTGGCGCGCCTCGACGTGCTGCTCGACCTGGGGCTCGGCTACCTCTCGCTCGAGCGCAGCACACCGACCCTCTCGCCGGGGGAGCTGCAGCGGCTGCGGCTGGCGACGCAGGTGCGCTCGAACCTGTTCGGCGTGGTGTACGTGCTCGACGAGCCCTCGGCGGGGCTGCACCCCGCGGACACGGAGGCGCTGCTGGTGGCGCTCGACCGGCTCAAGGCGAGCGGCAACTCGCTGTTCGTGGTCGAGCACGACCTCGACGTGATCCGCCGCGCCGACTGGATCGTGGACGTGGGGCCCGCGGCGGGAGTGCACGGGGGAGAGATCCTCTACAGCGGCGAGGCCGCGGGGCTGGCGCGCGTGAAGGCGTCGGCCACGGCGCGCTACCTGTTCGAGACGCGCGCGGTGGAGCGACGCACGCCGCGCGAGCCGGCGGGATGGCTGCACCTGGAGGGGATCACGCGCAACAACCTGCGCGACCTCGACGTGCGGCTCCCCCTCGGCGTGCTCACCACCGTGACTGGGGTGTCGGGGTCGGGGAAGTCGAGCCTCGTGAGCCAGGCGCTGGTGGAGCTGGTGTCGGAGCAGCTCGGGCACGAGATCCCGGCCGCGGAGGAGGAGGACGAGCTCCTCTCGAGGCCTGGGGGTGGGGTGGCCGGCCGGATCGCGGGCGGGATGGAGCAGGTGCGCCGGCTGGTGGTGGTGGACCAGAAGCCGATCGGGCGCACGCCGCGGTCGAACCTCGCCACGTACACGGGGCTGTTCGACCACGTGCGCAAGCTGTTCGCCTCCACGAAGCAGGCGCGCGCGCGGAAGTACGACGCGGGGCGCTTCTCCTTCAACGTGGCCAAGGGGCGCTGCGAGCACTGCGAGGGGGAGGGGTTCGTGTGCGTGGAGCTGCTCTTCCTGCCGAGCGTGTACGCCCCCTGCCCCACCTGCCACGGGGCGCGCTACAACGCGAAGACGCTGGAGATCCGCTACCGCGAGAAGAGCATCGCCGACGTGCTGGGGATGACGGTGGACGCGGCGTACGACTTCTTCGCGGAGGAGCCGGCGATCCGGCGCGCGCTCGAGGTGCTGCGGCAGGTGGGGGTCGGGTACCTGCGGCTCGGCCAGCCGGCGACGGAGCTGTCCGGGGGCGAGGCGCAGCGGATCAAGCTCGCGACCGAGCTGCAGCGCGGGCAGCGGGGGGGCACGCTGTACGTGCTCGACGAGCCCACGACCGGGCTGCACCCGAGCGACGTGGACAAGCTGATGACGCAGCTCGACGGGCTGGTGGACGCGGGGAACACGGTGGTGATCGTGGAGCACACCACGCGCGTGATCGCGCGCAGCGACCGGGTGCTCGACATCGGGCCCGGCGCGGGGGACGAGGGGGGGCGCATCGTGGCGTTCGGGACGCCGGAGGAGGTGGCGCGCGTGCCCGAGTCCCGGACGGCGCCGTACCTGCGGCGGGAACTCGAAGCGTTCCATCCCGAGTGAAGCGAGGGACCTGGCGTCCCGGCAGGGTGGCTCGCGCCGGCCCGAGGGGGTGAGAAAACAGGAAAACGACGATACGAGCGATGGATCCCTGCGCATCCTGGCTCTCGATGCGCCGGCCGGACGAGGTGACGATGAGGGGGTACGAGCTGTACCTGCTGACCGCTCCTCATCAATTCAGGATTCCCGGCCCGGTGAACTGGAGTTCGATCGGCGCTGGATGGACGCGGCCTTTTCGCTCTTTTCCTGTTTTCTCACCCAGGCGTCCGGCGGACCGGAGCCCCAGGCGCTCGCGGGACGATCAGGGGTTCCAGATCGTACCCCCTCATCATCACCCCGTCTGGCCGGCGCAACGACCCCGCGATCGAAACGAGCCAGTCCCTCGCCGCGATCCCCCCGACGAAGTAGCATCCGATCATGGCAATCCTCCCGCTCCTGCTGGCCGCCATCCTCGGCGTCGCCGACACCACCGCTCCCGCCCGCCCCGACTCCGCCGATCCCCGCATGGGGCCCGGCGTGTCGCACGCGCTGGCCACCGCGCGCGCCGCGAACATCCGGAAGGTGCGCTACGACGTGCGGCTCAACGTGGTCGAGCGCGACACCGCGCGGGGGCACGTCACCCTCCGCTTCACCCTCGGCCGGCGCGACGACGTGATCGTCGACTTCCGCGGGCCACGGCTCGAGGCGCTGGTGGTGAACGGGCGCGCCTACGGCACGCGCGAGGGGGGCGCCCTCCCGGCGGGGTGGTACAACGGCGCGCACCTGCGCATCCCCGCCTCGGCGCTGCGAGCGGGGGCCAACGAGGTGCAGGCGCGCTTCGCGTCGCGCATCGCCCCCGCCGGCGCGAGCATCATCCGCTACCACGACGAGGCCGACCGCTCGGAGTACCTGTACACCCTGCTCGTCCCCTCCGACGCGAACGCCCTCTTCCCCTGCTTCGACCAGCCCGACATGAAGGCGCGGCTCACCCTCGCGCTCACCGTGCGCCACGGGTGGAGCGCGATCGCGAACGGGGTGACCGAGCGCGCCGAGCCCGCGGGGGACAGCGCGACCACCGTGTACTTCCGCGAGAGCGAGCCCCTCCCCACCTACCTGTTCGCCTTCGCCGCCGGCCCCTGGCGCACCCTCGAGGGCACCACGCGCCCCACCCCGCTCCTCGTCCGCGCGACGCGGGTGCAGGAGGTGGAGCGCGATTCCCTCCAGGACCAGGTGGCCTCCGCGCTCGATTCCTTCGAGCGCTTCTTCGGCGTGACGTATCCCTTCCAGCAGTTCCAGCACCTCCTCGCCCCCGCCTTCCCCTTCGGCGGGATGGAACATCCCGGCGTGACGATGTTCAACGAGGAGAGCTTCATCTACCGCGAGCCGCCCACCCTCACGCAACGGCTCGGGCGGCGCGCCACCATCTACCATGAAGTGGCGCACCAGTGGTTCGGCGACTACGTCACCATGCGCTGGTTCGACGACCTCTGGCTGAAGGAGGGCTTCGCCACCTACATGGCGGCGAAGATGCAGGAGATCGAGGGGCAGCCGAACCCCTGGATGTCGTTCTACCTGCGCAACAAGCCCCTCGCCTACGACGTGGACCGCACCGCGGGCACCACGCCGGTGTGGCAGTCGCTGGCGAACCTGGACCAGGCGAAGAGCAACTACGGCCCCATCGTCTACAACAAGGCGCCGGGGATCCTCAAGCAGCTCAACTACCTGGTGGGCGACTCCGCCTTCCGCGCCGGCGTGCACGACTTCCTCGTCACCCACGCCTACGGCAACGCCACCTGGCGCGACCTCCTCGCGGCGATCGGGCGCGCGGCGCACCGCGACCTCGTCCCCTGGGGCGAGCAGTACATCCTGCGCCCCGGCATGCCGGTGCTGGAGCAGCAGCTCCAGCTGCGCGATGGGCGCATCGCGCGGCTCACCCTCGCCCAGCGTCCCGCGAGCGCCCTGTCCGGCGCGGGGAACTGGCCGATCCGCACCGAGGTGGTGCTCTGGCGCGCGGGGAGCACGCCGGTCTCCATCCCCGTGGAGCTCACCGGCGCGCGCGTCGAGGTGCCGGGCGCCGTGGGGCTCCCCGCCCCCGACTTCGTCTTCGCCAACGCCAACGACCACGCCTATGCGCTGGTGATGCTCGACGACCGCAGCGCCGGGTGGCTCGAGCAGCACGTGGGCGAGGTGCCCGACACCTTCCTCCGCGCCATGCTGTGGGGCGCGATGTGGGACCTCGTGCGCGACGCGCGCCTGGCCCCGGACCGCTACCTCGCGATGCTCCTCCGCGAGCTGCCGCGCGAGCGCGACGAGCAGGTCGCGGCGGGGCTCCTCGGCCGTGCGGGGCGCGTGATCACGAGCTACCTCTCCCGCGCGCAGCGCGACGCGGGGCAGCCGGCCGCCGAGTCGCTGCTCCTCGCGCAGGCGAGCGACAGCACGCGGCCCTACGGGATCCGGAAGGGGGCGCTCGACCTCTACGTCGACGTGGCCCGCACGCCGGGAGCACGGGCACGGTTGCTCGCGTGGCTCGACAGCACGAGCGCGGCGGGGCTCCCGCTCCGCCAGCCCACCCGCTGGGCGATCGTCACCACCCTGGCCGCGGGAGCGCACCAGGAGGCGGCGGCGCTCATCGCCCGCGAGGCGGCGCGCGACAGCGTGAGCGGGAAGCGCCGGGCCTTCATCGCCGGCGCCGCCTTCCCCGACGCGGCGGTGAAGCGCGACTACTTCACCCGCTACTTCGCCGACTCCACCCTCAACGAGGAGTGGGCCACGGCAAGCCTCGGCGCGTTCAACGATCCCGCGCAGGCCGCGCTCACCCTTCCCTGGCTCACCCCCGCCCTCGATTCCCTCCTCTGGATCCAGCGCAACCGCCGGATCTTCTACCTGGGGAGCTGGATCGCCTCGTTCATGCGCGGGCAGCAGTCGCCGGAGGCCCTCCAGGCGGTGGATGGCTTCCTCGCCGCGCACCCCGCCCTCCCCGCCGACCTGCGGCAGAAGGTGCTCCAGTCGCGTGATGAGCTGGAGCGGACGGTGCGGATCCGGGAGCGGTATGCCGCCGTCATCCCGAGCGAGGCTGGCGACTTCACCCTCCCCAACTTCCACTTCCGCTCCGGCGAGACCCTCCCCGCCCTCCGCATCCATTACGTCACCCTCGGCCGCCCGCGCCGCGACGCGAAGGGGGTGGTGCGCAACGCGGTCCTCATGCTCCACGGCACCACCGGCTCGGGCACCGGCCTCGTGGCCCCGATGTCGCCCCTCTTCGCCCCCGGCGCCCCGCTCGACACCGCGACCCACTACGTGATCTTCCCCGACGGCATCGGCCACGGCGCCTCGAGCAAGCCGAGCGACGGGATGCGCGTGCGCTTCCCGAAGTACACCTACGACGACATGGTCGAGGCGCAGTACCGGCTCCTCACCGAGGGGCTCGGGGTGAACCACCTGCGGCTCATCCTCGGCACGTCCATGGGCTGCATGCACGCCTGGATCTGGGGGGAGGAACACCCAGGGTTCGTGGACGGGCTCGTCCCCCTCGCCTGCGCCCCCGCCGCGATCGCGGGGCGGAACCGCATGATCCGGCGCATGATCATCGACGACATCGAGCAGGATCCGGAGTGGACGGGGGGCGACTACGAGCGCCAGCCGGTGCGCGGGCTGCGCGCGGCGATGGGGCAGCTCTTCATCATGACCTCTGCCCCCCTCGTGCAGCAGCGGCAGTTCCCCACGCGCGCCGCCGCCGACTCCGGGATCCTGGCGTACCTCGACCGGCAGGCGCGCACGCACGACGCGAACGACGTGATCTACGCCTTCGACGCCTCGCGCGACTACGACCCGTCCGCGCGCCTCGAGGCGATCACGGCGCGGGTGCTCGCCATCAACTCCGCCGACGACTTCGTGAACCCGCCCGAGCTGGGGCTCATGGAGCGCCTGATCCCGCGGGTGCGGCACGCGCAGTACATCCTCATCCCCACCAGCGCGGCGACGCGTGGCCACGGCACGCACTCGCAGCCCGCGATCTGGGGAGCCGAGCTGGCGCGATTCCTCCGCGCGCTGCCGGAACGCTGAGCCGACGACGCGCCGGGTGGTGGTTCACCGGAAGGTGATCGCCACCCCCACCGTGCCGAACACCGCCGACTCCGGGCCGATCCGTTCGCCGTACGACCGGCGCTCCGCGCGCCCCCAGGCCAGGGCGCCCGACGGCAGCAGGACGAATCCGCGGAGCGGCAACTCAACGCCGACCGCCTGCACCACGCCGAAGAAGTGGCCGGTGCTTGCCCGGTTCGGTGAATGGCCAGTCTGCAGAAAGACGCCGGGATTCCAGAGCAGCCGCCGCTCGCTACCCAGGGGAACGTCGGCGCGGGCGAAGAGCTGGTGCTGGTACCAGCCGCCGGTCGGGAGGCCCAGCCGCCCCCCGATTCCCCACGGGACGCGCCCCCTGCCGACCTGCGCATAGCCCTCGGCGAAGGGGAAGAGCCCGTTGATCCCCACCCCCAGCGCGAATGGGACGCCGCCTCCCGGCACCCGTGCCCACGCGACCGTTGCGTCTTCCGCGAGGATCGCACGACTGCAGGCGGTGGTACAGTCCTCGAGATCGTAGAACCACGACGCGACCTCCCCGGGGGACTGCGCATACGACAGCTGCGCGTGCGCCGACCATCCGGGCTCGAGCCGTGCCGGGCGCACGGTGGCGAAGGCGGCGCATCCCGCCAGGGCCGCCGGCAGCGCGCACGCCGCGACGCAGCGCAGCGCGCGCCATCGCGGGCTACCGGCCAGGGGATCCCGCCCGCTGCTCCATCGCGGCCGCCTCCGCGCTGCGCCCCGTCGCGCGAAGGAGCGCGGCGTAGTCGCGCAGCGTCTGCGCCAGGTCGGGGCTGCCCGGTGGGAGCCGGGCCTCGCGGATGGCGAGCGCGCGCCGGTAGAGTGGCTCCGCCTGCGTCATGCGGCCGGCGTCGCGCAGGAGCCCCGCCAGCCCGTTCAGCGTGGAGGCGATCGTGGGGTGCGAGGGATCGAGGGCCCGCTCCTTCGCCGCCAGGGCGCGGCGGAAGAGGGGCTCCGCCTCGTTCGGGCGCTTCAGCTTCCAGTAGGCTTCCGCCATGTTGTTGTCGATCTGCGCCAGGTACACGTGCCCGGGGGGCAGCGTCTTCCCGGAGATCTCCCGCGCCCGGGCGTAGTCGCCGAGGGCCTCCTCGAGGTGGCCGAGCTCGAAGGCCAGCGCCCCCAGGTTGTTCAGGGTGGCGCCGATCCGGAAGTCGTCGGGGGGGAGCACGCGCTGCTGGATGGCGAGCGCGCGTCGCATGGCGGTGTCGGCCTGCGCGTAGCGGTGCTGCGACCAGTACACCGCCGCCAGCCCCGACAGGGCGCGGGCGAGCCGCTCGTCCTCGCGCACCCCCGCCCTGGCGAGCAGCCGCACCGCCTCGGTGTACAGCGACTCGGCCTCCGCCGGTCGTCCCTGCGCGTAGCGCACCGCCCCCATCCCGGCGATGGTGTACGCCACATCCGGGTGATCGGGGCCGAGCGCGGCGCGGCGGATCCCCAGCGCGCGGTCGTAGTCGCGGAGCGCCTCGTCGTATTCCCCGCGATTCCGGCTCACCGCCCCCAGCTCGCCGAGCGTCTGCGCGACGAGGGTGTCGGCCGGGCCGTACAGCCCTTCGCGCACGCGGAGTGCGTCCCGCAAGAGGGCCTTGCCTGGCTGGTAGAGGCCGAGGGCGGTGTACACCGTGCCCATGGTGTGCATGATGCGGCCCTGGAGCGCCGGCTGGTTCACGAGGTCGCGCCCCACGCGCTCCGCACCGCGGTCCAGCAGGTCGCGCGCGGTGACGGCGTTCCCGCGCGCCTCGCTGGGGAGCGAGACCGAAAAGAGATCCACCAGGAAGCGCGTCACCTCCTGCGCGGCGCGCGCCTCGGCGGCGGCGGTGCGCTCGGCGCGCGTGGCGCGCACCATCCCGAGCGTGGCGAGGATGGAGCTCGCCGTGAGCGCCACCGTCACCACCGCCGCGGCGATCGTGCCGGCGCGATGGCGGCGCACGAAGCGGCTCAGCCGGTAGCCGGTCGTCGGCGGGCGCGCCACGATCGGCTCGCTCGCGAGGTAGCGCCGCACGTCGGCCGCCAGCCCGTTCGCGGTCTCGTAGCGCATCCCCCGCTCGGGGGCCATCGCCTTGAGCACGATCCACTGCAGGTCGCCCGTGAGGGCCCGGCGCAGCTGCTGCGGGTCGGTGCGGCGGGCGTGCGCGACGGTGGCCTGGCCGGTGCCGAGGCCCGCGAGCCGCGTCGCCAGCGCGGGCGGGTTCAGCTCGCCCGCGGTGAGGCGGGCGAAGAACACGTGCAGCCCCACCTGCGTCGGGTCCACCGGAAGCTCGCCCACGA
The DNA here is from genome assembly GCA_036401195.1 of Gemmatimonadaceae bacterium. Lineage (GTDB taxonomy): Bacteria > Gemmatimonadota > Gemmatimonadetes > Gemmatimonadales > Gemmatimonadaceae > JACDHQ01. The sequence continues at coordinate 11,594 of DASWVQ010000123.1, forward strand.
GCAGCTCGTACAGCACCACGCCCAGGGAATAGATGTCGGCGCGGGTGTCCACGTCGTGCCCCGAGAACTCCGCCTGCTCGGGGCTCATGTACGCCGCCGTACCCAGCGCCTGCCCGAAGCCGGTGACGAGGGTGCGCTCGGTGAGCTGCGGCCCGAGTGCCTTGGCGATGCCGAAGTCGATGATCTTCGCCTGGAGCTGGCCCTGCTCCTCGAGCACGAGGATGTTCGACGGCTTCAGGTCGCGGTGGATGACCCCCTTCTGGTGGGCGTGCTGCACGGCGGCGCACACGTCGGCGAAGAGCACGAGCCGGTCGTGGACCGTCACCCGGTTCATGTCGCAGAAGCGCGTGATCGGGAGCCCGCGCACCAGCTCCATGGCGAAGTACGGGGCGCCCGCGTCGGTCGCGCCGGCATGCAGCACCCGCGCGATCCCCGGGTGATTCATCACGGCCAGGGCCTGGCGCTCCGCGTCGAAGCGGGCGAGCACCTCGTGCGACCCCAGCCCGTCCTTCACCACCTTCAGCGCGACGCGGCGCCGGACGGGGCCGATCTCTTCCGCTTCGTACACCACCCCCATCCCGCCCTCGCCGATCTGCTGGAGGACGCGATAGGGGCCGATGCGCTCGGGCGGGGCGAAGCTGCGGCTCTGTCGCTCGCCGGTGTGCACCATTCGACTACCCCAGGGAGGGGATCGCGGGACCTTGCGCGACGGCGCACGTGGTCCCGGCGACGCTCAGTTCACGATGATCAGCTCGGGGTCGATCACCAGCTTGTGACTCGGCCCCGCCCCGTTCCGGCAGGTCACCTCGATGTTGTACCCGTAGGGCACGCCGTTCGGCGCGCCCGACTTCATCTTCGAGGCCTTCGCCTTCTTGCCCCCCTTCTTCGCGCCGTACGGGGGGGCGTCGTCGTAGGGCCAGTTCCCCGGGCTCTTCGCCGTGACGGTCATCGTGTCGGCGGTGGAGGCGGCGGTGAGGTCCCACTCCAGGTCGGTGTTCCGTTCCACCCCCGCCGTCCATGGGTCCACCTTCACCCACACCGAATCCGAGGTGGCGCTGCAGGTGACCGTCACCTTCACCTCCTTCACCGCCTTCACCAGCGACTGGGTCTGGGCGGGCTTGCAGGCGCTGAGGACGCAGAGCGTGATCACCACCGTGGAGTACAGCGGGAGCCGCACGCGCATGGAGCCTCCGTGGGGGGGAGACGGGTGACGTGGACGTCGGGAAGCCCTAACGTGCGCCCCGCCCGGGGCAGAGCGCAAGCGGCTCCTTCGGCGCGTGCGGGCGCCGGCTCCCGCGGGGGGCCCCGCGAGCGCCGCGCGGAGGCATCCGGGGATGTGCGGAGCGACGCTTGCCCTCCTCGGGGACGGGTGCCCATAGTACGGGGATCCCGGCTGCGGTCCGGCCGGGTGACACCCGCTATGGGCAACGCCGATGCGGGCCCCGCCGTGCGTCCCGGGGACGCGCGGTCCTGCCCCCCCTCATGGAGGTCTGGTCCATGGATGTACACTCCCGGCGCCGCTGGCTCGGCGCCCTTGCCCTCCTCACGGCCACGGTGGGCGCCGCCGCCCCCGCCGTCGCCCAGCAGGGCTACACGATCACCGGGCGGGTGATCGAGGCGAGCAGCCAGCGCCCCCTCGACCGCGTCTCCGTCCTCGTGGGCGGCACGCAGCTCGGGACCCTCACCACCGAGGATGGTCAGTTCACCCTCCGCGCCCAGCTCCAGCCGGGCACCGTCTCCCTCATCTTCTCCCACATCGGCCACGGGCGCATGACGCGCCAGGTCGCCCTCGGCGCCAACCGCGCCGTGGCCCTCGGCACGATCGAGATGCAGCCCACCGCCGTGCAGCTCACCGAGGTCGTGGTGACCGGCACCGGCGCCCCCACCGAGCGCCAGCAGCTCGGCAACACCATCACCTCCGTGCGGGGTGAGGAAGTGAACGACGCCCCCGCGGCGCAGTCGGTGGACAAGGCGCTGCAGGGCAAGGTCCTCGGCGCGGTCATCAGCCAGAACAACGGCCAGCCCGGCGGCGGCGTGAGCATCCGCCTGCGCGGCACCGGCTCGATCCTCGGTGGCGCGGAGCCGCTGATCGTGATCGACGGCGTGATCGCCGAGAACAACTCCGAGGCGCTCGTGAGCCTCGGCGCCAACGCCAGCCGCGGCGGCGCCGCGCTGAGCAACTCCCTCGCCGACATCGCCCCGGGCGACATCGAGCGCGTCGAGGTGGTGAAGGGCGCCGCCGCCGCGGCCCTCTACGGCTCGCGCGCCAACAACGGCGTGATCCAGATCTTCACCAAGCGCGGCACGCAGGGGAAGCCGCAGGTCACCTACCGCGTGGAAGGGACCATGGGGAAGGTGCCGAGGTACTTCGAGATGAACGAGTCCCCCACCGCCGGCCGCGGCGACGTGCTGTTCGGCGGTGCGAAGGCGATCGGCGACCCGATCACCCGGTACCTGTACCAGGACCAGATCTTCCAGACCTCGACGGGCGCCACCAACCAGCTCTCGGTCACCGGGGGCAACGGGGGCACCAGCTACTACCTGTCCGGGCTCTGGCAGAACGAGCGCGGCATCGTGCGCAGCACGGGGCTGAACAACGTGAACGCCCGCGCCTCGCTCACGCAGCAGCTCTCGGACAAGCTTTCCCTCACAGTGAAGGGGAACTACATCCAGCGCCGCACCAACTTCGTGCCGGAAGGGGAGCAGACGCAGGGCGTCATCACCACCCTCATCTTCACCCCCACCTCGTTCAACCCGGCCTACAACGCGAACCTCGGCCGCTATCCGTACAGCCCGATCATCGGCACCAACGCGCTCGACGTGATCGCGAACTGGAAGGCGCAGGACAACATCAACCGCTTCATCGGCAGCTTCAGCACGCAGTGGACGCCGCTGAGCAGCGTCACGGTCAACTACCTCTTCGGCCTCGACCGGGGCGACGAGGCCTTCACCTACTACATCCCGCCGCAGGCGACGGGGGCCTCCTTCACCGGGTCGGTGCAGAACCCCACCCGCGCGATCCAGCGCTACAACAACGACCTGACGGCGACGCACAAGGGGAACGTCCTCCCCTCCATCGAGGCGACGAGCACCATCGGCTTCCGCCAGACCTCCGACCACTACGACGAGGTGCGCGCGGCGGCCCTCGGGCTCTCCCCCGGCCAGACCACCGTGGGGTCCGGCGGCGCGACGCCGTCGTCGAGCCAGGGGATCACCGAGATCCGGACCCTCGGCGGCTTCTTCGAGGAGCGCCTGGGCTTCGGCAAGCGGCTCTACCTCACCGGCGCCGCGAACTACGAGGCGAACAGCGCCTTCGGTCCCGATGAGCGCTGGCAGCTCTACCCGCGCCTCGGCGCCTCGTGGAACGTGAACGAGGAGCCCTTCTGGAACGGCACGGTCCTCGACAACGCGCTGAGCCGGCTCCGCCTGCGCGCCGCGTGGGGGCAGACCGGCGGGCAGCCGCCGAGCGCCTACAGCATCTTCAACAACTACGCGGTCGGCTCGCGCGCCGGGAAGCCGGCGCTCACCCCGGGCTCGATCGCCGGCAACTCGAACCTCAAGCCGGAGCGGCAGACCGAGATCGAGGCGGGCTTCGACGTCGCCTTCCTCAACGACCGCGCGTCGCTCGAGTTCACCACCTACCAGAAGCGCTCGAAGGACCTGGTGCTCTACGTCAACCTCCCCCTCAGCTCGGGCTTCAGCTCGCAGCTGCAGAACGTGGGCGAGCTGACGAACAAGGGGATCGAGCTCGGGCTGAACGCCCTCGTCGCCGATGTGCGGGGGATCCAGTGGAACACCCGCGTCGGGTACTCGGCGAACCGCTCCCGCGTGGAGAAGCTCGTCACGGCGAGCGACACCCTCATTTACGGCTACCTGAACGCGGTGGTGGTGGGGCAGCCGGTGGGGGAGTTCTACGGCGCCTACTTCCCGCGTGACGCGCAGGGGAACAAGGTCACCGCCGGCTGGCTGGGCTCCAATTGCCAGCCGATCGCGGGCACCGAGGGGGTCATCGTCTCCCGCGCCCGGTCGAGCGACGGGAAGTGCACGATCCTCAAGAAGTTCCTCGGCAGCCCCGAGCCCAGGTTCACCCTCAACTGGGGGAACGACCTGAGCATCGGCCCGCGCACCACCGTGAGCTTCCTGCTCGACGGGCGGTTCGGCAACAAGGTGGTGAACTTCACGCGCCGCATCTCCGAGTACTTCGGTGCCGGGGCGCGGAACGCGAACGAGCAGTGCCCCGTGGTGGCCGGCACGGTCCGCTGCCAGTACACCCTCAACTCCGAGCGGCACCTGCTGTACGAGGAGTTCGTGGAGGACGGCAGCTTCGTGAAGCTCCGCGAGCTGTCGGTGAAGCACACCCTCGACTATCCCTGGGTGCACGCCCTCGGGCCGCAGAGCGTCACGGTGAGCGTCGCCGGGCGCAACCTGCACACCTGGACCAAGTACTCCGGGATCGACCCCGAGGTGAACCTCTTCTCGGCCAACACCGTCGCCCGCGGCGTGGAATTCGGCACCTCGCCGATCCCGCGCACCGTCGCCCTCGGCGTCACCGTCAACTTCTGAGGACCCGGACGATGACCCGACCGATGCACACGACCCAGACTGGAGCGCGCTGGATGCGCCTGCGACTCTTCCTCGGCCTCCTCGCCGCCGGCGTGGTGGGCTGCTCGACCGACCTGAACCTCACGAACCCCAACTCCCCCACCGAGGAGGCGGCCCTCACCAGCATCGACGGCGTGGTCGCCACCTCGCTGGGGATGCAGGACCAGTTCGCGAGCTCGATCCTCACCTACGTCCGCGCGCCGGCGCTCGTCACCGACGAGTGGGGCACGGCGTCGAAGGCCCTCGCGGCCGACATCTCCCTCTTCACCGGCGAGGGGATCGACGCCTCGTACGGGGTGGTGTCGGGACCGTACTACGCGACGTATCGCGTCGCGCGCACGGCGAACGCGATCATCGCCGCCGTCCCCGGCATCCCGGGGCTCGGCACCGGGCTCTCCGCGGGGCTCATCGCCAACGCCAAGCTGTTCAAGGCGATGGCGCTCGGCTTCGCCGCGCAGCAGTACGAGAGACTGCCCATCGACGCCTCCGTCGAGGGGGGCGTGCCGGTCCCGCGGGCGCAGGTGTTCGCGGAGGTGATCCGCCTGCTGGAGTCGGCCCGCGCCGACATCGCGAACGTGAGCGATGCCGACCTGGCCGGCTTCAACTCGCGCGCCCTCAGCAGTGGCGTGGACCTGCGCAACTCGATCGACGCGATGCTCGCCCGCTACTACCTGATCACCGGGCAGTACCAGCAGGCGAACGACGCGGCGACGCGGGTGAACCTGGCGAAGACCTCCATGCTCACCTACCCCGATCCCGACCTGAACCCGATCTACAACTACTCGGTCGTCGCCGGCTACGTGGCACCGCTGAAGAGCTGGGCGGACCAGGCCGAGGCGGGGGACAAGCGGGTGGACTTCTTCGTGAACCGCGCGGCCACGCCGCCGGTGGGGAACCCGCCCACCCTCCAGCTGCTCCAGTTCAACATGTTCGGCCATCGCAACGATCCCTTCCCGGTGTACCTGCCGGGGGAGATGCTGCTGATCCGCGCGGAGGCGCAGGCGCGCCTGAACAGCCTGGCCGCGGCGATCACCCTGATCAACCAGGTGCGCGCCGAAGTCTCCACCCCCACCACGCCGGGGGCCTCGCTCCCGCCGGTCTCGGCGGCGACGCTGGACACGCAGGCGAAGGTGCTGGCGCAGATCGCGTACGAGCGCCGCTACGAGCTGTTCTCGCAGGGACTCCGATGGGAGGACCTGCGCCGGCTCGGGTCGGTGGTCGGGAAGAACGCGAAGGTGAACTTCCTGCCGATGCCGCAGGGGGAGTGCACGAGCAATCCCAACGCGGGATGTTGATGGGACCGCGGTGAGGAGGGAACGGGCGCCCGGGGTGGGCGCCCGTTTCTTTTTGGGGAACTGCAACAGACGGCTGGGGCTCTCGGCTCTCGGCCCTCGGCTCTCGGCACGAGATCGGAAGCGAGCGGCGCGCGGGGGCGCGCGCGCTCGTTCTTCCTTACCCGGCGCCGTTCACCCTCATGCCGTTCGCGCGCTAAAGGCGGCGAAGCCGCCAGGCGCGCTTCCGGTTTCGTGCCGAGGCCCGACGCCCGAAGCCTGACGCCCTTGCCTGTCGTTGACGTTCCCGGCGAACCGCAAACGCAGGCGGGGGCTTCGGCCGTCAGGCATCAGGCCTCGGCACGAATCCGGAAGCGAGCGACGCGCGAGGGCGCGCGCGCTCGATCGCCTCGGCGGGTACCCTCACGAGGTGTGCGCGCTAAAGGGCCGCGAAGCGGCCCAGGCGCGCTTCCGATTCCGTGCCGAGAGCCGAGAGCCGAGGGCCGAGAGCCGAGAGCCGGAGGCCTTCTGTTGCCGTGGCTATACGTACCGCATCCACCGGTGATTCCCGCGCCCCTTCACGGCCGCGAACCACCGGCACGCCGGAAAGAGCATCACCACCGCCATCCCCCACATCAGGTAGAGCAACGGCAGCCCCCACCGATATCCCGCCGGCGCCGGCCCGTTGCCCATCGGGTGGTTCTCGAACAGCCAGGGGCTCACCGCGCCCGTGCGCACTAGCGACACCACCAGCGCGAGCGCGTGGATGAGCGGGATGTGCAGCAGGTAGAAGAAGAAGGGCACCCGCCCGAAGGTGGTGAGCCCGCCGGCGACCCGTCCCCTCGCTCCCTCGAGGAAGGGGATCAGGGCGATCGGGGGGCCGAGCGTCATGAGCAGGAACTGGAGCGACGCCGGATACTTGGTGGTGTTCAGGAAGGCGAGGGGCGACGGCATGGGGCCGCCGCGCTGCCAGCCGTTGGGATCACCGTACAGGTGGAAGGCGCGGAGGGCGACGAAGAGTGCGGTCGCGCCGAGCCCGATCGCCAGGCAGGCGGTGCGGCGCCGCGCGGTGTCGAGCGTCATGATCGCGCCGAAGGCGTAGCCCGCGGCCATCACCCCGATCCACGGGATGAGCGAGTAGAGCACCGTGAGGCTCGGCCCCGCCGGCGTCACCTGGATCGGGCCGGCGAAGAAGCCCACGTACAGGATCTTCCAGGCGGCGCTCACGCTGCCCTCCCACCCCGGCGCGCCCCCGAGCACCACGTTGTCGAGCAGGTTGTGTCCCGCCACGATCGCGAGACCGATGGCGGCGACGGCCTTCACCGGGAGGCGCACCAGGAGCGCCAGCGCGACCATGGACCAGCCGAGCGCCCAGATGACGCCCGCCAGCATGTAGTTCCGGAAGTCGAGGTTGAAGGTCCACGCGACGCGCAGCACGGTGAGCTCGAGGAACACGAGCCACAGCCCGCGCAGCGCCAGGAAGCGCGGCAGGTCGCGGTGCGTGCGCCCGTAGAGGAAGGCGCTGGTGCCGGCGAGGAAGAAGAAGAGGGGGGCGCAGAAGTGCGTGACCCAGCGCGTGAAGAACACCGCCGGATCCGGCCCCCCCGCGGGGACACCGGCGTAGACGCGCACGTGGTCGATGGCCATGAGCACCATCACCGCGCCGCGCAGGACGTCGAGCGAGGTGAAGCGCGCGCCCGCCGTGGGCGCCGGCGTGTACCTCCCCACCTGCGCCGGGTGCAGGACCCCGGCAGCCTGCGGTGCGCGTGGCATGGTCATCGAACGCGGTCGGCGGTGGACGGGTCGAGCGACACCCGCGCCGGGGACTGCGCGGGGAGCGAGGCGAGGCGCTCGAGGCCGCGCGTGACGACGTTCCGCACCTGGGGATCCCCCGAGCACTCCAGGAGCATGAGGTACAGGCTCCGCAGCACCGTGCCGTAGTGCGCGCGCTCGGCGGGGGGCGCGGCGGCGTAGAGCGCCTCGGTCTCCGCGATCCGGCCGCGCAGGAGCCCCTCGCGCCCGCGCAGGTCGTTCCCCCGTCCCGCCGGCTGGAGGGCGAGGAGCTCCAGGTCGAGCGACGCCATGATGCGCAGTGCCTCTTCCTGGGCCCGCCCCACCTCGCTCCGCACGAGCTGCTGCAGCTGCACGTTGAAGGTGGGCGCGACGGCCACGGAGCTGGTGACGGTCGCGTGCAGCTGCTGGATCGCGCCGGCCAGCTCCTTCTTCGCCTGCGCGAGCTCGCGGCGCAGGGTGACGCCGCCGAGGGTGACTTCCTTGAAGAGGGGCGACACCAGCAGCGCGAGGAGCGCCGCCATGGCGAGGAGGTCCACCGGCGACGTGCGGCCGGCGAGGATGGCATTCGCGCGCATCCCCAGGAGCGCGGCGAGCATGCCGGCGACGAGAGCGAACCAGCCCCACCGGAGGATCGGGTGCGTGGTCATGCGCAGCCTCGTGGTGCGTGCCGGAGCCGGGGGGAGTGCGCGGCGCGGCGGCGCGTCCTTCCCTCGCCCGGTCGCAGGCGCGATCCTCCAACCTGCGGCGGGTGGCTCGCCCCGGCAAGGGCGCGTCGTTCGTTCCTTGCCAGCCCCCCGGGCTACCGCTCGCTCACCGAATCGCAGGCGATGTGAAAGGGCGATTCCGGCCGAAGCCCGTCGCGCCGCGTAGCCACCTCTTCCGCGACCGCCTCCACCGCCCCACCGGCGACCACGCAGCTCCCCTCGGGGAAGGCGGGATGCGTCGCCTCCGCGACCCACGCCGTGGGCCCCGCCCAGCGGATGCTCACCGTGACGGAGTCCCCGCGATCCATGAGCGCCAGCTGCGAGAAGTCTCCGGTGTACGCGCCGTTCTCCGCCATGTACGCCTCCTCCGCCGTCATCGTCTCCCGGAGGTGCATGCGCATGAGCGTGAGTGCCTGCATCGGGGCGACGGCGGCGGCGTAGGCCCGCTGCGCGGTCAATGCCTGGCGGCGCATGGCGGCGATCATCTCCGGGGAGGGCTCGCCGGAGGTGAGCATCGACCGATCGACGCCCGGCGCCCCGTCGGCGGTGAGGTCGCCGGTGACGTCGGCGGTGGCCGCGCTGCGGGCGGCGGGGCCCGCGGCCGCGTTGGGCGCCGAGGCGCGGCCGATCACGATCCCCGCGACGACGGCGAGGACGAGGAGGAGGAGCTGCTGGCGATCCAGGCGCATGAGAGATCCGGTGCGGGGCTCATGAAGAGGACGCGCGGGGGCGCCCCGCCGTCATCACCCGCGAGGCGGCGTGAGCTCCTTCACGTACCGGATCATGTCCGGCACGTAGCCACCCGCCTCGTAGAACGAGATCGCCCGCGCGTTCCCGGCGAACACCATCAGGGTGATGAACCGGTGCCCCTGGGCGCGCGACCACTCCTCGCCCGCTGCCATGAGCGCGCGCCCCACGCCCCGCCCTTCCGCCACCTCGCTCACCATGATGATGAACAGGTGCCCGTGGCGCTCGCCGGTGAAGTAGTCGGTGTTCGTGCGCACGTACACCACGCCCAGGATCCCCTCCCGTGCCGACTCGGCGACGAGCAGGGTGCTGTCGCCGCTGGGCGCGGCGAGCGCGGCCTCCAGCGCCCGGCGCTCCGCGTCGTCGAGCGCCTGCACCGGGCGCAGGGGGGGCGGGCCGAAGGCGCGGAGCCGCGGCACGATCGCCACGATCCCCGCGCGGTCCCCGGCCGTGGCGGCACGAATGACGAAGGTCATGGCGCGGGCGTGGGCGGCGGCGCGGCGAGGCGCGCCCGCTCCGCCGCGCGCAGCACGAGCGCCGCCACGTCGGAGAGGCGATGCTCCCCCTTCTGGAGGACGCGCACCGCGGTGCGCGCGAGGAACTGCCGCTCCCCGTCGGTGAGCGTCTTCGCCGTGAGCACCACCACCGGGATGGACGCGAGCAGCGGGTCGGCGCGCATCGTCGCCAGCACGCCGAAGCCGTCGAGCACCGGCATCATCAGGTCGAGCACCGCCACGTCGGGGGGACGCAGCCGCATCTCCACCAGCCCGCTCTCCCCGTCGGCGCACTCGCGCACCCGGATCCCGCGCTCGCGCAGGAAGCGCGACGCGACGCGCCGGGAGTCCATGTCGTCGTCGATCACCAGCACCTCGTAGCCGCCGGCCGCCTCGCCCCCCGCGCCCGCGCCCCCATCGCCCGCCGATGGATCGTCCTCGGTGCGCCCCGCCGCCGCCGACACCGCGCGCGTGAGCTGCTCCGAGGTGAAGGGCTTGGGGACGAGCGCCACCCACCCCAGGTCCACCGCGCTCGCCGCCGGCGGCGCGCCCTCCCCGCGCGCGATGATTCCCGGCAGGAGGAGGATCGCCGGGGGCACCGCGGCCGGCATGTCGGCCACCGCGTGCGCCACCCGCCACGCCGCGTCCTCGCGGCTGCTCACGTCGAGGATCACGAGCGAGGCCTCGCGCGCCGCCGCCAGCGCCGGCACCTCGTCGGCCTTCGTCGTCCAGGCCAGCGCCACCGAGTGGCTCACCTGCCGCTCGAGCGCGGCGAGCGCCCCCGCGTCGTCGGCGAAGGCGACCACCGGAACCGGGGCGATCGCGGCGCCGGGCGCCAGCTCGCGGTGGCGCGCCATGCGCGCGTCGTGCCGCGCGAGGTCCTCGGGGCGCACCGCGCTCCCCGCCTGCGCCGCTGGCAGGGTGAGGGTGAACACCGATCCCTCGCCGCGCCGGCTGCGCACGCCGATCTCCCCGCCCATGGCGCGCGCCAGCCGCTGCGAGATGGCGAGCCCCAGCCCGCTCCCCCCGTGCGTGCGCGTGAGCCCGTTGTCGGCCTGGTAGAACTCCTTGAAGACGTCACCCACCGAGTGCTCGTCGATCCCCATCCCGGTGTCCGCCACCTCGACCACCACGCGCCCCCCCGCCTCGCGCGTCGTCACGGTGATCCCCCCCTCGAGCGTGAACTTCACCGCGTTCCCCACCAGGTTGGTGAGCACCTGCCGCAGCCGCTGCAGGTCGGCGGAGGCGAGGGGGAGGCCGGGGGCGAGGTGGTGCACGAGCGCGAGCCCCTTCTGCGCCGCCTCGTTCTCGAGCAGCGCCGACACCTCCTCGACCGCGGCGTTCACGTCCACGGCGTGCAGGTCGAGCTCCAGCTTCCGCGCGTCGGCGCGCGCCAGGTCGAGCACGTCGTTGATCAGGTCGAGCAGGTGGCGGCTCCCCACGCGTATGCGATCGAGGTTCCGCCGCTGCGCCTCGTTGAGCTGCCCCTCCACCTCGAGCTCGAGCAGCTCGGCGTAGCCGAGGATCGCGTTGAGCGGGGTGCGCATCTCGTGCGACATCATCGCCACGAAGCGGTCGCGCGACTGCGTGGCCTCGTGCAGCTCGGCGAGCCGCTCCTCCAGCTCCGCGCGCAGTCCCTCCAGCCGCTGGTTGCGCAGCTCCACCGCCGCGCGCTGTCCCTCGAGCTGCTGCCGGATCTCGAACTTCTCCTTCACGTTCTCGATCGAGCGCCCCAGCGCGTGCGGGGTGAGCGCGTCCTTCAGCAGGAAGTCCTCCGCGCCCAGCTCCAGGGCGCGGGCCGCGGCCGCGTCGTCGTCGTGGCCGGTGAGCATGCTCACCGCCACCGGGAGCCGGCCGTTCGGCGCGCGCAGGCGGCCGAGCAGCTCGTCCCCGGTCATGTCGGGGAGGTAGTGGTCGAGCAGCACGCAGTCGAAGCGGGTGCCCGTGCGCAGGAGCGCCAGCGCCTCCTCCCCGGTCGCGCAGTCCACCACGTGGTACTCGCGGCGGTGGCCGCGCAGCAGCCGGTGCACCCGCCCGCGGTCGTCGGGGTTGTCCTCCACCAGCAGGATCGAACGTACGTCAGTGCTGCCCATCGGCCATCGCTCCACGAATGACTCGCCCAGCCGCCGGCCGCTTCGGCCAGCGCACATGAAATGCCGCGCCCCCCAGTCCCCCGCCCTCCCCGGCGGCGGATCGCACCGAGACCTTCCCCTGGTGCGCCTCCACGATCCGGCGCACCAGGGCGAGGCCGAGCCCCGTGCCCTCGCCCGGCCGCGTGGTGTGGAAGAGCTGCCAGATCCGCTCCCGCTGCCCGGGGGGAATCCCGGGCCCGTTGTCCTCCACCACGAACTCCCACGCGTCGCCCGCGTCGTGCGCGTGCACGCGGATGCACGCCCCCTCGGCGCGGCGGTAGGTGATCGCGTTCGAGAGCAGGTTGCGGAACACCTGCTCGAAGGGAACGCGCTCCGTCTCCACCACCGGGAGACCCGGGTCGAGCGCGATCGCCACCTCCGCCGGCGGGGCGAGGAAGGCCACCACCTCCTCCAGCAGGAGCCCGCTGTCCACCCGCTCGACGCGCTCGCCCGCGCGGCCGGCGCGCGCATACGCGAGCGCGGCGTCGATCATCCGCCGCATGCGCGACGCCAGCTCCCCGATGCGCGGCGCGAACTGCGCCCGCTCGGCGGGGGTGGACGTGCCCGGCGCGGTGAGCAGCCCCGCGTACTCGTGGATCGCGCGCAGCGGCGCCTTGAGGTCGTGCGACACCGCCTCCGCGAACTCGTCGAGCGCCCGGTTGCTCCGCTCCACCTCCGCCAGCGCGCGGGCCAGGCGCGCGCGCTCGATCACCAGGGCCCGCTGCGCCGTGCTGAGCTCCGCGTTCACCTCCGCCACCTCCGCCCCCAGCTCGAGCAGGCGACGCGGAGCCGGCTGCTCCACCAGCCACGCGCCCTCCGCGGCGGGAAGGATCGAGAAGGCGCAGGGCTCGAGGGCACGGTCCGCGGTGCAGAACACCAGCTCCCACACCGTGGCCGGCCGGGCGTCGCGCGCCGGTGGCTCGTCGCCGCGCATCGCCGCCAGGGCGCGACGCCACTTCTCCCGCGAGGCCTCCGGGTCGAGCAGCGACTCGATCGGCGCCCCCACCACCTCGCGCCCCAGCAGCGCCTCGAGCCAGCCGTTGCTCGCCGACACCGCGCCCGCGCCCGCGTCGCTGCCGCCGACGCGGAGCACCACGCCGGGCCATGCGGAGAGGTCGACGGCGAGCGGCGGATGGACGATCCCGGCGGTCATGCGGCGCGCGTGTCGTCCCCGGGGCGGAGGCGCTCGTTGAGCGCGCGCACCGCCTCCCCCGCGTCGTTGGCGGTGATGTCCGCCCCCACGAGTCCGGCGAGCCGAGGGTCGGGGAGGAAGGCGCGCCCCCCCACCGCGATGAGCGGGGGCCGCGCGAGGGGAAGGGCGCGGATCGCCGCCACCGCCTCGCGCACGCGCGGGATGTGCGGGGCGATCGTCGCCGAGAGGGCGACCGCGTCGGGCTCCTGCCGCTGCACCAGCGCCGCGAGGTCCTCGATCGGCACGGAGGCGCCCAGGTAGGTCGTCTCCCACCCGTCCAGCTCGAGCAGGTCGCAGAGCATGCGCAGCCCGATCTGGTGCCGCTCCTCGCTGGCGCAGGCGGCGATGAGGCGCGGGGTGCGCCGGTCGCGCCAGGTGAAGACGCGCTCGAAGATGCGCCCCATCGCCGACTGGGTGATCGCGGTGGCGAGGTGCTCCTCGGCGACGCTGATCTGGTTCTCCTGCCAGAGCCGCCCGATCTCGCGCATCGCGGGCTGGACCACGTCCAGGTAGAGGGCGCGCAGCTCGGTGCCGGCGTCGAGCGCCTCGTCGGTCGCGCGGAAGGCGGCGCGGCGGTCGCCGCGGCGCAGCGCGTCGAGGAAGGCGTCGTAGGTGGCGGTCATGCGCGGGCGAGCACGCGGAGGCCGGCGCGCAGGATGCGCGCGATCGCCTCCGCCTCGTCGGGGGGGTAGCGCCGCTGCGCCTCGTCGCCGAGGAGCTCGAGGCAGCGCACGATGTCGCGCGTCGCCACGTGCCGCGCGCGCAGCAGGGTGTCGAGCCACTCCACGTAGCCGGCGAACATCAGGCCGTCGCCCAGCTCCACCGCGGGGATGAGGTGCTCGATGTTGTAGCGCATGTCCTGGAGGCACTTCTCCTGGCCGCGCGCGCCGTGCCGCTCGAGCAGCGCGGGGTCCTCGCGGTAGAGCGCCCCGGTCACCGCCTGGGCGAGGGCCTCCTTCTCGTGGAGCAGGTGGCGCGCCGCGCGCGTGGCCGGGACGCCCTCCTCGTGCGCCCCCGATGCGCCGGTCATGCGCCCCCGGCCGGCGCGCGCTCGCCCGCGATCCACTCCGGCGCGCCGCGGGAGTCCATCAGCACCTCGTAGGCGTCGTGCCGGACCTCGGTGCGCCCCATGATCTCCCCCGGCTCGCGCGCATGCGACGCGTGGTGCTCCTCGCTCTTCATGTAGGCGCGGAAGGCGTCGCGCGACTCCCAGGCGGTGAGGAACGCGTGCGACGCCGCCCCCGCCTGCGGGGCGAGGAGCTGGAGGTAGAGGAAGCCGGGGAAGCCGTCCACGAGGCGCGACCGCTCGCGGAAGTGCCGCTCGAGGGCGGCGCGGTCCTGCTCGGGGACGGTGAGGTGCGAGATGAAGACGAACATTCCGGTGGAGTGCAGTCCTGAAATTTCCACGCGGAACGGGATCGGTACAAGGGCGGGGTCGCGAGGCGGGCGCGGCCGTGCGCGATGGGCGATGGCGCAAAGGCGCAACGGCGCCAGGGGCTCCAGGGGCTCCAGGGGCTCCAGGGCCGCCGGGGGCGCGGGGGGCGCGGGGGGCGCGCCCCTCACGCCGCCGGTCAGGTGGTGAGGTTCGCCAGCTTCGCCGCCACCTGGTCGCGCACCGCCGCGGGGGCGGCGTCGATGAAGGCCTGCTTCGCGGCGGCGGAGAGGGGGACGCCGCTCAGCGGGCGCATCGTCGCCATGGCGCGGTAGGCGCGCGCCATCGCGTCGCGCCCCATGAGCTGGTACACGTCGAGGAGGATGTGCACCCCCTCCGTGGGCGCGCCCGGCACCCACTTCCGCGTCCAGGCCCACCGCGTGGGATCCGTCGAGCCGATGCGCGACACGTTGTACGCGTACAGCTCGAGGAACTGCGTGAGCGACTCGTGCGGGATGTAGCTGTGCGCCGCCTCGTGCGGCACCACCGAGATGTACGGGTTCGGGCTCGCGTCGTTCGCGCGACGCGCGAGGTAGGTGCCCTCGTCCTCGAGGTGCAGCTCCCCGCCCCCGCCCCAGCTCCCCACCTGGAAGCCGTCCCAGATCCAGAGGTGGTCGTGCGGGTACGGCGTGGCGGTGATCGCCTCGAGGTGCGGGAGCGACGCGATCACCTCCTGCATCGCGCGCATCGCCGCGGGGTGGATGGTGTCGATCGCGTACACCGCGACCACGTGCAGCATGCGCCCGTCCACCGAGCGCACGCTGTCGGCGATCCACTGCCGGCCGCGCAGGATGTCGCCGAAGAGCGACGCCCGGGTGACGAGCGCGGTCTTCGCGTCGTACCAGGTGGCGAGCGAGGGATTGCGCGGCGCGCCATCCTGGAGGAAGAGGCGCGCGTTGCGGATCTCCCCGTCGAGCGCGCGCAGCATCTCCGCCGCCGCCGGGGGCTCCACCGGCTGCGCGGTGGCGGTGAAGGGCACGGCCGGCATCCCCGCGATCGAGGCCGACGCGCGCTGCGCCCCCACCGCGCCGAGGACCCAGGCGGCGCGCGCGTACCCCTGCGCGTCGGTCCACGTGGTGCCGGGGCTCACGACGCCGTTCGTCGCGGTGAAGCGCACCGGCACGTGGTTCACCCCGCGCCCATTGGGATCCACCACGCGCACCGCGATCGAGTCGGGGAGCCGGATGCCCGCGAAGCCGGCCTGCGCCTCCCCCCCCGCGATCCCGAACGCCGGCGGGCCGCCGACGCCAGGCTCCGCGGGAGTATCCTTGGCACAGCCCGCGGCGGCGGCGAGCGAGAGGGCGAGGAAGCGGAGGCGGGGAGGGATCACGAAGACGAAGGACTAGGGACTAGGGGCTAGGCACTAGCGCCTGGCGACTGGCGACTGGCGACTGGCGACTGGCGACTGGCGACTGGCGACTGGCGACTGGCGACTGGCGACTGGCGACTGGCGACCTGGGGTATACCCCTACCCCCTAACCCCTAACCCCTAACCCCTAACCCCCAGCCCCCCGCCCGGCCCATATGTTGCGCGGGAGGGGGAACCCGAAATCCCCGCCTGGACGATGCCCGAAAAGAAGACCGCCGACCGCAGGACCTCCGCGCGCGCCCTGGAGCGCGTGATCATCGAATGCGTCACCCCCGAGCTCGACGCC
>DASWVQ010000124.1:0-1920 GCA_036401195.1 Gemmatimonadaceae bacterium
ATGACGACCACTCCCTTCACCGTCGGCATCATCCAGGACGCGGCGTCGAGCGATCCCGCCGCCACCCTCGAGGCGACCATCGGGCGCATCCGCGAGGCGGCGCGCCGCGGCGCGCAGGTGATCTGCCTCAAGGAGCTGTTCAACGCGCCGTACTTCTGCAAGACGCTCGACATCGCCCGCTTCGACATCGCGGAGCCGGTCCCCGGCCCCACCGTGCAGCGGCTGCAGGAGCTGGCGAAGGAGCTGGCGGTGGTGCTGGTCGTGCCGATCTACGAGCGCCAGGGCGCCGGCATGTACCGCAACTCGGCGGCGGTGATCGACGCCGACGGGTCGCACCTGGGCACGTACCGCAAGATGCACATCCCGCACGACCCGCTCTTCGAGGAGAAGTACTACTTCACCCCGGGCGACGCCGCCCCGGTGGAGGGGGCCTTCCGCTCCTCGAACGGCTTCGCGGTGTGGCGCACCCGCTATGCCGACATCGGCGTGCTGATCTGCTGGGACCAGTGGTATCCCGAGGCGGCGCGCATCACCGCGCTGCTCGGCGCGGAGGTGCTGTTCTATCCCACCGCGATCGGCTGGCACCCGAACGAGAAGGCCACCTTCGGCGAAACGCAGGCGCAGGGATGGCAGACGATCCAGCGCGCGCACGCGATCGCGAATGGCGTGTTCGTGGCCTCGCCGAACCGCGTGGGCTTCGAGCCCGAGGCGGGCACCGACGGGATCGAGTTCTTCGGCCACTCCTTCATCTGCGATCCCTTCGGCAAGGTGCTGGTGAGCGCCGGCACCGACGAGGCGATCCTCGTGGCCGAGTGCGACCCGAAGCTGGTGGAGGACACGCGCCGCAACTGGCCCTTCTTCCGCGACCGCCGCATCGACGCGTACGGGCCGATCCTGTCGCGGTACCTCGGCTGACTGCAGTCATCCTGAGGCGGAGCCGGAGGATCCGGCTCGAGGCACCGGAACCTCGGTACTGACGACGAAGCGGATCGGGCAGATCGAGCGGATCGAACTTCGGGATCGGCGCGCCTCGAACGCCTGAACGACCATGAAGCGAACGAACCCAATGAAGGGAATCATTCCCGGCGCGTGAAAGCTCCGCTCACGATGAGCGATTCGCTTCACTGGCCTCATTCGCTTCATGGTGGTTGATCCGCTGGATCCGATCAATCCGCTTCGTCGCCAGTACAAGTCCTTTCCCAGATAAGGCAATCAGGCAATGACAGCAGACGCACAGGGAGGCCCGACGACGCGGCGGTGGCCGGCGGAGTGGGAACCGCACGAGGCCACGTGGATCGCCTGGCCACATCACGAGCCCGATTGGCCCGGCAAGCTGGGGCCGATCCCGTGGGTGTACGCGGAGATCGCCCGCGTGCTGCACCACCACGAGCGGGTCGAGATCCTCTGCCACTCCGACGAGGTGCGCGACGCCGCGCGCGAGGTGCTCGATGCGCATGGCGTGACCACGAACCACCGCCTGCACGTGGTGCCCAACGACCGCGTGTGGGTGCGGGACTCGGGCGCCACCGGGGTGATCGGGCCGGACGGCGCGCTCGAGTGGGTGAACTGGAAGTTCAACGCCTGGGCGAAGTACGAGAACTACGCCCTCGACCAGGAGGTGGGCGCGGCAATGGCGCGCATCACCGGCGCCCACCGCGCCGAGCCGCTGCGCCCCGACGGGGGCGGGCGCGTCGTGCTCGAGGGGGGCGCGATCGAGACCGATGGACAGGGGACCATGCTCGTCACCGAGGAGTGCCTCCTCTCCACGGTGCAGGAGCGCAATCCCGGCCTCGGTCGCGAGGGCTACGAGCGCGTCTTCCGCGAGTGGCTCGGCATCCGCCAGACGATCTGGCTGGGCGAGGGCTGCGTGGGCGACGACACCCACGGGCACATCGACGACATCGCGCGCTTCGTGGCGCC
>DASWVQ010000125.1:0-169227 GCA_036401195.1 Gemmatimonadaceae bacterium
GGCGGGCGGAGAGCCCGACGCCGCCCATCGCGCGCGCTTCGCGCACCCGGTGCCCCGCATGGCGGAGGCCGGGTGGCTCGCCGGCGCCGGCGCGACCGCCGGCATCGACATCTCCGACGGGCTCCTCGCCGACGCCGGGCACCTCGCGGCGGCGAGCGGGGCGCGGATCGCGATCGATGCCGCGGCGGTGCCCGTGATGGCCGACGTCGCCCGCGAGGCGGCGCTCGCCTCCGGGGAGGAGTACGAGCTGCTCGTGACGGCGCCGGCGGGGCTCGACGTGGGGGAATTCGCCACGCGATTCGCGGTGGCGATCACCCGGATCGGCGAGGTCGTTGCGGGAGTGCCCGGTGCGGCGCTGCGTGGCGAGGCCACCAGCGTTGCCATTGCACCCGGGCACGACCACTTTTCGAGCTGATGCGTACCGTCCTCGTCCTCGCCACCGTCTTCGTCGCGACGATCATCCTCGCCCCCATCGTGGCCATCGCGGCCCTGCTCCGCGTGCCCGAGCGCGAGGGGAGCGTGTACGAGTGGGCGATGCGAAACTGGGCGCGCACGCTGAACCGCGCCGCCGGGGTGAAGATCGTGGTGCACGACCGCGAGCGGATCCTGAAGGGGCGCGGCTCCGTGTACGTCATCAACCACGTGAGCTGGTTCGACGTGTTCGTCCTCGCCGCGTTCATGCCCCGCTACACCTGGATCGCGAAGGCCGAGCTGGCGAAGCTCCCCATCTTCGGCTGGGGCGCGCGCGGGGCCGGGGTGATCTTCATCGAGCGGGAGAACCGCAAGAGCGCCTTCGAGTCGTACCGCCTCGCCGCGGAGGAAGTGAAGCGCGGCCGCAACGTGGTCGTGGCCCCGGAGGGCACGCGCGGGGAGGAGTACGCGCTCCGCCCTTTCAAGAAGGGCCCCTTCGTGCTCGCCATCGCGGCGGGCGCGCCGATCGTGCCGGTGATCGTGTACGGCGCGCGCGAGGTGATGGGACGCGGCTGGCGCGTGCGCTCGGGCACCGTGCACGTGCACTTCCTCGAGCACATCGAGACCACCGGCTTCGACTACGATCGCCGGCACGAGCTGATGGACATCACCTGGCGGCGCATGGCCGCCGCCATGCAGGCACTCTACGGGATCGAGTCGCGCGAGGATCCGCACGCGCGCGCCCGCTCCACCTCCTCCTCCCAACTGCCCCCTTCCTGATCCATGTCCCAGATCGTTGACATCCAGGCGCGCGAGATCCTCGACAGCCGCGGCAATCCCACCGTCGAAGCCGACGTGATCCTCGACACCGGCGTGGTGGGGCGCGCGGCGGTGCCCAGCGGCGCCAGCACCGGCGAGCACGAGGCGATCGAGCTGCGCGACGGCGACGCGGAGCGCTACGGCGGCAAGGGGGTGCGCCAGGCGGTGAAGAACATCGAGGAGCAGATCGCCCCCGCCCTCGCCGGCGCGGAGATCACCGACCAGATGGGGATCGACGCCGCGATGCTGGAGCTCGACGGCACGCCGAACAAGGCGAACCTGGGGGCGAACGCCATCCTCGCCGTGTCGCTCGCGTCGGCGCGCGCCGCCGCGCAGGAGGTCGGCCTCCCCCTCTGGCGTTACCTCGGCGGCCCGATGTCGCGCGTCCTCCCCGTGCCGATGATGAACATCCTCAACGGGGGCGCGCACGCCACGAACACGGTGGACTTCCAGGAGTTCATGATCGTGCCCGTGGGCGCGGAGAGCTTCAGCGACGCGCTGCGCATGGGCACCGAGGTGTTCCACTCGCTCAAGAAGGTGCTGGTGAAGCGCAAGCTCGCCACCGGCGTGGGCGACGAGGGGGGCTTCGCCCCCGACCTGCGCGACGACGAGGAGGCAATCCGGGTGATCCTCGAGGCGATCGAGGCGGCCGGGTACGCGCCGGGCCAGGAGATCGCCCTCGCGCTCGACGTCGCCGCGAGCGAGCTGTATCGCGACGGCAGCTACACCTTCAAGAAGAGCGGGGCGGGGACGCGCGACGCCGCCGGCATGGTGGACCTCTACAGCCGCTGGCTCGAGGAGTATCCCATCGTGTCCATCGAGGACGGCCTCGCCGAGGACGACTGGGACGGGTGGGCGAAGCTCACCGAGCGCGTGGGCGACCGCTGCCAGCTCGTGGGCGACGACCTGTTCGTCACCAACACGGAGCGCCTCGCGCGCGGCATCGAGAGCGGCGTCGCGAACGCCATCCTGATCAAGGTGAACCAGATCGGCACCCTCACCGAGACCCTCGAGGCGATCGACATGGGGCGCTCGGCGGGCTACCTGTCGGTGATCTCGCACCGGTCGGGGGAGACGGAGGACACCTTCATCGCCGACCTCGCGGTGGCGACGGGAGCGGGGCAGATCAAGACCGGCTCGGCGAGCCGCACCGATCGCGTGGCGAAGTACAACCAGCTCCTGCGCATCGAGCAGCAGCTCGGCAGCGCGGCGGAGTATCCGGGTGGCGCGATCTACGGCCTCTAGGGGCCCGGCGGGAGGCGGCGCGCGGCGGACGATCGTCCGCCTCGTGCAGCTGGCGGTCGCCGTGGCGGCGATCGCCTTCGCGGTGGAGGGAGGGGAATACGGCACTTCCGACCTCATCCGCCAGCGCCGCACCGAGCGGCGGCTCCGGTTGGAGATCGATTCCCTCAGCCGCCTCACCGACTCCCTGCGCCGGTACGAGAAGCAGCTCCTCACCGACCCGAAGCTGCAGGAGCGGATCGCGCGGGAGGAGTTCGGGATGGTGCGTGGTGACAAGGAGTTGCTGTACCGCTTCGTGGAGCCGGAAGGCGCGCCGGCGGACAGTGCCGGCGGGGCGGCCCGGCCTTGACTTCGACCCCCCGGCGGGCGAGATTTGTTGCACTGCCGCGGGGTGGAGCAGCCTGGTAGCTCGTCGGGCTCATAACCCGAAGGTCGCGGGTTCAAATCCCGCCCCCGCTATTGAGAAAACGGCCGACCCGAAAGGGCCGGCCGTTTTTTCATCCTGAGCGAAGCGAAGGATCTGGCCCAGGTGGCCGCCGTCATCCCGAGCGAGGCCGCGAAGCGGCCGACGAGGGACCTGGCGTCCCGATAGAGGGAACCGAAAGCCGAATGAACCTCCTCCTCCTCTCCTCCTCCCGCGCCAACGACGGCTCCTGGCTCACCTGGGCCTTCCCCGAGATCCGCGCCGCCCTCGGCGACGCGCGCTCGATCGCCTTCGTCCCCTGGGCCGCCGTCACCCTCGACTGGGCCGGCTACACCCGCATGTTCGCCGACGCGGTGGCCCCCCTCGGCCTCACCGTGCGCGGCGTCCACGAGACCGATGATCCCTGCGGCGTGATCCGCGAGTGCGACGCCGTCGCCATCGGGGGAGGGAACACCTTCCGCCTCGTGGAGCGCATGCACGCCACCCGCGTGATGGACACCATCCGCGAGCGGGTGCGGGAGGGGGCGCCGTACCTGGGGTGGAGCGCGGGGAGCAACGTGGCCTGCCCCACCATCCGCACCACGAACGACATGCCGGTGATCGAGCCCGCGTCCTTCGACGCGCTCGGCCTCATCCCCTTCCAGCTCAACGCGCACTACAACGACTTCGCTCCCCCGGGGTTCCACGGCGAGACCCGCGCGCAGCGCCTCGCCGAGTTCACCGCGCTGAACCCGCAGGTGCCGGTGCTCGCGATGCGCGAGGGGGCGATGCTCGTCGTCCGCGACGGCTCCATGCGCCTCGCCGGCGAGTCCGACGCGGTCCTCTTCCGCGCCGGCGCCGAGCCCACGCCCGTGTCGCGCGGGCCGATCGTGGTGTCATCCTGAGCGAAGCGAAGGATATGGCCCAGGTGCGCGTTGTCATCCCGAGCGCAGCGAGGGATCTTGCTCGGGTGCGGTAGTGGCCCCTTCGGCCACGGCGGGACCGTACGTTGAGGCAGATCCGCCTCATCTGCCTCGACGTCGACGGCACCCTCATCGGCGCCTCCGGCCGCGTGCATCCCCGCGTCTGGGACGCCGTGGACCGCGCCCGCGCCGCCGGCATCCACATGGCCGTCTGCTCCGGCCGCCCCGGCTTCGGCATCACCCGCGACATCGCCGCCCGCGTCGCCCCCACCGGGTGGCACAGCTTCTCGAATGGCGCGAGCATCCTCGAGCTGGGCACCGGCCGCTCCCGCTCCGCGCCCCTTCCGGTCGAGTCGCTCGCCATGCTCATCGAGCGCGCCCGCCACACCGGCCACCCGCTCGAGCTGTACGGCGACTCTGCGTATGCGATCGAGGTGGACACCGATCGCGCGCGTCGCCATGCCGCGCTGCTGGGCATCCCCCTCGCCCTCCAGCCGCTCACCGGCTTCCGAGAGCCCGTGGTGCGCGCCCAGTGGCTGCTCGCGCACGAGGAAGCCGAGCCCGTGCTCTCGGCGCCCTACCCCGGGCTCGACCTCGTCGCCTCGCTCGCCCCGACCATGGCCGACACCCTCTTCGTGAGCCTGATGCGCCACGGGGTGGACAAGGGGATGGCCGTGCGCCTCATGGCGGCGGAGTACGGCGTCCCCCTGGAGCAGGTGATGTACGTGGGCGACGGCCTGAACGACGTCCCCGCCATGCGCCTCGCCGGCTGGTCGGTGGCCCCGCACGACGCCGAGGCGCACGCGCGGGACGTGGCGGAGAGCTTCGTCGCCCCCGCGGACGAGGGGGGCGTCGCCGAGGCGCTGGAACTGGCCCTGACGGGGTGACCGGGGCGCCCGGAGGGCTTTTCTTCGGGCCGCCAGCCTGATATTTTTCAAGTCTCCCCCGGAAACGGGGGGTGCGGCAGGGTAGCTCAGCCGGTTAGAGCACGGCACTCATAATGCCGGGGTCGCGGGTTCGAGTCCCGCCCCTGCTATTCGCTGAAAAATGTGATGGTCGACGCCCGCTTTCACTCTGTGAAAGCGGGCGTTCGTGTGTACAACGGTGACGCGGAGAGCACGGTTATTAGCAGGGTCGAGACTGCCTTGGGTAGCCTCATGGGTAGCACAAGTGCGCGGGAAACTTGGCGGTTGCTTGTACATGCTCGACGAGCGTCCCGAGGTCCCTTCGCGCGCGGGGTAGGTTCTCGGGCGGCATCGCTGCCGTGGCCGCGTGTTTGAGCCTGTGCCCTGACCGGGCTGAGCCTTCCAGCCTGGCCGCGGACAAGGCCATCGCTAGCATGTGTTTGCGAGCAAGCACGGGGGACCATAGCTTTTCTGGGTCGCGTGGGCTCACGCGGCACCGGCTCGCGCGGATGGCGACGTAGGGATGCACCCTGGGCAGGGTCGTTGACTCTTGGCGGGGTTAGAGTGCTCGTGGCGTATGCGCATTCTCAGTGTTGACGGCGGCGGCTACCTCGGTCTCGCGATCGCCTCGTTCCTGCAGGCCGTCGAGCAGCGGTTCGGGACAACCGCCGCCGCTCCCTTCGATCTCTTCTGCGGCACGAGCACGGGCGCCATCATCGCGCTCGCCCTCGCCGCCGAGAAGACGGCGACTGAGGTCGTCGGGCTCTATGAGCAGCTGGGCCCGAGCGTCTTCACGCCGCCAGATCCCAAGGCGAGTCGATTCAAGCGAGCGAAGGAGTTCTGTCGCCGCGTCAAGGAGGCGCGCTATGACAACGAGCCGCTCCGCGCCGCGCTCGATGGCGTGTTCGGCCCTCTGACGCTCGGTGATCTTCGCTTGGCCGGGAAGCGCGTGCTCATTACGGCCTTCAGCGTCTCAACCGGGGGGCCGCGAATTTTCAAGACCGACCACGCGCCCGAGCTCGTGCTCCATGATCGCTATCGCCTCACTGACGTAGCTCTCGCGAGCAGCGCCGCGCCCACGTACCTGCCCCTGGTGGAGATCGTCGATCCGGTGAGCGGGATCCTCGAGCGCTTCTGCGACGGTGGCGTGGTGACGAACTCGCCCGCCCTGCTCGGCTATGCGGAGGCCATCTCGACCCTGGAGTGCCAGCCGGCGGACGTAGGGATTCTCTCGCTCGGCACTCCCCGGAACGATCTCGCCGAGCGGCCCACGGCTCTCGCGCCTGCCCAGATCCCTTTGAACCGGGGCTTCCAGGGGTGGAAGTTCGGGGAGCAGATCATCTCCATCACGATGGACGGTGGGTCGAAGGTCAGTCACTTCGCGCTCGACCGCATCGCGAAGGCGGCGGGCGCCTGCTACGTGCGCGTGGACATGACGGCCCCGCCAGGCGTGGGACTCGATATCGCGACACCGGAGGCGACCCTCGCCCTTCGGCAGCTGGGCACGCACTGCGGGCGAGACACCCAGACGCTCGCGCGCGTCGCGCCGTTCTTCACCCGTGAGGAGGTCCGCTGATGGCGAACGTGCAAGCGCAGTTCGAGCAGTTCCACAAGCAGATCCGCACGTACTACGAGATCAACACGACGCTCCGGGAGAAGAAGGACATCATCGTCCGGCGTGTGAAGAAGCACCTGGAGAAGAACGACCGTCCGCAGTGTGTGGAGTTCATCCAGGGCAGTTACAAGATGAAGGTCGGGATCTGCGCAGTGGAGGGCCTGGAGTACGACATCGACGTGGGGCTCCGTTTCTCCTTCGACGAGTCCAAGTACACGCCCGCGGAGGTTCGGAAGTGGGTCTTCGAGGCGGTAGACGGCCATACGGAGTCGGTGGAGAAGAAGCCGTCGTGCATCCGCGTCATCTACGCCGACGGCTACCACGTGGACCTGGTCTCGTACGCGTGGTGGGATGACGCCAACGGCCAGGAGCAGTACCGCCTGGCGCACGAGTCGAAGGGTTGGCGCCCTGCAAACCCCCCGGGGCTCGTGGGGCACGTGGCGGAGGCGCGCAAGCCATTCTCTGACACCAAGGAGACCGCGACCCAGACGGACCAGTTCCGACGTGTCGTGCGGTACCTCAAGCGGTGGAACGACCGCGCGATGCCGTACGAGTCGAAGGACAAGCCGTCGGGGATCGCGCTCGTGCTGCTCACCGAGAAGTACCTGCCGAGCCCCTGCATCAAGTGGGACGGGACCTCCAACGATCTCGGTGCGCTCGAGCAGGTCGCGAGCGGCGCGGAGAACACGTTTGGGCGGATCTCGATCAAGAAGCCCACGCCCGAATATGAGGACCTTTATGCCGGCATCTCCGACAAGGGGATGACGGACTTGAAGAAGCGTTTCGGGGACCTTCGAAATGCCGTGGTGGATGCGAGGAACGCCGCCGACGTCCGGACGGCGTGCAAGCGCCTCAAGGAGGTCTTCGGCGATGACTTCCCGTGCCCGGACGCCGAGGGCGGCGGGAAGGAGGAGGCGAAGAAGACGGCGGCGCCAGCCGTGATCTCCTCCGCGAGCTCGGCGTAGCGGCGCGGGGGTCGGCGTGCCGGACGAGCCGTACAAGTTGGCGACGTCCGCCGGGGCGCCGGCGGACGACGGGCGCGCGGCCGCCCTGGCGGCGCCGGCGAATGCGCTGCGTTCGGCGCGCGTCGCTGCCTGCGAGGCGGCGGCGAGCGCCCTCGCGGAGCGAGGGTTTGTGCAGCACACGGCGCCCGATGATCACTGGACCGGAACGCTCCAACTCCCCCGGAGTGGAGCGTCCGTGACGGTCACGGTGCGACTCCCGCCGCGTTTCCCTGACGCGCTGCCCAAGGTAGCCGTCGCCCAGGACCGGCTGCCGAAGCGCCTCGCTCACGTGGACAGCGACGGAACCGTATGCGTGGTTCCGACGAGCAACGTCTTCGTCGACGCAGACCGGCCGGTGGCGTTGGTGGAGGAGGCCTTGCGGCGCGCGACTGAAGTGCTCGACGGCGGCCTCCTCGGCGAGACGGACGCGGATCTTGAGGCTGAGTACCAGGCCTACTGGATACCAACCGACTTCGTTCCCCTCCTCTCCCTGTGCGACGGCGACGGCCCCGCGCGACAGATCGCGATATGCGACCTCACGGGTGGCTCGAAGCTGATTGGCCGCGGCCTGATGGCCGCCGACCGCGCGGAGGACGTCGCGGTATGGGCGGACCACGTGGGATCCAAGGTGGGATCGACCTACCAGGGGCTCTTCATCCCGGTGCACGCGTCTGTCCCACTTGCGGCTCACAACCGCGGGACCACCGTGATGGAGATCGCTCAGCTGATCCTCCGGCACGGAACGCCGGCGGGTCAGCAGCTCTTGCGAGACGCCATCGAACGAGCCGACTATCCGCAGATCATCGTGCTCTCGATGCCAGAGGCCCTCGCGGGCGCTGGCCGGCGACTGGTCGCGGTCTTGATCAAGCGGCCAGACCAGCGGCTGCTCAAGAAGGCCGCGCGAGGGTTCCGCCGAGGGCGCGTTCCCGCTGCGCGCGTGCTGAGCAAGATCGGGCGCGAGGCGGTGGGCCGTCTCAATCTTCAGCGCGTCGATCTTGCATACCTTGGGGCGCGTGGCGGCGCGACGGCTCGGCTCGCGCAGGCCACGGTGGCGGTCGTGGGGGTCGGCGCCGTCGGATCAGAGGTCGCGCGCAATCTCGCCGCGCTGGGGGTGGGCCACATTCGGATGGTGGACCCTGATGCGATGAATCCCGAGAACGTGCATCGTCACGCGCTCGGGATGAACAGTACGGGTTACGCCAAGGTCGTCGGTCTGACCGTGGACCTCTGGCGCCTGTTCCCGCATCTGGAGGTCGATGGGCGCGGCGTGGGGGTGGAAGAACTGCTCGTCGACGATCCGGCCTACCTACTGGAAGCCGATCTGATCGTGCTGGCTACCGGCGAGGAGACATTGGAGCGTCGGCTGAATCGCCTCCTGCAGGATGGTCCACCGCGCGTGCACACGTGGCTCGAGCCGATTGGCATCGCGGGACATGCCTTCGTGTGCGGCCGGCCGGCGGGCAGCGGCACGGTGGCCAAGCCAGCGCGCGGATGCTTCGAGTGCCTGTATCGACCGGACGACACCTTCGGGCTGGTTAACCGCACGGCGCTCACGGCGCCCGGGCAGGAGATCCGGCGATCTCTCGCCGGGTGCGCGGGCACGTTCTCGCCATTCTCGCCGCTGGATGCTCGACGGACAGCCGCCGATGCCGCGGAGCTGGTGGCCCGCCTGCTGACCGGCACGGCGACCCCACCGCTCCTCGTCAGCTGGCGCGGGCTGCACACGGAGTTCGAGGCGGCCGGGTACCGGTTGTCGGGACGCGCGTCGCAGGTTCCACCGGGTGCCCGAGTCGAAGTGCAGGGAAGCGAGATCGTGCGGGATGACTGCCCTATCTGCGGCGGGCGCGCACAGGATCACACGACCGTGCAAGCGGGCGGGGCCAGCAGCGAAGTGACGCCGTGAGATTCCAGCGACCGGGTGGGGGGGAGCTGCGGATCTCCGCCAGGGCGATCTTCTCCATGCAAGCGCACGTTCAGCGACGCTGCTGGTCCTCAGAGGCAGGTGGCATCCTGCTCGGGCGAGTTCTGGTCGCGGGCGATCAGGTCGTGATCGACGAGGTGACGGTGCCGGGGCCGCAGGACCGTCGGAGCCGGTTCCGCTTCTTCCGCGCAGAGCGTCCCGCGCAGGCCGCTGTCAACGCTGCCTGGGCACGCTCTGGTGGAGAGCTCAACTACCTCGGGGAGTGGCACACCCACCCCGAGGACGATCCGATGCCCTCGTCGCATGATCGGGCAGACTGGCGGCGACTCGTGTCGATCCAGCGCTACGAGCAGTCGTCGCTCTTCTTCTTGATCGCGGGACGTCGTGTACTCAGGGCTTGGGAGCTCTCACGAGAGCAAGCGGCGGCAATTCAGCTTCCGCTGATAGAGCAGAGCGGCGTTCAGCCTCCATGAGTCGCTGGCAAGGGCCCGGTTCCGGCGGCGGGGTGCCGGAGGGCTGTGTCGCTAGTTGTGTCGCGCCGCCCGGTGCCGGGACTACCACCTGGCTGGGCGGCGCGCTGGCGCCATCTCCTCACGCTGCTGCAGGGGGACAGCAGTGTGATCCGCGTGCCGCTCGAGCAACGGCAGGCGCCCCGCCAAGCGCTCGGCTGGGACGTAGCGAACCACTTGGGCGGTTGCTCGAGTGTGCTTGGGTTGGCGGCAATGCGGGCCGACCCCCTCGCCCACCGTCGCGATCGGTCGTCGCCACAACAATCGCTGACGATGCCTTCATGAGCGGCCGTCGGGGCCCCGCATCCCCGCCTTGAGGAGGGCCAACGGGCTACGAAAAGATCCCGTGTGCAATCCGTCCAAGGACCTGACGCACGTGTTCCACCCCTGCGGGGGTTGCGGCCTCCTCCGCCGGCGTCCTCCCGCCCAACGCGCGATTCGGCGTATGCAACCAGCGGGTCGCCTTGTCCGCCGTTCCAAGCGTCTCTGTGACAGCGTCCAGGAGCGGGGCTCCCCCAGGTACGGCATGTCTGTCGGGAGCGGGGACACTGCCAGCTTTGGGAGCTGGATGCAACCTGTGGTGGGGAACAGCGAGCAACTTCTTCCGTAGCCGTTTCTTCACGGGCAGGCTCCTCCGGACTTCGATTCCCTAGCACGATAGCGCCAGTCCTGCCGTCCGGCCATCGGCTCGGGCGTTGACGCAACCGCGGTGCGGCCGGGCTTTGCGGCTACTCCGATTTTCCCGTTCGCGGAGACGCCACTCTGCTCCGTCGGCCATCCGGCAGCTTCTTCACCCCGCGGCTCAGCAGGTGCTTCCGCAGGGCCTTGTCCGAGACGCCGAGTTCCTTCACCAGCGCTACCGCGGACTGGTTCTTCAGCCTGCGGAGCAGTTCCTTTGCGGGCGGCCACTGGATCTTGGGGGCGTGCCCGGCGTTAGCCGGCCGAGTGTCTCTCGCTACCGGCGCCTCGGCAGGGGAGGGGATCGAAGCTGCGACCACCCCGTCGCGATCCCGATCGCGCTCCGCAGCCTTGGCCTCCCAGTAATCCCGCTCGGCGCTCCCCGGGACGTAGATGCCGTACACCTTTAGCACCAGAATGGCATTCTTGTGTCCTAACTGGGTAGCGACGACGATAGGCGGGGTCCCGGCCTTGATCGCTCGAACCGCGTAGGTGTGCCGGCCATCCCGCATCCAGTAGTCCGCGAATACCCCGGGCTCCCGCTCGGCGAGCGGCTTGATCACGGCGTTGAACGCGCCGGCCGCGATCCAGCGGTCCGGGATCGTCATGAAGAGGCATTCGCCCGGGCGCCTGATGCGCGCGAGCGCGTCCACCCACGGCCACGCCCAGTCGGCGACGCGCACGACTCGCTTCCGGGAGTGCGTCTTCGTGCCGGGCGCGAAGACCTCCTTCGTGTCCCGCCAAACTGCGCTGGCCTGCAGGCCGAGGGCGACGCTGACCTCCACTCCGGCGCCCGAGAGGAGCGCGTTGAACGCCTGCAGCTCGAGCACGCTCAAGCCGTACTCTCTGATGAGCTTCTGGAGTGCCTCGTTGCTCTCGTCCTCGAAAGCGTGGATCAGGCGGATCGCATCGGGGGTGGAGAGGTGGCGATCGCGTGGGACCGAGTACTTCGGCGGCGTGATTCTGTCGAGATGATTCGTCGCGATGAACCTGCAGCCCACCAGGTGCTCGATGAAGTTGTACAATCCCACGCGGTATCGGCGCGCGGTCTCCGCGGACAGCCCATGCCCCCCCTGCTCCCGCGCCTCCATGAGCGTCCCGTGCCACTCCACGAGCGGTGCGTAGTCAAAGCGCTCGGCGCCGAACACCACGTCTGCGGGCATGAAGGACCGTACCGCGCGCAGGAAGCGATCGGCGTGATCCACGGAGCTCCGCTGGCGCACCCCCTTGTACCAGCCCTCTACGAACGCGTTCGCGTCCGCCGGCGGTTCCTTGGAGGCGGCGATCGCATCCGTCTTCCGGCGCGCCTTCAGCTCCTCAAGCTGGTTGTTATTGAAGAAGCGGTACAGGACGAGCGGCTTGAGGCGCTGCTCGGGCGGAAGCGTACGATCGAGTAGCCACTCGAGAATCTCGTGATCCCGACGCTTGCCGCGGTAGAGCTCATCGACCATCGCCTCGATGTTCTTCGCGGTACGCTTGTCGCTGGTCCCCGTGCTGATCGCCTTGGTACCGTGAAACGTCGGGACCCGGATGTACCAGTAGGGCTTTTCGTGCGTCTTGTCGCTCTGGCTGGCGCCACTCTTCTTCTGAAGCCAGGGCATCAGTCGGTCTCACGGATAAGGAGGCCGTAGCTTTCCGTGCTCCAGTTATCCACCCAGCGCATGACCGCCTCCGGCTTGTAGCGGAGCACGGGCTCCTTCTTCTTCTTGCCGTTGCCGGGAAGGAGGTGCTTGGGGCAGCTGCTGTCGCGCAAGTAGCGGGTAGACACGTTGAGGAAGGTGGCCGCCTGCTCCTGCGTCCAGAGCGCGTATACCGCCACCGGCGTGACCACATTCCGGAGCGGCGGGGCTCCGGGCGTCATGCTGGTGCGGGTGGGCTTCTTGGGCGACTCGGGCATGGGCGGAAAGGCGGGGAGGAGTGGCCACCGTCTGGTGGCTCCTTCCACAGGGTAGGAGGGGCGAGCCCCCCCCCTGCAAGTGGTGATGGGTCGGATGTGGAGCGATGGGGCGGGTGCGATCAGCATGGCGGTCCGGTTTCGGTGCGAGGTGCCGAGTGGCTTCGGCGACACCCTACCTGATCCCCGGCGATCGCCGGACCGCGGTGGACGACCCTCGGGGGGGACCTTCTCCACCATACCCGATGGTGGCTCGCGGACCCGCATGCCCCCCGCACGGCCTCCCAGAACTCAGCGTCTCGTCCGTCGGATCGCGCCGCGCGGGCGCGACCCTTCGGGCACCATGACCACAGATGTGACCTCGACGCTGACCGGCGGCTGCACGAATCCGCGCACCCGGGCGCGCCAGAGTGCGACCTCGATATGCGCGCCTCGAGCGTACGCGTCGGACGGCACCGACACGAGGGTGGAGAAGCGCTCGAGGCGGAGCTCGGAAGAGGAGGAGAACGCGAGGTGGACGCGGACGCTGATCATGGGCGGCATCGAGGAGGGGTATACTGGCACCGTGTGCTGTGATCCGGGCCGCCGCCAAGTGGGCCGCGCGAGAAGGCGCAGAGAACGACGGGCGGCTCGCCACTTCTACCGAGGGGGAGCCGGTCTGCCGAATTCGAGAGGATGCACTTCCGCCAGTCGGCAGCCGGCCACGGAAGCGAGAAGGGCGGCGATGCGTCGTCCGCGCATCACCGCCCTCTACTGCGTGCCGCACCTGGTACTCCGATCAGGGCTGGTTCCCGCCGCGCGGACGATGGTCCGGCTGGGCGGTTCGCTTCGGCGCACGCATCCGCATATCGTCCCCGCCGTGCGTCTCCTGAAGCTGCGCGAAGCGCGCATCGGCGGCGGCGGCTCGGGACTCGGCCACGGACGCGTCGCGGCGAGCCTCTCCCACCGCAATTGAGGCCTCATCGAGGCGACGCCGCAGATCGGCGATCGTCTCCGCCATGGTGTGCACTTGCCGTTCGGCGGCCCCGGCCACTCGCTCCGCATCGGCGAGGCGTGCGGCGAGGGTGGCGGTCGACTGGCGCATCGCGTCGCGCTCTTGCTGCATGGTTGCCAGCGTGCGCCGTCCGTCCTCGACCGCGACATCGCGTGCCGCTTCGGCCGCCAGACGCTCGCGCGTCTGATCGCGGAGCTCCTGCGTCAGGCGTGAGATCTCCGCGTGAAACTGCTCACGCACAACGGCTGTCTCCTGGCGGGCCTCGGCCACCTGCCGTTGCGCCACCTCGATCTCGCTGCCGAGATCGCGAACAGCGCTCTCCGCCGCGCGGATGTCATCCGCGGCTCGCGCGTCCGCGTCGGCGATGGTCTGGCGGGCTGCCGCCTGCATCGCGTCAATGATGCCGCTGAGCGCATCCCGAGCGGCTCCGAGGGTACGATCGACAGCGACACGGAGGGCCTCTGGAGCCGCGTCGATGGTGATGCCGGCCGTAGGGTCCAGGATGTCGGGCGCGCGGACCAGATTCTGGTAGCGCGCGTGCAACTGATCGCGAGACAACCTCCCGTACTGCTTGTGACCCCGCTCCCACTTCGCGGCCGTCAACACCGATTGGGCCTCGTTGCTGCCGACGCCGTGCTCCGCCCGGAAGGCGTGCACCGGGACGTCCGGGTTCTCAGCGACCGCGGCGCGCGCCAGCTCGAGCAGCGCCTCCGGGCCGTACCTGGAGCTTCTCGCCATGGGTTCCTCGTCGTGTATTGGAAAGCAGCTTGTATCGGGATTCCGTAATGCCTCCGGATTCCGTATACGCGTTACTGATCCCTCCTCACCCTACCCGGTCTCCCGCGGCCGCCCCAAGGCGGCGCGGCGGCACGAACAAATACCGGAGCCCGAGCGTTCGCCGCAGTCAGAGGCGGTTGCACTACCGCGCAACCGCGTGGTCGGGGGCCTGCGGCGGAAGCTGGCCCGGCCGCGCGCGACGGATGCGCGCGGCCGGGAGCAGCAATCGGCTGCCGCGCTTGCCCCTCTGCTGTTCGCGCTTCTGCCACGCCGCGAGCAATTCCCGCATTGCCGGCGGGATCTGAATTCCGAGCGCCGTTGGACGTGGCACGAAGCCAGAGTAGTCTCTGATCTGGTCCATGACCGCGTCGAAGGCCTTGGGGTGATCCCAGTGCGTACGGTCACCGCCCGCCGCGGCCCACCGGGCGTACGCGTCGGCGCTGTAGAACTCCTTCAGCGTCTCGACCTTGTCGTTTGTCAGGAACGCGGCGAACTCCCAGTCATCGCGCACCTTGCCCCAGTAGCACGAGTTATGGAGTCGCAGGTCGTGGCCAACGAGGATGCGGAAGAAGTCTCGCGTGCGGTCGAGGTCCTCCCATTCCGGGATGTCTCGCCCCAGAATCCGCTTCGCCGTCCACCAGAGTGCCTTTCCGGCACGCTCCACTCCGAGCCGGTGCGCGCCGACGCGTACCAGGTTCCCCGGACGGCACGTCTTGGAGATGAAGATCGGGACGCACTTGGCCGCGATCAGGTCTGCGACGGTGGCCGTGGCGTCGACCACTCCGGCCGCCTTCGCGCGGGGGAGCGTCACCTCCTCTAGGTACTCCCAAAGCGCGTCGTGAGGCACATGGCCCTGATGCCAGCAAGGCATCGTACGCCGGGCGACGGCCCCCGTACGTCCCCGCGCCGACCGCTTCGGCTCGCGCATGCGCTTCGTGCGCGCCGCCTCGCGGTCCGCACCCGACCACTTCGTGGTCACCGACCGGATGCCGATCGGTTGTCCCGCCCCGTCGTGCTCGAGCTCTACCAGATAGTGCACGCCGAGGACACCGTTGCGGTAGTTTCCCAGCCGCAACCCATCAGCGATATAGACACCCGGAACCAGCCGGAGCTCCGCCGCCTGGGCGTACTCCGCATGCGCCTGCCGGACGACGGGGATCTCCGCTGGTTCGTGCCCAGCCTCGCGGGCGCGGGAGACGAGATCCAGCCACTCCCTGCGCAACCGCCGGCGCTCCAGCTCCAGCATCGGCAGCCCGAGGCAGACTAGCTGGGGAAGCGAGACGAGATCGAGCACCTTCCCCTTGTCGCGCTGCGCCGCCGGGGTCGCCTCGCAGTGCACGAAGTGGCTGAGCGCGGCATTGAACTGGCGGTCGAGGTGCTCCCAAGCCATCGGATCGTCGGCGAGCACCCGCTGGCGATACACGCCCCCCGTCAGGGTCCACATACGCTGGACGGTGGTGATGGCGGCCATCGTGTAGGTGCCGTCGGTCACGCCGGCGATGGTGCGGCTGCTCTCCGCCGCGGCGTCCATGGCCACGCGAATCGGCTGATGGAGCACCGGGGTCCCCGCGCGTCCCAGATACCGGCGGGCGCGCTCAGTGATCGCGTCGAACGACACCGACGCATCGAACGGCGGCTCCGAGGGCGTCCAGAGCGACAACAGGCTCAGATCCGCCAATGTCGCTGCGCGGCCGGCCAGCAGGAGCCCCGCAACGATGCGACTTACGGCGCGGTCGGTCTGGTACTCGCCGGTCAGGGTGACGAGCCCCGGGCGCTCACCCCGGTGCGGAGCCTTCTTCCACGCCGCCCACTCCTCGTGCAGTACCGGGGCGAGATGGCGGAGCAGCTGATCCAGCGTGAGGTCCGCGGGATGATCGTGCACGCCCTTGGCGCGGAGCAGCGGGAGCAGCAGCTCGGCCGGGAGGCTGTCGATCCCGATGGAACGCGGATGCGTGAAGACGATAGGGGCGAAGGCACCTGCCGCCGCAGGGTCGCTCGCTCTCAGCGCCTCGCGCGCTGAGCGGTAGGTCGCGATCGCGGCGCGAAGCGTGGAGTAGGCCATCTCGATCCTGGCCGCCGCTGCCTTCAGGGCGGGGACGTCCGGCATCGCCGTCGGCGCTGAGTCCCAGGTGCCGGCGGCGCGAAGGACGGCCTCCAGCTCCGAGAAGTGCGTCCGGCCACCCCCGCGACGCAGGCAGACCCGGATCAGGGGCGCCCAGCGCTCCTCGTCGAGGCGATACCCCTGGGACTTGTGTGTCACCGGGGTGCCGAGGAGGAGCGAGAGGGTCTTCCGCACGGACGATGCGCCATCCGGCGGCGGGCCGAACGTCGGCAGCAGGTGCAGCACCGGCCGCAGGTCGTCAGGACGGCCCGAGGCGTTAGTGACGGCCCCGTCGATGGCGCGGCGGAGGTAACTCCGGCGGTTGGCGAACTTGGACGGGCTCCAGTGCTCCTCGTCAGCGAGCGCCTGCAGCTCGAGCAGGAGGCAATCGGCGGAGACCGGGGTGCTGACGTCAATGCGCATGGGCGGCGGGCCCTTACGGTAGAAGCGACGCTTGGTCATGGAGACGAGCGGGTGAGGGGCAGCCCGCCCGCCTGCGTGGATGTGGCGCAGATTACGAGGGGCGGCGGGTTCTCCGGAGCGCGGCACACGGGAGGGAGGCGTGCGCGATGCGACCTGACACACGGGTGGCGGAGGCGCCATGCTCGTGTCAATCCGTCTGCGTTGGGAGCGCCCGCCATCACGCCGGACGGCTCCCGGCAGGGGGACCAGCTTACGAATTCGTCGGTGTCAGTCGGTGTCGATCGGTCGACAGGCCCCCGGAGCACGTCGAATTACGGCGTGTGGCGGCGTCGATGTCGGGCATCGAGATATCGATGCGCGCCGTAATTCTGCAGCCGATGCTACCGACCGCTCGGAAGCACCCGGTGTAAGTCGCAGGCAGACCGACGGATACGAGCACCCCTTCGGCTGGACGAGCCGATGACTTGATGCGGGGCACCTTCGTAAAGGGAACCCCGGGTCGAATTCTCGGCCCCACTTGTCCCGACGGGAGACGGGCCAGTACTCAGTGAGGCGGGCAGGACCCACCCCGAATCCAACCTGGCATATGCGCGACTACATGACCCTCAAGGAGGCCGCGGTGGAGCTGCAGGTCTCAAGTACGAGTACTGTCCGCCGGATCCTCTCACTAAAGACGAGGGAAGGACATAGCGCCGCTCACGTTGGCTACGACGCCAAAGGTCGGCAGCTGGTGCGGACCGATGTGGTCAAGCGAATGGCGAGGGAGCGCGCTCACCGGGGGAACTGGCGCGTGGCCAACCTCGGAGCTTGGGCGACTCGTCGGGATCAGCCCGTCCCCGGCTCCGATCCGTGAATTGGTCGCGTTGGGTTAGCGGCTGTTGCGTCGCCACAGGGACGTCGGCCCTGCCGTACGCACTCCGGGAATGGGCCCCCGTGCTCACGGAATGCGCGTTGGAGTCCGAGCCTCCGAGTCCCCCACATGCAGGTATTGGAGCAGTCACGCGCGCGGATTCGGGAGAACGCCTTCAGCCCCGTAGGACTGGTTCGCCCCGACCGCCACAGACGGCTACTCGGGTCGACAGCCCCAACGGAGGCAACGTGTCAATGCCCGATGACTGGTCTGGCTCGGACCGAGAATTTGAGAGTGATGAGCGTGTCGATCTGGACACGGACGAGCTCATGCAGCGTGGCTTGCCCCCCATTGAAGATCTTCCGCAGGACGGCGCATATTCGGAAGACCCTCCTGAGGAGGTCGTGGAGCGCTTCGCCGACGCGTATCGCGCCGCGCTGACGAAGCAGCGTGAGGAGCAAAAGCGGTTCGAGGAACGGAAGCGACGGTTCGAAGCCGGCATTCGCAATCGGGCGGTCCCGGCCACGCCCCGCCGCCTGAGCGTCATGTTGGAACGTGTCCTTGCCTCCGAGGACCACAAAGCCGTCGATTTGGCCGCCCGGGCGCTTGCGCTCTGCGCCTTCTTGGCCGTTGCTGCCGGCAACGAGCGACTCGAGTTCCTCAGGCGCATCCTGCTCGTCCTTAGCAGCGCACCATATCAAACGAAGGGGTTCGATCGAGATCACCTGCGGTACGCGTCGATTCTCGCAAGGCGCATGCACCAGGAGGCGCTCGGCGAGAGGGCAGAAGGTGGACGTTGATGGGCCGCATCTCAGATCCGCAGCCGGATGAGCTCGAAACCGTGACACACGCGGATGGAGTACTCTCGCTCCTGAGGTCAATTGCACGACGAGGTCCCGGGGCCAAGTACGTAGGCTCCACACCAACGCTCCCGGACAGAACGCCGGTGGTAGCGTCTTTGTGACCCATAAGCCGACTCCAAGGACCGGGCCTCCCCCAAAAACGCCTCGCTATCGCCGGCGGGCCGGATCCGCCGCTCCGGGTTGCGCCGGATTATGCTTCCGCGTCCCAATTTGGAGTGCACGTTGCTGACAACGCAGAGCTGGTTGCCGTG
The DNA here is from genome assembly GCA_036401195.1 of Gemmatimonadaceae bacterium. Lineage (GTDB taxonomy): Bacteria > Gemmatimonadota > Gemmatimonadetes > Gemmatimonadales > Gemmatimonadaceae > JACDHQ01. The sequence continues at coordinate 18,584 of DASWVQ010000125.1, forward strand.
GGCCTTCGCCTCCGCCGCCTTCGCGGCGCTCACCGCGATCTTCGCCAAGATGGGGCTCGAGGGAATCGACTCCGACTTCGCGACGCTGATCCGCACCGTGGTCATCGTCCTGGTGCTCGGCGCCTTCGTCTCGGCCACGGGCAAGTGGCGCGATCCCTTCGCGCTGCCGGGGCGGTCGATGACCTTCCTCGTGCTTTCCGCGCTCGCGACCGGGGCGTCCTGGGTCTGCTACTTCCGCGCGCTCAAGGTAGGAGAGGCGGCTCGCGTCGCCCCGGTGGACAAGCTGAGCGTGGTGCTCGTCGCGGTGTTCGCGGTGGCGTTCCTGGGCGAGCGGCCGTCGGTCCGCGAGTGGTCCGGGATCGGGCTCGTGGCCCTGGGTGTGCTCGTCCTCAGCCTGCGGCGGTGAGCCGCTCGAGTCGGCGGCGGAGCCGCTCGTAGGCCAGGGCGGACAGGCCGGCGACGCCGAGGCCGATCGCCCAGCCGCCGAGGACGTCGGTGGCCCAGTGCACGTCGAGGTACACCCGGCTGATGCCGATCAGCAGCGGGACGGCCGCACCGAGCGTGACGGCCACCCAACGCCGCGTGAGCCCCTCGCGCCAGAGCACGTAGCCCACGATCGGCGCCACGGCCGCCGACGCGGTGGCGTGGCCGCTGGGGAAGGCGAAGGTCGTGATGTGCAGCGCGACGGCGCCCACCGGGCGCTGGCGCCCGAACGTGTACTTCACCGCCTCGAAGATCCCCACCGCGGCAGCGGGCGCCGCAACGAGCGCGGCGCCGACGCGACGCCCCCGCTTGCGCCAGAGCCAGGCCCCGACCAGGAAGGCCGCGAGCACCACCGGCCCCGCGGCCCCGATGCGCGTGATCCAGAGGAACAGGGTGAACCCGGAGGCCGTGCGGTGCGCGAGCGTCCAGCCGCGCACCGCGTCGTCGAAGGTGCCGCTCTCGTGGGTGAACACGTCCTCGCCGACCTTTGCCGCCAGCACGATCGCCGCGAGGGAGGCGAGGGCGATCAGGCCGGCGCGCCACCCCAGGGCGGCGAGCCGCTGCGCGCTGCGGCTGTCGGTGACCGTCGCTCGCCAGCGGGCGACACGTCGCTGCACCTCGCCCCACGCCGCTCCCGGCCTCACGGGGCGCCGGGGCGGATCGTCCAGACGAGGGCCACGGATCCGTCGGCGCGCGGCGCGATGGTGCCGGCAAGCAGCCAGCGGTCGAGGCGGTTCCCGGGGTCCGTACGGTGGTGGTAGCGGACCACCTTGTTGCCGGCGAAGGTCCCGATGCCGGCGGCCATGATGACGTCGCTCGCCCAGTGCTGGTCGTTGTACAGGCGGGAGAGCGCGACGGCGGTGGCGCCGCCGTACATCGCCGTGCCCACGTACCAGCGGGAGTGTGGCCACCAGCGGCTAGCCTCGTTGCTCACGGCCGCCGCCACCGCGAAGGCGGCGAGGGCGTGGCCGCCGGGGAAGGACGAGTAGTCGCGGCCCTTGCGGAAGCCGCGGAAGAGCTGAAAGTCGCGGGAGTTGCTGTCGGCCACGGCGTAGGGGCGCGCGCGACCCACCGTGCCCTTGATCGCCGTGTTGACGATGTTGCCGACCAGGATCGCCTCGGTGCCATGGAGGCCGAGGTCCGCGACCCGCTTCCAGCGGCCGAGCCGCCCGATCAAGTAGAGGCTTCCCCCGATGATGGGGGCGCCGGGGACGGCCACGGTGCGCACGAAGTCGGCGGTGCCGCGGAGGACCCGGTTGTCCTGGAATCGCGGCGCCTGGAGGGAGCTCGTCAGGCGCTGGTCGAAGGGGGTGAGGGCGATCGTCCCGACGACGAAGGCGGCGCCCAGGTACGCGTCATCGCGCGTGAAGAGGGGTGGCCTCGCGGCCACGGCGGAGTCTCCCTGAGCCAGGGCGGCGCTGGCGCCCGTGGCGAGCGGCAGTCCGGCGATCAGGGCGATCAGGAGAGTTCGGACGTGACGAACAGGGGCGGAATGGATCATGAAGATTCTTCGGCTGCGAGATTGGATGAGGCAGGTTCGGGCGAAAAAAAAGGTTCTTTTCGGATTTTCGGGGGCCCCCGGTGACATCTGAGGGGGGTTGGGGGCATGCTTGAGCGCATCGGAGGAGCCACGATGCGATCGGACGACATGGCGGCCCTCCTCACCCGCTTGGGCGGGTGGGAGGGGTTTGAAGTAGCCGGGGTCGAAGAGGGGGGGCCGGGGCAGGATGTCTTCGGGATGCCGGCCCAGCAGCTCGTGATCACGCTGCGGCCCGCCCCCCGGGTGCCGAAGCGGTGCAGTCGCTGCGGCGGCCCGGTGACCGCGATTCACGAGGTCACGACGCGCCGGGTGCGCGACCTGCCGCTCTGGACGAGGTCCGGGCGCACTGTCCGCAGGCGGCGATCGTCTACGATCTCTTCCACGACTACTTCTTCCTCCGCATCCGGGCGGTCGCGGTAGCCGTAGGCCATTCGCTTCAGGACCTTGATCTTGTTGGCTTCCCCGGAAATGCGTGAAGATCCAAAAAAAAGCTCCCGCGTCTCCCCAGAGGGGAGTCACGCAGGAGTCATCAGCACGCCTGGCACTGGGTCAGGCTGCGGTTCGGGCGAACTCCATCGCCGCGGTCATTGTTCCGTGCTCAGCGAGCGTCAGTGGGTAGACCGCTCCTCCAGCGGTCGGTCACGGCGGCCGACTGAAGCAAGCCCGGTGCCCGCGCATCGCGGACCAGGCCACCAGCCGCGAAGTTGCCTACGGGGTCTTCGCGGTGTATGTTTATCTGTTACAAGGCGATGGCGTTCCGCCTTCAACCGCCGATCTGCCGCCCCGATGGGGCCGCCGACCGCGCTGATGACGCCTACCCGCACCGGGCTCAGGGAGCACGGGGGTAGGCTCGTTGGCGCGGCTTTTTTCCGCTCCGCGAGCGCCCGCCGTCTGCCCTGCGCCCAGCAAGGCGCATCGCGCCGGGATGGCCGTCCATGGAATCCGTGCCCCAGTCAGGAGCACGCTCGCATCCGAACTTCGCGTCCCAGTACGCCGCGCAGCTGAGGTACATGGCGCGCTGGGTCGTGCTGCTTGCGCCCGTCGCGGCCGTGATCGGCTCGGCGGTCGCCCTGTTCCTGTGGGTCCTCGAGCTTGCCACGCGGACGCGCTGGAGCGAACCGCGGCTCCTGTGGCTGCTCCCCCTCGCCGGGATCGTGGTCGGGCTCCTCTACCATCGGTGGGGACGCTCGGCGGAGGGTGGGAACAACCTCATCATGGACGAGATCCATGAACCGGGTGGCGGCGTCCCCGGGCGCATGGCCCCCCTTGTCCTCGTCGGCACCTGGGTCACACACCTGTTCGGCGGCTCCGCGGGGCGAGAGGGGACCGCCGTGCAGATGGGCGGCTCGATCGCGAGCACCATCGATCGCGTCATCTTCTCGCGACTGCCGAGCCTGTTCCAGCTCGACGACGAGGACCGGCGCATCCTCCTCCAGGCAGGCGTTGCCGCCGGGTTCGGGGCAGTGTTCGGGACGCCGATCGCCGGTGCGGTCTTCGCGCTCGAGGTGCTGGCGATCGGGCGCCTGAGCTACGCGGCACTCGTCCCTGCGCTGATCGCCGCGCTCCTCGGCGACTGGACGACCTCCGCGTGGGGCATTCACCACACCGCGTACCCGCACCTGTCGCTCGCGTCGCTCGGCGTCCCGCGGGTGGACGGCCTGCTGCTGCTCAAGGTTGCGGTCGCGGGTGCCGCATTCGGCGCGGCGGGGATGCTGTTCGCCGAAACGACGCATCGGCTGAACCGCACCCTGAAGCGTCTGGTCAGGATCCCGTGGCTCCGGCCGGCCCTCGGCGGCGTGCTGGTGATCGCGATGGTGGGCCTCGTCGGCACGCGCGGTTACCTCGGTCTCGGCGTGGTGACCCCCGACGGCACCGGTGCGAGCATCGTCAACTCGTTCTCGGCGGGGGGCGTCGCGCCCTGGAGCTGGCTGCTGAAGCTCGTCTTCACCGCCGTGACGCTGGCATCCGGCTTCAAGGGTGGTGAGGTGACGCCGCTGTTCTTCATCGGCGCGGCGCTGGGGAACACCCTCGCCGTCGTGTTGCACGCGCCCATTCCGCTGTTCGCGGCACTCGGCTTCATCGCGGTGTTTTCCGGTGCGACCAACACACCGCTCGCGTGCACGATCATGGCCGTGGAGCTGTTCGGCGCCGACGTCGCGCTGTATGGCGCCGTGGCCGCGTTCCTCGCCTACCTGTTCAGCGGCCATACGGGCATCTATCTGTCCCAGCGGCTCGGCGTCCCGAAGGGCGACGTCGCGTTGCCGCTGCTGGTCGAGGCGCCGGTCGCGGTGCTGCCTTCGCTCGGCCACCTGCACTCCATGTCACGCGCGGGGCACACGCGCCCGCTCGCTCCCAACCATCCGACCACCAGTCCTGCTGCAGTCATGAATCACGAGTCCTCGCGATCCGCATCTTCCATGGCCTCGCCCCGCGCACCGCATTCGCACGGCCACGCGCCTCACCACATGTGGCAGCGCGCCGGTGGACAGCCGTCCTGGCCCGTCCACACCGTGGGGCTGGTGCGCCTGTACCTCTCCCCGTCCGATCGCAGGCCCGGCAGCGGATGGTGGGGGCGCCTCATGGGCCGGTCCCTCGCCTCGGAGATCGTGCTCGCCGCGAAGAAGGCGGGACTTCCGCACGCGCTGATCCTGCAGCCGCGGGCGGGCTTCACCGGAGGTGGCCCGCTGCACGTTGACCACCCCGAGTACGGGGGCGCGAACCTGACCGTCTGCGTGGAGCTGATGGGAGAACCCGCAGTGCTCGAGCAGTTCTGCCAGTCGCACATGGACCTTCTCGCGGGCCGATCGCTGGTCTATCGCCACGCGGAAACCTGGGAGATTCCGGCGCTCGTGCTGGAGCACGCCGCGGAGAGTGCCGCGTCGGCATGATGACGCGACAGGACCTCGCACTCGTTGGTGGCGTCGCCCTCGGCGGCGCCATTGGCAGTGTCGCGCGCTACCTGCTCGGGACGTTCGTGCAGGGGCGCGCGGGTCCCTCGTTCCCGCTCGGTACGCTGCTCATCAACATCGTGGGGTCATTCCTGATTGGAGTGATTCTCGAGATGGCGCTCGACGCCAGCGCGATGAGCCCGCTCGCCCGGCTCTTCCTGGCCACGGGGTTCTGCGGCGGGTTCACCACGTTCTCCACGTTCAGCTATGAGACCGCGCGGCTGGTCGAAGAAGGCGAAGCCACGCGCGCCGTCGTGTACGTGATGCTGAGCGTCGGCGTGTCGCTCACGGCGACGCTTCTCGGGTTCATGCTCGTGCGGCGGCTGCTCGGCGCCCGCGGGCCCTGACCAATTCACGCGGAGAGGCACGTGCACGGACTCGTCGGCGAGAAGGTCCTGATGCGCATCCACATCGGGGAGCGCGACAAGCATGACGGCAAGCTGCTGTACGAAGAGATCGTGGCGCTGCTCCGCGCGCGGGGCTACGCGGGGGTGACCGTGCTCCGGGGCGTGCTGGGGTTCGGCGCGAGCGACCACCTTCACGGGGACCGCTCGGAATGGTTCGCACCGGACCTTCCGATCGTCATCGAGTGCGTGGAACGGAAGGACCGCATTCGCGATATCCTGCCGGAACTCGACCGGATGATCGGCGGGGGGCTCATCACACTCGAGCGCTCGCAGGTGATCGTCTACCGTCCCCATGATGCCTCCGGCGACGCCGCCTGACCTCGAGGCCGCGCTCGACCGGCTCACGGCGCTGGCTGGGGGGCAGGGCGCCCAGGCCATCGCGAGAGACGCCGCCGCGCTGCGCGATCGCGTCGCGCGCGGACAGTTCGTCGTCGCCTGCGTCGGGCAGTTCAAGCGGGGAAAGTCCACGCTCCTGAACGCGCTGCTCGGCGCCCCGGTGCTCCCCACAGGGGTCCTCCCGCTCACGTCGGTGCCCACCCTGGTCCGGCACGGCCCGGTCACGGAGGCGCGGGTCGAACTCGGGGGGCGGGGCTGGACGTCGGTGCCGATCGCCGATCTCTCCAGCTACGTGACCGAGGCGGGGAATCCGGGTAACGGGAAGGGCGTCGTCGCCGCGATCGTGGAGATCCCGAGTCCGCTCCTGCGGGATGGACTGTGCTTCGTTGACACCCCGGGGCTCGGATCCGTGTATGCCGCCGACGCCGCGGCGACGCAGGCGTTGGTGCCGCAGATCGACGCGACACTGCTGGTCGTCGGTGCGGATCCGCCGCTCACCGGCGACGAGCTGGCCCTCGCCCGTGAGATCGCCGCGCATTCGAGTGAATTGCTCGTGGTCGTGAACAAGGCCGACCGACTGGCCGAGGCGGATCGCGCCGAAGCGATCGCTTTCGCGATCCGGACGCTCTCGGAAAGCCTCTCGCGTCCGATTGGCGATGCATACGTCGTGAGCGCGGTGGACCCGCATGCTGTCCGATGGCCGGACTGGGAGCGGCTCGGGCACGCGCTGGCGGACTTGAGCCGGCGGGCGGGAAGGGACCTGGTCGCGGCGGCGGGACCGCGGGGGATCCAGCGACTCGGCTGCGCGTTGGCGGAGATGCTCGACAATGAAGCGCGGGCGCTCGAGCGGCCACTCGAGGAGACGGCGCACCGCGTGGCGCGGGTGATCGACCTGCTCGACGAGGGCGAGCGTGTGGCCCTGGACCTGGGGCCGCTCCTCGACGCCGAGGAGCGTCGGGTCTCGCGCACGCTCGAGGAGCGCCAGCGCGCGTTCCTCGAGCGCAGCCGCGAGGATGGCATGCAGCGACTGCGGGAGCGGATCGCCGCAATCGAGTCCCGATTCGGGCCGCGGCGGCGACGGCTCGCGCTGAAGGCAGCCGTCGAGACGGCAGAGGACCTGGTCGTGCCCTGGCTCGCGGAGGAGAGCGCTGCCGCCGGGCCGCTGTACACCGCAGCCGTGGAGCGGTTCGTCCGCCACGCGTCGGATCACCTCCGCCGGATCGCGACGGAATGCCAGGGGACGGCGCGGGTGGACGTCGAGCGCCTGGAAGCGATCGCCACGGACCTGGCCGGCCGGCCGGGCTTCCGTTTCCAGCCGCTCCTTTCCGTGACCGAGCCGGCCGTGTCACCGCGTGACCTCGCGGACATCATCCTCGTGGCGGTCGGGCTCGACGCGCCGATTCGAGGGCACGCCGAGCGCCTGCTTCGGTGGCTGCTGGAGATCAACAGCAGCCGCGTGGGGTTCGACCCCGTGGAACGGGTGCGCGAGAGCCGGCGCGTGCTGGAGCAGGCCGTGGTGAGCGCCCTCAGGGGAGCCCGGGAGGAAGCGGAACGACACGTCGCCGCGGTCACCGTCACCGCTGCTCATGGGCGCGAAGCGGTTCGCGGGCGACTCGACGAGATCGGAGCGGTGCGCGCCGAGCTCGAGGGGCTGGCCGTGGCGGCGGATCTGGCGCCGCAGGCCACCGTGGTGCCTGAGGGTGAGCCATGACATCTCCCGTCCTGAACCCGCATGCCGCGATACCCCGCGTCCTTCGGGGCCTCGCAAACCACCCAGTACGTGGCTGCCGCCGCACTCTGGCGACCGTCACAACAGCCGCGACACCCGCTCCGCAAGGAACGACCGGAGTCGGTCTCCCACGCCGGTCCGGGACTGCTCCCCCTGGACGGACATCTCGTCAGCGTGCTCGAGGTCGCTCGAAATGCAGACTCCAGCGTCCCGCCAAGTCCGCGATCGTGGAAGAGCAGGCCCACCTCGTCGTTCAGCACCAGCGAGCGGTTGTCGAAGTTCAGGGTCCCGATCATCCCACAGATGCCGTCCACCACGAGCGTCTTCGCGTGCATCATGGTCGGGCGGTACTCGTGGATGCGCACGCCGGCTTCGAGCAGTTCCGGGTAGTGTGCGCGCGCGGCGTACCAGGTGCTCGACCGGTCCGTGTTGCCACCGGGGGTCAAGATGCGGACGTCCACGCCTCGAGCTGCCGCCTCGCAGAGCGGCCGGCGGAGGTAGCGGTCCGGGACGAAGTAGCCCGTCGAGAGCGAGCATCGCTCGCGCGCCGCGGCGATGGAGGTGACGAAGAACCGTTCCGCGCTCCTGCTGCCGAGCGAGGGCGGATGAGTAGAGCAGCCCCGCCGTGCAGCTGCCTCGCTCCGGCGTGTCGAAGGGAAACACATGGTTGCCGAGCAGGAGGTCGCCGGTGGCCTCGGCCCAGTTCGCGAAGAACGCTCCCTGCAGCGCCTCGACCGCCGGCCCCTCGACGCGCACGCTCCTGTCGCGCCACCGCCTAGGGTGCTTCCCGTCGCTCAGCCACCGGTGGTCGATGCCGAAGCCGCCGGTGTAGTCCACACGCCCATCCAGCTCCGTCGCCTCCGCGGTCGTCGAGCGCACGTACACGGCGAAACGGGGTGCCGCGCGTGGCGAACGTCACCGCCGCGAGCGCCGCCGGCAGCACCACCGCCGCCAACAGCACCGCGACGATGCCGAGCACCCACGAGCCGAGGGTGCCGAGACCCGGGTCCGGGTTCACGTGCCCCTCACACGCTGCCTCGATGGCGCACGCGTCGACGAATCAGCGGGATCCGAGCTCCACATCGCGCTTCCCGAGCACGTCCTGCACGTAGAGCATCGTGACGAGCACCATCAGGAGCGCGGTGAGCGGCGTGGCCAGCGCGACGCCGAGGAGCCCGCCGATGAGCGCCAGGACGAGCTGCGCGAAGATGGTCACCGCCGGCGGCAGGTAGACGGTCTTCCGGTCGATGATCGGGTCGAGCAGGTAGCTCTCGACAACCTGCACGCCCGCGTAGAGTGCCGCCACCCAGAGCGCCTGCCGCGGACCGTCCACGAGCGCGAGCAGGATGGCCGGCGCCGCAGAAAGAATGGGGCCGAGGTTGGGGATGAACGACAGCAGCGCCGCGAGGAGCCCGAGCACGAACGCGAGCGGCACGCCGAGGAGCGCCAGCCCCACGCCCGTCACGATGCCGATGAATGTCATCGAGATCACACGGCCGACGAGCCACCACCACAGGGTGTCGTAAGTCCGCGCGATCACCTCCCGCGTGCGTCGCTCGGCCCGGCGCGGTACCAGCGCGACGAGGCCGCGCACGTACACGCCGGGCGTGGCCGCCAGGACGATTCCGAGGAAGAGGATGATGACCGTACTCGTGAGCGCGCTGAACGTGCGCGACACGACCCCCGTCACCCGGGTGACCGCGTCGGGGTCGTCCGGCAGCAGCTCGCCGGGGCTCGGCATCGCCTCGACCGCGCGCTCGCCCCAGTCGTAGCGCTCGAGCCGCGCCTGGAGGCGCTCGACTGCCTGCGGCAGCGCCTCCCGCAGCTCGCGCACCTGCGTGGCGATTGCCGTGCCCTGCGCCCAGAACGCGCCGACGAGCGACCCCACGAGCGCGAGCGCCACCGCGGCGAGGGCAACGCGGGGGCCGAGCGGCGTGTGGGCTGCCACGAGCGTCGCCAGGCGTCGCAGGAAGACGCCGAACAGCAGCCCCGCGAACGCGAGCAGGAGGACGTCGCGCGCGTACCACGTGAACAGCAGCAGCACCGTCACCGCGGCGACGAGGCCGACGGTGACCAGCGTGCGGCGAGCCTGGCCTTGGGCGGGTGCGGCGGCGCCCTTGTCCGGAGCAGGGAAGGTCACGCGGCTGCCTACAGGCGGTCGTTCACCGCCCGCGCGCCCTTCTTCACCAGCCCCCAGACAATGAAGATGACCGCGGCGATGACGAGGAGGTGAACCACGCCGCTGACGATCTTGAAGCCGAGCCAGAGGATGGCCCAGAGGACGAGCAGGACGACGCCCAGCCAGACGAATGCGTGCATGAGTGAATTCCGCTCCAGTGTGACGTGAGTGTCAGCAACGATCCGGGGCGCCGTCACCGTCCCCGGCCGGTGCGCGGCCCAGGGCCTCGCGCCACCGCTCCACGCGGCGCGGCTCCAGGAAGCGTGCGTCGGGATCTGGGAGCCCCAATCCCACACCCTTGAACCCCGCCACGATCGCCTCGCGGACGGCGGCCTGGGTGGCCGTGTAGTCCGAGCGACGGGAGTCCGTCCAGAATCGTGCCTCCAGCATGAGATCATCCATGCCGAGCTCGGCGACGCGCACCGTGGGCGCGGGCTCGGCGAGGACACCCGCGATGCCGGCGACCGCCTCGCGAGCGACCACCAGCGCCTTCGGCACGTCGCTGTCGTAGCCGAGCGGCAGCGTCACCACGGCGCGTCGGATGGGGGACGCCGTGTTGTTCGTTACCCGGGAGGTGAAGATCTCCCCATTGGGGACGAGGACGAGGCGGCCGTCATAGGTGCGGATGTCCGTGGCGCGGAGGCGGATCCGTTCCACGGCGCCCTCGGTGTCCCCGACGACGATCTGGTCCCCCAGCTCGAAGGGCCGCAGCGCCAGCAGGAGCACGCCGCTCACGAAGTTGGAGATGATGTCCTTGAGCGCAAAGCCGAGCGCCAGGCCGGTGAGCCCGAGGCCGGTGACGACCGTCTGCGGCTGGAATCCGAGCGCGTCCACGGCCAGCAGCAGGCCGATCGCCCAGATCGCGTAGTAGGCGAGCTGCTTGAAGAGGTTCTCGACCGTGAGGTCGTCGATCGTGCGGCGGAACACCGCTCGCAACAGCCGCCGGACCCCCGCGGCGAGCGCCCAGAAGAGCGCAAGTACAAGCAGCGCCGCGAGCACGCGCGGCACGATCCGGATCGCCGACTCGGCCATCCGCGAAAATGCCGCGCCGACGGACGCTTGCACCTCGGCGCCGAAGCGCCCCCAGCGCGACAGGCGTCGTTCCGCGGCGCGCGCAAGTGCGATGTCGATGGCGCCGGCCCACTGCGCCGCCAGTGCATCGAGGGTGGTGACGTTATCGTCGGCGTCGGACGGCGTCACCGTCACCACGGGTACCCCTGCGACCGAGATCATGCGGTCTCTCCCGCCCGGGCCCGAGCGTTCGATCCGCGCCGGTCTGACCGCGCGCGGCGACTCGAGCATGGTCGCAATGCGCCGCTCGATGCGGCGCGCGCGCTCCGTGGCGTCGGCCGAGTCGGCGGGGCCAACCCGCAGAACGGGGCGGCCGTCCACGCGCACCGTCACGCGATCGCTCGACCTCTGCGCGTGAAGGGGGAGGGCCAGCGCCGTGAGCAGGAGCCATGACAGCAACGTCCCCCGCCGACGCATCCGAGTCCACGGCGGGGGCACGGCAATCACCTGACGCAGGTCCGGGGTCGCAGCCATGGCGTACCGGCAGCCCGCCATCATTTCCGGCCTCGATCGTCGCTGACCCGCAGGCGATTGCACCGCGGAGAGGAAGGCGTCGTGCGCGAGTTCCAGCGCCCGCGCGCCGGCGTCTCCCTTCTCCGCGCGGTGCTTGAGGAGGACCCGCCTGGCAGTCATGACCGTGAGCTTGGAAATGGCGAAAGCCCCGTTGAGGAGCAGGAGGCCCAGGATGACGACGACTTCAAGGAGAATGGCTAACATGAAGTGGGGCGGGTGCAGGGATCGGTCCGGCGCGTGTCGTCAGTGCGGCTGAGCCTGCCGTGCTGCCCCCCGCCGGCTCAGTGGCGCTGCGGACCGAGAAGCGTTCGCCACCCCCAGGAATTCGTAATGCCGGGGTCGCAGTTCGAGTCCCCGCCCCTGCTGCCAAGACGATGCGTCCCGCCTTCACCGGCGGCGAAGCACCGCCACGCTGAAGCGCTGTTCACGCCCTGCGGGCGTCTGGTGCACCGCACTCAAGCCGCGTACGAGCTCGAACGAGTTCCCCAATTCGTGCGCAATGTCGCTGGGGGAATAGCGCATCACGTCGAGCCCACTGCAACGCGGCGGTCCATCCGGTGCGAACGTCGCCAACAGGAGCATCCCGCCGCGGCGAAGCGCGGCTTCCGCGAGTGCCGCGTAGCGCACACGATCCTCTTTGGCGGTCAGGAAGTGGAACACGGCCCGGTCGTGCCAGACGTCGAATGCCTCCGCAGGCAATGCCGCGGTGGTGATGTCCGCTTCCACCCACGTGACGTCGGCCGATCGTTCACCCAGGCGCGCGCGGGCGCGCTCCAGGGCCGCGCCCGAGATGTCGAGCACGGTCATCTGTCCGAGCCGCTCGGCAAGGACTGAATCCACCAGCCGTGAGTCTCCGCCCCCAACGTCGAGGATGGCGCAGGCGGGGCCAGCGCCAACCTCCCGCAACAGAGCGAGCGAGAGGGTCGGTACGGCCTGGTACCAGCTCACCTCATCAGCGGCCTTGTTCGCGTAGACCTCGTCCCAATGCGACTTACGGTTCATGGCTCGGCTGCCTTGAATTCGATGAGTCATCGCCGCACCAGCGAGGCGCTGGGCTGTCCAGCGCCACCGTATGATGGCGAATTCGCTCACATTGCGGCACTCCGGAGGCATGGTGCCGATCGGGGGGCGACGCGGCGATTGCCGGGATCGGAGGAACTCGCGCCGTGATCGACCCCCGACTAGCTTTCCGGCCGTGCGACGCCTCCGCCACCTCGCCACCCTGCTGATTCACCCCCTGGCCTTCGCGGTCCAGGGGGGTGCGGTCGCGCATGGCCTCGCGCACCAGCATGAGGGTGAGCACGGCCGGCAGCAGCTCCGGGAAACCGCCGTCCAGCACGTGGCCAGAGCCGAGGCGGAGGAGGCCGACCACGGGCATCGCCACGCCCACCCGGACCTGGGCCAGCCTGTCCGTGCGCGCGCGGATGCGGGCGTGTTCGCCCTGCCTGCAGCCGCGCCCGAGATACCTGTCGCCGGGGAGACGCTCGTCGCCAGCGAGCCTCCCATCGTTCGCGCGCTCCTGCCGCGTGGCGACCCATCGAACGGCCCGCCGCCCCGGCTCCGGGGCCCGCCTCCCCGCTGACCTGCCACCGACCGCCCCCTGGGCAGCCGGCCTTCGTCGCGCCCAGTCGCGACGTCCGTCCACCGTCCGTGAGGCCCCGGCGCGAGCGCGCCGATGGCCGCGGACCTACGGCAGGATTCAGCATTGTCACGATTGAACTTCCCGCGGCGGCTCTCGCTCGCCGCCGTCATCGTCATTGCGCCCGCGCAGCACCTTCGGGCGCAGTCGGACCAGCCGCTCACCCTGGCGGTCGCCCGCGACGCGGCACAGCGCAACAGCCCGATCATCACCGTTGCCCGCGAAGCGGTGACGGTTGCGCGCGCGCGTGAGCGGCAGGCCGGCGCGCTCGCCAATCCCACCCTGAGCTACGGCCGTGAGCAGACCTCCGGCGCAGATCAGGCCAACGCCCAGGACATCGCGTCGCTCGATCAGCCGATCGAACTTGGCCTGCGTTCCCTGCGGCGGGACGCGGCGCGCGCCCGGCGCGAAGCCGCCGAGGCACGGCTCGCCCTCGCACAGGCGGAGGTCGATCACGACGTGACGGTCGCCTACGCACGAGCCGTCGCGGCCGATCAGCGCGCACGCATCGCGGAGCAGGCAGCCGGCGCGTTCACGCGGGCAGTGCGCGTGAGCGAGCAACGCCTCGCCGCTGGCGACGTCGCCGGCTACGCCCACCGTCGGCTGCGACTGGAGGCCGCCCGGATGGCGACGGCTCGGGCCGAGGCGGCTCTCGCAGCGCTCTCGGCACGGGTCGCCCTGAAGTCGCTCATCGCCGGGCCCGAGGGCTCGATCACGCCACCAGGGATCGTGCTAAGTGACTCGCTCATCCTGCCCGGGGAGGTTCCTGCAGCCGATTCGTCAGTGGCGCTGGCCACCCGGTTTCGCGCCGAACTGCGCGCGCTGGCGAGCGAGGCGGCGGCTGCAGCCGCGGATGCACGACTCGTCGCCCGCGAGCGGATCCCGGTTCCGGTCGTGAGCGCGGGGCTCAAGAGCGAGCGCGTCGAGCAGCCTGGCGCAGGGGCACAGTCGCTCGGCGGGTTCATCGTGGGCGTCTCGCTTCCACTCCCCCTCTTCGACCGCCGTGGCGGCGCCACCCAGGCAGCCGAGGCAGAGGCGCGACGGCAGCTCGCCCTGCTCGGGGACCAGCGTCGTCGAGTCGCGCAGGAAGTGCTGGAAGCCCACGCTGCATATGCCGCCGCTCGGGAGCAGCTCATGCTCCTCGGCCCCGCCGTGAATGCCGATGCCGGCGCCGCCATCGCCGCCGCCGACGTCGCCTATGCCGAAGGCGAGATCACCCTCGCCGAGTGGCTCGACGTGCTGCGTGCGTATCGCGAGGCGCAGGCGAGCTACGCCACCCTCCAGGCCGAAGTCCTGATCCGACGCGCCGCGCTCGAGCGCGCCGTTGGCGCCCCCCTCACCACGCTTTCCCGATGACCAGATCTCACATTGCCGCGGCGCTCGTCGCGGCCCTCGGCCTCGCGGCGTGCAGCCGCGATGGCGCGACTGCGAGCGGAACGGGCGCCCCCACCGGAGAGCCAGCGGGTGGCGCGATCACCCTCTGGACGGACTCCACGGAGCTCTTCATGGAGCATCCGGCGCTGATCGTGGGGGATACGGCCCTCGTATTCGCCGCGCACCTCACGGACCTCACCGACTTCACTCCCCTTCGCTCGGGCCAGGTCACCTTCCGGTTCACCCCGCGGTCCGGGGGGGCGCCGGTGGTGGTGGTGCAGGCCGAACCCAAGCGGCCGGGCATCTACGGCCCACGTCCACGATTCACTGCTCCGGGCGTCTACGACCTGGCCATCCTGGTCGACAGCCCGCAGGCGCACGACAGCATTGCGGTGGCCGGGTTGCGCGTCTACGCGACCGCCGCCGAGGCTCCGCGTGAGGAGGAGGGGGGCGACGAGGGGATCAGCTTCCTCAAGGAGCAGCAGTGGAAGACCCCCGGCTTCCGGACCGCCTTCGCCGGCACGGGGTTCGTCACCGGCACCTTCGACGTGACTGGCGTGATCGAACCGGCCGCTGGTCGCCACGCCGAGGTGACTGCCCCGATCAGTGGATTGGTGGACGCGGGCGGGGTCGCGCGGTCGCCTGCCCCGGGGCAGCGCGTGGCGCGTGGGCAGGTGCTGGCGACGCTCACGCCCTCGCTCGGCGAGGGGGGCAGCGCGTACGCCGAGGCCCGGGCGCGGCTCGCCGAGGCCGAGAACGAGTTCCAGCGCGCACGGCGGCTGGTGGCCGCGGAGGCCGCGCCGGCGCGGCGCCTTGCCGACGCGGAGATCCGGCTGCGCGCAGCGCGCGAGGCGCTGGCCGGCTTCGGCGGCGGAGCCGAGGCTGGCCGGATCGCCGTCCGGTCTCCGGTGAGCGGCGTCGTGGCCCGCCGGTCCATCGCGCCGGGGAGCCGGGTGGAGGCGGGCACGCCCCTCTTCACCGTGGTCGATCCGTCGGTGGTGTGGCTCACCGTCAACGTGCCTGCGGCGCAGGCGTCGCAGGTCGGTCCCGGGGCCGGCGCGGCGTTCCAGCTCGAAGGGAGCGACCGCCGCTGGAACGCCACCCGCGTGGTCTCGGTGAGCAGCGTCATCGATCCGCAGTCGCGGACCCTCCCCGTCATCTACGAGGTGCCCAATCGTGATGGTGCCATTCGCGTGGGCTCCACCGCGCGCGCGCAGGTCCGCACGGGGCGTCGCGTCGCCGGCGTCGTGATCCCCGCGTCGGCGATCCTCGAGGAGGACGGGCGCCCCGTCGCCTTCGTGCAGCCCGGGGGCGAGGCCTTCGAGCGGCGGGAACTGGTGCTCGGTGGCCGCGAGGGCGACCGGGTACTGGTCTCGAGCGGGATCGAGGCCGGCGAACGGGTGGTCACGGGGGCCGCGTACCAGGTGCGGCTCGCCTCCCTCTCCACCGCGGTGCCCGCTGAAGGGCACGCGCACTGACGGAGGCGACGCCATGTTGAACAAGCTGATCGCGCTGGCGCTTCGCAACCGCGTCGTGGTGCTGGCCATTGCGGCCGTGATGCTCGTGGCTGGCGCCTGGACCGCTGCGCGCATGCCGGTAGACGTCTTTCCTGACCTGACTGCCCCCACCGTGACCGTGCTGGCCGAGGCGCACGGCATGGCACCGGAAGAGGTGGAAGCCCTCGTTGCCTTTCCCATCGAGACATCGGTGAACGGCGCGACGGGGGTGCGGCGCGTGCGTTCATCCACCGCGCAGGGCATCTCCGTCATCTGGGTGGAGTTCGACTGGGGCACGGACATCTTCCGCGCGCGGCAGGTCGTCGCCGAGAAGCTCCAGACGCTCGCGGGAAGCCTCCCGACAGGCGTGGCCCCGACCCTCGCCCCGGTCTCCAGCGTCATGGGCGAGATCATGATGATCGGGCTCACCGGGACGCAGCCGGGGATGGAGCTTCGCACGATCGCCGACTGGACGATCCGGCGCCGGCTCCTCGCGGTGCCCGGGGTGGCGCAGGTGATCCCGATCGGCGGCGAGGTCCGGCAGTACCAGGTACTCGCTGACCCGGCGCGGATGCTCGCCACCGGGGTCACCCTCGACGAGGTGCTGCGAGCCGCCGAGGGATCGAACGAGAACGCGTCGGGCGGCGTGTACATGGATCGCGGGCAGGAGTACGTGATCCGCGGCATCGGGCGGGTGCAGGGGGCGGACGACATCGCGCGGACCGTCGTCGCGGTGCGCGGGGGGATTCCCGTGCTGCTCGGCCAGGTGGCCGACGTGCGCGTGGGGGCCGCGCCGCGCTTCGGCGACGGGTCGGTGAACGCGAAGCCGGCGGTGGTGCTCGCGGTCCAGAAGCAGCCCGGGGCGAACACCCTGGAGCTCACCCGGCGCATCGAGCGGGAGCTGGCCGACGTGCAGCGCACGCTTCCGCAGGGGATGACCGTGCACGCGGAGCTGTTCCGCCAGGCGGACTTTATCTCGGTCGCCGTCGCCAACGTGCTCGAGGCGCTGCGCGACGGGGCGATCTTCGTCGTGGTCATCCTGTTCCTGTTCCTCTGGAACCTGCGGGCGACGGCGATCTCGATCCTGGCGATTCCCCTCTCGCTGGTGGTGGCGATCTTCGCGATGCAGCTGCTCGGGATCACGATCAATACCATGACGCTGGGCGGGATGGCGATCGCCATCGGGGCGCTGGTGGACGACGCGATCATCGACGTGGAGAACGTGTTTCGCCGGCTCAAGGAGAACCACCACCTGCCCGAGGGCGAGCGCCGGCCGTCGCTGCGCGTCATCTATGACGCCTCGGCGGAGATCCGGGCGTCGATCGTGAACGCGACGCTCATCATCATCGTGGTATTCCTGCCGCTCTTCTTCCTCGGCGGGGTGGAGGGGCGCCTCCTGCGGCCGCTGGGGTTCGCATACGTCGTGTCCATCCTCGCCTCGCTGCTCGTGGCGGTGACGGTAACGCCGGTGCTCTGCAGCTACCTCCTGCCGAACGCGAAGGCGGTGCAGGCGGAGACGGAGAGCCGGGTCGTCACGCGCTTGAAGGCGTGGTACGCCCGGACGCTGGAGATGGTGCTCGCGCATCCCAGGCGCGTGCTCGCGGGCGCGGTGGCGGCGCTCGCGCTGACGGCGGCGGTCCTTCCGCTCCTGGGGTCGGCCTTCCTGCCCGAGTTCAACGAAGGGGCACTCACCGTGTCGGTGGTGACCGTTCCCGGCACGTCCCTCGAGGAGGCGAACGCGCTGGGCCGCCGCGTGGAAGAGATCCTGCTCGCCAACCCGGCGGTGAGGAACACGGACCGCCGGCAGGGGCGCGCGGAACTCGACGAGCATGCCCAGGGGGTGAACGCGGCGGAAATCGACGTCACGCTGAAGCCCGAGGCCGAGCGGGAGCGGCTCTTCGAGGAGCTGCGCACCGAGTTCGCGGCGCTCCCGGGGACGAACGTCACCATCGGCCAGCCGATCGGCCACCGGATCGACCACATGTTGTCCGGGACGCGGGCCAACATCGCCGTGAAGATCTTCGGACCGGACCTGCAGCGGCTCCGGCAAGTGGGCGCGCAGGTGCGGGATGCCATGCAGGGGGTGCCCGGGGTCGCCGACCTGCAGCTGGAGCAGCAGGCCGACGTTCCCCAGCTCCGGATCCGCGCCGACCGCGGGGCGCTGGCGCGCTACGGGATGAGCGTGGGGCAGCTCGCGCGCGGCATCGACGTGGCCTTCAACGGCGAGGAAGTGTCGCAGGTGCTCGAGGAAGGGAAGAGCTTCGACCTGGTGGTGCGCTTCCCCGACGCCTACCGCACCGATGCCCAGGCGATCGCCCGGGTGCCGTTCGATACCCCCACCGGGCAGCGGGTCCCCCTCTCGCAGCTCGCCGCCGTGACTGTCGAGCGGGGCCCCAACGCCGTCAGCCGCGAGAACGTGCAGCGGAAGATCGTGGTCCAGGCGAACGTGGCCGACCGCGATCTTGGCAGCACCGTGGCCGACATTCGCGACGCGGTGGGGGCGAAGGTCAAGCTGCCGCCGGGGTACTACGTGGAATACGGGGGGCAGTTCGAAGCGCAGGCGGAATCCACCCGCACCCTGGGTGCGCTCTCGATGCTCTCGATCGCCGCGATCTTTCTCATCCTGTTCGTCGAGTTCCGCTCGGCGCGAACAGCGGGGCTCGTGATGGCGAACCTGCCCCTCGCGCTGATCGGTGGCGTCGGGGCGGTCCTGCTCACCGGCGGGGTGGTGAGCATCGCCTCGCTCGTCGGGTTCGTGACGCTCTTCGGGATCGCGACGCGGAACGGGATCCTGCTCGTCGCCCACTACCAGCAGCTCCTGCGTGAGGGAGTCCCCTTCCGTGAGGCCGTGGTGCGCGGATCGCTGGAGCGGCTCTCGCCCATCCTCATGACGGCGCTGACCGCCGGGCTCGCGCTCGTTCCCCTGGCGCTGGGGGGTGGCGAGCCGGGCAACGAGCTCCAGACGCCAATGGCGATCGTGATCCTGGGCGGGCTGCTCTCGGCCACGGCGCTCAACATGGTCGTGCTGCCGGCACTGTACTGGCTGTATGGCGACCGCGAGGTCGCCGTACAGCCGTCCCCGGACCCGGCATCGCATGCTACCGGGTCCCCGGTTCCGAACGTAGGCCTCGCGCAGTGAGGATGCCACGCTGCGCCGCTCAGTGCTCGCGCTCCGGGCCTCCGCGGCGCCACACGAATCTTCATCCAGGCACCCATGAAAGCGTCGCCGGAGGTGGAGGCTCCCGGGGGGGCCCTGGGTGCGAATGCGGACTTCGTGCGGCTGTTCGCCGCGCAGCTCACGTCTCTCGTGGGGAGCGGTGTGACGAGCGTGGCCCTTGCCGCGTTCGCCTACCAGCTCGTTGGGCGCGATGCGACGGTGATCGTGGGCACGGCGCTCACGCTCCGCATCCTCGCCTTCGTGACCATCGGGCCGGCGGCGGGGGTACTCGCCGACCGAGTGGACCGCAAGCGGCTCCTCGTCGCGGCCGACGCCGTTCGCGTCATCCTCATGGGGAGCTTTCCGTTCATCACCGCGGTCTGGCAGATCTACCTACTCATCTTCCTCCTGAACGCCGCCACCGCAGTCTTCACGCCGGCGTTTGAAGCGTCGATCCCGACGGTGGTCGGTCCCACACTCTACACCCGTGCCCTCGCCTGGTCGCGCGTCACCGTGGATGTCGAAGCTGCCCTGGGACCGCTGCTTGCCGGAGTGCTCATCGCGCTCGTCGGCGCCCGCTGGGCCTTCTGGTTCGACGGGGTGACGTACCTCGTCTCCGCACTGCTTGTCTGGCAGAGCCGTGTCCCGCGCCCGGCGCGACCCATGGCACCCTTCCCGTGGGGCGAGCTTTGGACGCAGGTGACGCACGGGACGCGCGTGCTGCTGCGCGAGCCCGCGCTTCGGCAGGCGCTCGTGCTCCACTTCGCCGAGGCCGCCGCCGGCGCCTGCGCCATCGTGGCCACCGTATCCTACGTACACGAGGTGCTGGGACGCGGCAACACAGCCTTCGCCGTAGCCATGGCGGCGCTCGGTGCGGGCTCCTCGCTGACGGCGCTGGTCACCTCACGGCGCGCCGAGCACTCCGCGGCGGGTGGAGCCGACGCGATCGCGCAGCACCTGCGGTACCATCGGTGGGCGGCGCGGTCCTTCCTCACGGGCGGCGCACTGCTCGCGCTGGCCCTCCTCCCAGGCGCGTTGCGGCCGGGGGTCGCGCTCCTGCTCGTGCTCTGGGCGCTGAACGGTGCGGGGCAAGCGCTCATCGCGGTGCCGTCGGTGGGGCTGCTCGCCGCGCACACCGACGCGGCGGAGCGGGGGCGGGCGTACGCGGCGCATTTCGCCCTGACGCATCTCTTCTGGCTCGTGACGTACCCGGGCGTGGGCTATCTCGCGCGGTACATCGGGACGCCCTGGACGTTCACGCTCGCGGGGGCTCTCGTGGTGGCCCTGCTGGGGCTCGCGCTGATGGTGGGACGCGGGCCCCACGAGTCGCACGCCATCCGCGCGGTGTAAGGCTCAACGGCCGCCGAGCCGGAAGGATGGCCCGCCACGGGCCGACCTCGCCGCTCGCCAGCGGAGTCGGTCACCATTTTTCTGGCTCGAAGGGCGGAGGGCGACCATGTGAGCGTGCTGTCAGGTGCGCGGTGACATGCTTCGGATGCGCCGCACACATGGCGCGGCGTGGGGACGGTACACAGGGAGGGACAGATGCATAGGTCGAGGTGCGAGCCGGGCGACCGGGGCGGCATCAGGTGGCGCGCTCGCCGCGTTTGGATGGTCATGGGCACACCGTCAGCGGCGCTCGTGGGAACGGCGTGTGCGGGGAGCTGACGGTCGACGCCGTGCCGGACACGCACCGCGCGCAGCTCGCCTGTCAGGTCCCCCTCACCCAGTCTCTGCCATGGTCATGTCATCACCGCTGCCATCGCCCGCAGGCCGCAACCCCGCGCCGGGCCCCGGCACATGCGCCGCCACGGAGTTCCTGAGCAAGGTCCCGCGGGTGACGCTGGCCTTCTGGATCGTGAAGATCCTCGCGACGACGCTCGGCGAGACCGGCGGCGACGCGCTGTCGATGACGCTCAACCTCGGCTACGCCGTGAGCACGCTCATCTTCCTGGGCTTCTTCGGCGTCACCCTCTTCGCCCAGGTGCGCTCGTCCCACTACCACCCGCTCCTTTACTGGGCGGTGGTGGTCGCCACGACGACGGTGGGAACGACGACGTCGGACTACTTCGATCGCACGGTCGGCCTCGGCTACGTCAAGTCGTCGGCGATCCTGTTCGTCCTCGTCCTGGCGGTACTCGCGACCTGGCGAGCCAGCACCGGACACATCGCCGTCGATCGCGTGACCGACCGCCGCGACGAGACCTTCTACTGGCTGACGATCCTCGTCGCGAACACGCTTGGGACGGCGCTCGGCGACTTCACCGCCGACAACCTGGGACTCGGCTTCCAGAAGGGGGCGCTCGTGTTCGCGGGCCTCATTGCGCTGGTGGCGATCCTCCACGTCGCGACGCCGATTTCGAAGAGCATCCTCTTCTGGGCGGCATACGTCCTCACCCGTCCGCTGGGTGCGACCCTCGGCGACACCCTCACGAAGCCGGGGGCGCATGGAGGGCTCAACCTGGGCCGCATCGCGTCGTCACTCGTCATCCTGGTCGTCGTGATGATCCTGGTGGCCGTGACGCCCTTGCGGCACCGTGAGGCGAACGCGCGCCATCCAGGTCACGGATGACGCGGTGCGGGCCGACGCTCCGCGACATCACGACTCCCGATATCGAAGCAGCCGCAGGGCGTTCCCGATGACGACGAGTGTGCTGCCCTCGTGCACGACGACTGCAGTCGCGATCCCCGCCGCGCCCCAGACGGTGGCGATTCCGAGTAGGGCGATGACGCCGAGCGAGATGTAGAGGTTCTGCCGGATGATCGCGCGCGCGCGGTGGCTCAGCCCGATCAGGAACGGCAACCGATCGAGAGCGTCGCCCATCAGCGCGACGTCCGCAGTCTCGAGCGCTGCGGCCGTCCCCGCGCCACCCATGGCGATGCCGACGGTGGCGTGGGCGAGCGCCGGGGCGTCGTTCACCCCGTCCCCCACCATCGCTACGCGGCCGTGCGCGGCGAGGTCGCGGATGGCCGCCACCTTGTCCTCCGGGAGGAGGCCGGCCCGCACCTCGTCGACACCCACGGCGCGACCGACGCTTTCGCCGACACCGTGGTTGTCGCCAGTGAGCATCACGAGCCGCCGGATGCCCGCCGTCCGGAGTCGTTGCAGCGTCTCCCGCACGCCTGCCCTGGGTTCGTCGGCGACACCGATCACGCCGAGCCAGCCCGCGGGGCTGGCCTCCGGCCCGCCAGGGGCGCTCTCGCGCGGAAGGCGGCGCACGGCCATGGTCGAGCGCCCTGCTGCCTCGAGCCCCGCGACCGAATCCCGCAGCGACAGGGGAATCGTCACGTTCGCGTCCTCAAACATGAGCAACCGCCCGACCTCGACGCGATCGCCGCCGACCACGGCACGCACGCCGCGTCCGGTGACGGCCTCCAGGTCGCCGGTGGACGGGAGGGCGAGCCCTCGTGCCGTCGCGGCCCGCACGATTGCCCGCGCCAGCGGATGCTGCGATCGCTGCTCGGCGGCGGCAGCCACTGTGAGCAGCAATGCTTCCTCGGTTCCCGCGGTGGGTTGAAGGTCCGTCACCACGGGCTCGCCGCTCGTGATCGTGCCCGTCTTGTCGAGGGCCAGGACGCTGATGGTGCCCATGGTCTCCAGGTGCGCCCCACCCTTGATCAGCACCCCGTTGCGCGCTGCCTGCGCGATCCCGGCCAGCACGGCGGCTGGCGTGCCGAGTGCAAGCGCGCAGGGAGAGGCGGCGACGAGCAGCGCCATCGCGCGGTAGAACCCCTCCGACCACGTCCACAGGCCGAGCAGGGGCGGGACGAGGATCAGCAGCAGGTCCGCGACGAGCACTGCGGGGACGAACAGTCGCTCGAAGCGCTCGGTGAACTGCTGGGTGGGTGCCTTCTGCGTTTGCGCTTCGGCGACGAGCCGGATCACGCGGTCGAGGGTCCGGTCGCCGACCGCCGCCCTGACGGACACGACCAGCGATCCCTCACCATTCACGGAGCCGGCGAAGACCGTGTCACCGGGGACCTTGTCGACGGGGGCACTCTCGCCGGTGATCGGCGCCTGGTTCACGCCGGAACGACCTTCCACCACCTGGCCATCCACCGGGATGCGATCAGCGGGTCGCACCACGACCTGGTCGCCCGGGACGACCTGGTCGATGGGTATTGCCGCCTCAGTGCCGTCGGGGCGCCGGATGCGTGCGACCTGTGGCGCCAGCTCCGCCAGCGCGGCAATGGCCCCGCGCGCCTTCCCGAGGGCATAGTGCTCGAGCGCGTGCCCCAGGCTGAAGAGGAACAGCAGGAGTGCCCCCTCTTCCCATTGCCCGAGGACCGCGGCGCCCACCGCGGCGACCACCATGAGGAGGTCGATGTCGAAACGGAAGCGTCCACGCCGGAGGTCGTGCAGGAAGTGACCCACGTTGTCCCGCGAGCCAAGGACGTAGGCCGCTGCGTAGAGGACCAGGGGCACGCCCGCGTGCAGCCCAGGGCGTCCCACCACGAACCGTTCGATGATCCAACCCATCCCGAGGAGCATCCCGGAGCCGAGGCTCCACGCCAGCTCGCGGTGTGCCGCGTACCAGCCGCCCAGGGCGCCGAGCCCCGCCAGGGACGGACCGCGCGTGGGCGCAGCAGGGGCAGCTGGTGCTGGCGCGGCGGGCGTTGGTGCGGGGGTGGCCCGGACCACGCCCGCGGCGCGCAGCTCCCGCTCGAGCCGCGGAGCATCGAGCAGGCGGCGGTCGTACTCGATCCGTGCGACCTGGCCAGCAAAGTTCACCGCGGCCGCGGTCACCCCAGGGATGGCGATGAGTCGCTCCTCCATCCGGCTCCCTTCGTCCTCCGTGGCCACTTCGCGGAAGGGAACGATTGCATGCGCGAACTGGTCGCTCACCTCGGCGCCGGCGAGCCGTGCGACGGTGCGCACCTGCCCGAGCGTCACGCGGTGCGGGTCATAGTGCAGGCAGAGCTGCGGCCCGATCGCTGGCAGGACCCGCGCGCCGTCGCCGTCCACCGCCTCGCCGGGGGGGAGCTCTCCCGGAAGGACCACGTGCACGCGCCCGATCCCGTCGCGCCGCTCCAGCAGCGCGGTGAGCCGGGCGACGCACCGGTCGCGATCGTCGAGAATCTCGGGAAGGAGCAGTGGCAGGTCGAGGCGCGTCATCTGCTCACCGCCGCCCTCGGCGGCGTTCAGGTGGTCCCGCGGCATGGCGATGCCTCCGGGGTTTGGGGATGCTGGTCAGAGTGCATCGCCGTCCTGTGCCCCGGAGGCGATGCTGATGGTGGCCGACACGGCCAGGATGCAGACCTTGCCGTCGCCGCGCTCCCCGGTGTGTGCGGCCTCGCGGATTCCCTGCGCAACGATGTGCGCCAACTCATCGCTCACCAGCACCTCGACGCGGACGCGCCGGACGGTTCCGAGCACCACCTCGGGCACGTCCGCATCCGGCCCGTGCCCGTGGCCGAAGCCGCGGGCGTCGCTGAAGGTTGCGCCGGTCACGCCCGGGAGGCGGTGGAGGGCGTCCGTGACCGCGCCCTCCTTTATCGGTTGAACGTACGCGATGATGAGCTTCACGGCGCGGTCCTCGCGGGAGGTTCGGTGTCCGGTGTCGTGGGCGATTCCGCCGCTTCGGCGGCGGCATCCCGCTCGGCCTGTCGCCGCTCGAAGAGCAGGTACAGGAGCGGCAACACCAGGAGGGTGAGGAGGGTGGAAGTCACGAGCCCGCCGATCACCACCGTGGCGAGGGGCCGCTGGACCTCGGCCCCGGCGCCGTGCGAGATGGCCATGGGGATGAAGCCCAGGCTCGCGACCAGGGCGGTCATGAGGACCGGGCGCAGCCGGGTCATCCCGCCCTCGCGGATGGCGCGATCCAGCGGGCGTCCCTGGCCGCGCAGTTCATTGATGTAGCTCACCATCACCACGCCGTTGAGCACCGCGACGCCGAACAGGGCGATGAAGCCGACGCCGGCGGAGATGCTGAACGGCATGCCGCGCAGCAGGAGGGCGACGACGCCGCCCACCGTCGCCAGCGGGATCCCCGTGAACACGAGCGCCGCCTGGCGAAGGGAGTTGAACGTGGCGAACAACAGGAGGAAGATCAGCAGCAGCGAGAGCGGGACGACGATCATCAGCCGCCGGGACGCGCGCTCCAGGTTCTCGAACTGGCCGCCGAACTCCGGCCGGTACCCGGCGGGCAACGTGACACGCCCGTCGTCGAACAGCGAACGAACGTCGCTCACGAAGCTGCCGATGTCACGGCCCCGCACGTTGCCCTCGATGATGATGAGCCGGGAGCCGTTCTCGTGGCTGATCTCGGCCGGGCTGTCCACCTCCTCCACGCGGGCAAGCGTCGCCAGGGGGACACGCTCTCCGCCCGGCGCGCTCACCAGGATCCCCCCGATCGAGGCCGGCGTGCGCCGGACCGCCTCCGGGAAGCGCACGCTCAGCGCGAAGCGGCGCTGTCCCTCCAGCACCTGCGTGACCTCCACCCCGCCGAGCGCCTCGACGGCCTGCATGACCTCGGCCGAGTTGATCCCGTAGCGCGCCAGCTGCTCCGGCAGCACGGTGACCTGCAGTTGCGGCAGGCCCTCCAGCTGCTGCGCCTTGAAGCCCGTGGCGCCCTCCAGCTTCGACACCGCCGCGACCACGCGATCCGCGGTCCGGCTCAACTCCGCGAGGTCATCGCCGTAGATCTTGATCGCCAGGTCGCTTCGTACCCCCGCGATGAGCTCATTGACGCGCAGCTCGATGGGCTGGCTGAAGCTCACGACCATGCCCGGGATCTGCGCAAGCGCCTCGGCCATCCGCGCCTCGAGCTCCTCCTTGGTGCGGGCGCGGGACCACTCACGCTTCGGCTTGAGCATCACCAGCACGTCGCTGACGTTCACGCCCATCGGGTCCGTGGCGATCTCCGGGCGGCCGGTCTTGGCCACCACGTCCTGCACCTCGTTCGGAAACTCGGTGAGGAGCACCCGCTCGAGCTGCGTGGTCTGTCGCACCGATTCCTCGAGCGAGACGCTCGGCAGCCGGAGGACCTGCAGGGCGAACGATCCCTCGTCGAGCCGCGGAATGAACTCGGAGCCGAGGAAGGGGATCGCCCCGAGCGCGATTGCCGTGATGGCCCCCGAGACAACGAGCACCTGCTTCCCGCGCGCGAGCGTCCATTCGAGCGCCGGTTCATAGAGTCGCTTTGCCTGGCGCACGAGCCACACGTCCTTCTCCTCCACCTTCCCGCGGAGGGCGAGCGAGATGAGGACAGGAGTGAGGAGGAAGGTGAGCAGGAGCGATCCCACGAGCGCGAACACCACCGTCATCGCCATGGGGCGGAACATGTTTCCCTCGACGCCTTCGAGGGTGAGGATGGGCAGGTAGACGACGATGATGATCCCGACCCCGAAGAGGATCGGGCGCGCGACCTCCGCGCAGGCGTCGAGCACCGTGTGGAGGAAGCTCTCGTCCCGCCGCCGGTGGCCGAGCCGGCGCATCGAGTTTTCAACCATCACCACCGATCCGTCGACCACGAGGCCGAAGTCGATGGCGCCGAGGCTCATCAGGCTGCCGGCGATCCCCGCCTTGACCATCATGCCGAGCGCGAACATCATGGAGAGCGGGATCGCGAGCGCCACGACGAGCGCACCGCGGAAGTTGC
The DNA here is from genome assembly GCA_036401195.1 of Gemmatimonadaceae bacterium. Taxonomy (GTDB): domain Bacteria; phylum Gemmatimonadota; class Gemmatimonadetes; order Gemmatimonadales; family Gemmatimonadaceae; genus JACDHQ01. The sequence goes on from DASWVQ010000125.1 coordinate 45,057, forward strand.
CGAGCAGCAGGAACAGGACGGCGACCACCAGGACGGCCCCCTCGAACAGGTTCTTCTCGACGGTCCGGATGGTGCGATCCACCAGCTCCGTACGATCGTAGAACGGGCGCAGGGAGACGCCGGCGGGCAAGGTGCGCGCGGCCTGGGCAAACTTCTCCTTCACGCCGTTCACCACCGTGCGCGAGTTCGTGCCCATGCGCATCATCACGATCCCGGTCACCACCTCCCCCTTCGCGTCCTTCGTCACGGCGCCCTGCCGGATGGTGGATCCGATCACCACGTCGGCCAGGTCGCCCACACGAACGGGGGTCCCGCCACGCGCCGCGACGACGATGTTGCGGATCTGCTCCAGGTCCTGCACCTGGCCGACGCCTCGGATGACCAGCTGCTCGGCACCCTTCGTGATGTAGCCGCCGCCGGCATTCTGGTTGTTCGCGGCGACAGCCTCGAGCACCTGGTCGAGGGTCAGGTCATACTGCACGAGCGCGTCGGGGCGAACCAGCACCTGGTACTGTTTCTCGAAGCCGCCGAACGAGTTCACCTCGGCAACCCCCGGCACGCTGCGCAGTTGCGGCGCGACGACCCAGTCCTGGATCGTCCGGAGCTCCGTGGCATCCGAGGGGGCCGCCCCCTTTTCCACGGTGTACTGGAAGATCTCGCCGAGACCCGAGGAGATCGGGCCCATCTCCGGCGTGCCGAAGCGTGCCGGGATGTCCTCGCGCGCCTGCTGCAGGCGCTCCTGTACCTGCTGCCGGGCGAAGTAGATGTCCGTCCCGTCCTCGAAAACGATCGTGACCTGGGACAGCCCGAACTTGGAAATGGAACGGATCTCCGCCAGGTCGGGCAACCCGAACATCGCGAGCTCCACAGGGAGCGTGATCTGCCGCTCGACTTCCAGCGGAGAGAGCGCGGCGGCGTTGGTGTTGACCTGCACCTGCACGTTCGTCACGTCGGGTACGGCATCGATGGGAAGCCGGATCGCCGACCAGACCCCGACGATCACGAGCAGCCCGGTGAGCGCGAGGACGAGCAGCCGCTGGCGGAGGACGAATCCAATGAGTTGTCGCATTGGCTGATCCTCCTCAGTGCCCTTCGTCGCCGATCTCGCCCTTCGCGAGCTCCGAACGGAGTGCAAAGGCACCGGCGAGTACTACGCGGCTGGAGGGCGTGAGGCCCGACCGGATCACCACCCGGTCGCCCTCGAGCGATTCGCCCACCTCGACGGGCTGCGGGCGGAACTCGCCCGGGCGAACCCCCGGCACGAACACCACCTGCCGGCCGTCGACCTCCTGGACGGCGGCCTGGGGCACGACGACCAGCGGTACGCCGCCGCCGCCAACGCGAATGTTCGCGGTGGCGAACATCCCCGGCTTCAGGGCGCCGTCCGCGTTCGGGATGTCCACGCGGGCCCGCACCGTACGCTTCGCGGGATCGAGCACCTGGCCCAGGTACACGATGCGCCCAGGGAAGGTGCGGTCAGGGTATGCCGTCGTCGTCACGGAGACCGGCTGTCCCACCGCCACGCGGGAGAGATCGCGCTCGAACACATCCAGCTCGATCCAGAGGCGGGAGAGGTCCGCGATGGTGAGGAGCGCGTCGCTCGGCCCGGCCATGGCGCCGAGGCTGACGTTCCGCGCCACCACCATCCCGGGGAATGGGGCGAGGACATCGAAGTGCCCTCCCGTCCCATGGCCGGCGCCCATCGTCGACAACCGGTCGTCGGCGCTGCGCAGCGACGCCTCGGCGCGCCGGAGTTCAGCCTCGGCCGTGAGCAGCTCCTTGCGGCTCGAGATGCCCTGTGACTCCAGCCGCCGCTCCCGGTCGTAGTTCTCTCGCGCGATCTTGACGAGCGCCCGGGCCTCGTGTTCTTCGGCCCGAATCTGCCCGATGGTGGGGCTCTCGAGTTCGACGAGGACCTGGCCCTGCCGCACCCGGCTGCCGAGGTCCACGCGGATGGCGATCACCCGCCCCTCCGTGCGGGCGCCCACCTGGGTCACCCGGTTCGCGTCGTACGTGATCGTCCCGGTCACCGGGAGGTTCGACGACGCGGCGGATTCCGGAAGCCCCACCCGGATCCCGCCGAGTCGGAGTCTCGCGGTGTCGAGCACCACGGCGTCGTGGGCTGGCGAATCCCCGGTTGTCGCTCCCGCAGCGGTCAACTGGGTGGTGTCCGGGGGGGGCGCCTTGCCGGATCCGCACCCGGTGGCCACCCCGGCGATGACGAGGATGAAAGGGAGGACGGCAGTCATCCCCGCGCTGGCCGGCCGGATGCGGCGGCCCCTGGTAGGAGGAGGGGTGATCATCGAGTCGTTCTCCCGGAGGTATCGGTAGCGTCGCCGAGCGCGGGGGCAGGAGCACCGGTCGCCGCCTGGAGCGCCACGAGCGCCTCCCGCCTGGCGAGCCATGCATCCCAGTACCCCAGCTCGGCATCGAGCAACTGGTTTCGGAGGAGGAGGAGGGTCGGGAGGGGCACCTTCCCGGCCCGGTAGGCCTCCTCGAGGAGCGGCATGTTGCGACGCGCGGGTTCGAGGACCGAGGCCTCGAAGACGGCGGCCTCGTCGCTCGCGGCGCGGTACGCATTCGCGGCATCGCGCACATCGGTACGCACGCCCAGCTCCGTGGCCGCGAGCTCGAGTGCCGACCGCCGGGCCTCAGCCTGGCGCTGCGCCACGAGCCCCTGATTGCGGTTGAAGAGCGGCACGCCGAGACCGACGGTGAGCCCAACCCGCGAGTTGCCGCCATCGCGATCCTGCTCACCCACGGCGCCGACGCGGAGATTCGGGATCCCCTCGCGTCGCGCGAGCGACGCCAGCGTGGCGGCCTGCCTGGTGGCCGCCACTCGTGCCGCCAGGTCGGGCCGGCGGGCCAGGGCCAGCGTGACGAGGGAGTCGGGCGCCACGCCCGAAGGCAGTGGTGCGGTCATGTCGTCGCTCAGCCGGACCGGCGTGGCGGGATCGACGCCGAGTTCGCGCTTGAGCGCCAGCTCCGCCGTGGCCGACGCGCGTCGGGCCGCGAGGACCCGGGCGCGAGCGCGGCCGAACTCGATCTCCGCGAGGTTCCCCTCGAGCGCGCTGATCTCGCCCTCGGCAAGCTGCGTTCGGACGGCGCGAACCAGTCGCTCGTTGAGGGCAAATACTTCTTCGGCGAGCCGGAGCCGCTGCTGGCTGGCGAGGGCCCGATAGAACGCGGCGCTCGCGCTGGCAACCGTCACGCGCGCGGCATCGCGCACGACCGAGGTGGCGCGCGTGACCCCATGTCGCGCGGCGTCCACGCGGAGTCCGCGCTGGCCTGCCCACTCCACTACCTGCGAGAGGGTGAGCTCGTACGGGCTGGCGGCACCGCCTGCGCCGCCCGGGGCTACCAGGCCCAACTCAGGGTTGAACTGGTAGATGCCAGCCTGCCGGAGCGCGCCGCGGGCAATGTCGGTCTCCTGACGGGCGGCGAGGAATGTCGGATTCTGGCGCACGGCGAGTCGCTGCACGTCATCCAGGCGGAGCAGGAGCGTGTCTCGCGCGGGTTGCACCCCCTGGCCTGCCATGGGTGCGGGAAACACCGCGAGGGTGATCAGGAGGATCGTCCGGCGCGCCGGCACTGGGAGGAAGGCGAAGTCTGGGAACACCAGGATGGATCTCACTCAGGGGTCGTGGAGCGTGGACCCCGTGCGTCGCGGAGGGCCCGCGCACCGTGGCCGCGCCGGCCCGTGAGGACGAGTGGCGCCAGGACGCACGAGTGGCATGAGGCCCCCAGGCGCAGGCGCAGCGAGGGGTCGGGTAGTCGGGGGATGTGAGGGGCCGTCGATCGTTCGGCGGCCAGGGCGCGGCGTCGGTCGCCAGCGGGTTCAGGACCCGCGGCGCGGCGCGCGAGACGTCAGCCGATCGGCGGACGGAGCTGGGGCTCGAGCTCGCGACTCGTCAGGGTCGCGGTCCCGCTGCGAGGTTGGGCGTCGCGCGGGCGATCGAGGAGGGCCAGCTTGGGGACGTCAGCTGGCCGAACTGTGTGCGCGTGAGCATCGTGGCACACGTGGATGGCGTGGGAGCCACCGGATTCCGTGGGGTGGCCCGCCGGCGCGCTCTGTTGCCTGGCTGGGGAGCCATCCGCCGGCGATACCGCTGCGGCCACGGCGGTGGCGGTCGCCTCGGCGGAACCCGGCGCGTGGCCGTCATGCACGTCCGCGACCAGCTGCTCGCCCATGAATACGACGAAGCCTACCGCGAAGGCGGCGGCCGTCAGGCGACGAAGCCAGGGGGTGCGGAACGGGCGCATCGCATGGAACGTAGCGCTCGGGAGAGCGCGGTGCAAGGAATATGGTGGTCGCACCGTGCAAACGGCTCAGCGATCGAGCATTCCGAGCAGCAGGAACAGCAGGAACCCGGCGAAGAACATGCTGGTGGTGAAGGTCGTCTCCGGTGCCTCGTGAGCCTCGACGAGGAGCTCCTCCGTCACCAGGTAGAGCAGCGCCGCCGATCCAAAGGAGAGAACGCCGGCGAGCGTGTGCTCGGAGGCTCCGCGAAGGACGGTGTCACCAGCCAGCGCACCGACCACGAGCAGGGCGGCGATCGCGGTTGGCAGGATGATGGTTCGCAGGCGGCTGGCACCTGCGGCCGCCAGGCCGGCGGCCATTGCGAGGCCGAGCGAGAGCAACTCGATCGCGAGCGCGCCGGTCAGGAGCAGCCCTTCAGTCGTTCCGGCGGCGAATGCGATCCCGACGAGCAGTCCGTCGACCAACACGTCGATCGCAATTCCGGCGAGCTGGCCGAAGTTCACTCGCCCGCCGCGCTCGGCGACCGCGGCCTTCCCGCCGCCGAGCCGCTTCGCCGCACGCTCGATGAGCAGCATCAACACCAGCCCGGCGGCGAAGGTCCAGCCGATCTCGACGAGGTCGTGAACGCGGGTGACATCGGGAAGCAGTTCCACCGCCACGACCGAGAACACGACACCCGCCGCGAAGTGCTGGATCGCGCTGCGCGTCCCCGGGCCGGGTGGGCGGATCGCAGCCACGGTGGCCCCTGCCGCGGTGGTCGCGACGGGGATCAGCGACAAGAGCAACACCTGCACAAGCGGAGAAGGCACAGCCGTGGGATCAGGCATGATCGTGATCGCCAGAGCAGGCGATGGGCCACCCACCCGGTGGCGGGTCCACGGCGGCCAGGGGTCGAACGCATCGGGGAGATGTGGCGCTCGGGATCTGGATTGAGTCTCTCATGTCATCGAAGTCGACGCAGACTTCGACACGGTTCTGCCGCTGCGAGGCCCGATGTCGCTCAGGCACAGCGTCAACGGCAGGGAGATCATCAGGGGGGCGACGCCGCTGTCGACCACCTGTCCGCTCGAGCCCCTAGTCCTGCCCGAGCCGGCCTTCGCGGCGGCCTCCAAGCCCTGATGCTCATGGATCATGGGCTCGGACGCTCAGCCGCACCGTCCTGAGCTGACGTCGCCATCGATCCGCATCGAGGACACCGAACCACGCGTGCGCGATCCAAGGCTTCCCGCCGGTCAGGAGGAGCATGATCGGCCGCGGCGCCCGCGCCGCGGGCGCGCTGGCGATCCGTCGCAGGGTTGCGAGGTCCCTGGTGCTCAGCGCTGCCGGGCCGTCGGGGTGCGCGTGCCAGTCGCCCAGGTACGTCGCCATGCGCCCCGATGCCTCGTAGAGCCGCGCGATCTCCCGCTCCTGATATGCGTGGTCCGGGATGAACCAGCTGCGCTCGTGCACCGCGCCGGGGCCCGGCCCCACCGCCTCGGTCACGACCACCTCCGGGCCGCCGGGGCTATCAGCGGAGCGCACCCAGTAACCGAGGAGGACTCCGCCCGTCTCGTTCGGCGCCACGCGGGTGGCCTCGTGGGCGATCCGCATGAATACCTCGTGTGGGAGCCAGATGACGCCGGTCATCCCTCTCCGGCCTCAAGGATGGCGCGGCGATATTCAAGGGTCGGGGCGCGGCCCCGACCTCGCGGTCGTAGGCGAGTGCGCCGACCCTCGCGACGGCTCGCCTCCACATTCCGCACCGGATGATCAGGGGCGAGCGTTGCACACAGGGCACCGCTGGTGGCGCCGCAGAGGGAATGTCTGAACCGTCGGTGGGATCAGTCGACCCTCGGCGTCGCGGAAGGCGATCACCGCCACGTCCCAGTCGGCCGACGGGTACGCGCCGGGTCGGCCTTCGCCGAGGGTGGAGATCGCCAGCCGGACGCCGTGCATCGCGACGCTCACCAGGTCGAAGCTCGTACCAGTGAACGTCGGATCGGCACACCCTTCCGGCTGGAGCGTCCCGGCGGGGTCGGCGGGCGGGTCCGGCAGCGAGTCGTCGGCGGTCTCGCCCACGTCGTGCGCCGCTTCGCCCGACGATGCCGGAGCGGCGTCACGACCCTGGTCATCCGCACCGCCCGTTTTCACCCGACATCGCGCCGCTTGGGCGGGCGAGGCGGATCCACCGGTCCGGGCGGGTGCGGCGGCTTGGGCGGGTGAGCGGGGGGTGTTGGGTGCTCCGGGTGCGGCGGGTGTGCCAAGGCGATGGAGCTCGGGGCCCTCCGGTACGCCCAAGGCTTCGACGCCTACGAGATTCTCAAGGAGTACGAGATCCTGGGCGGCATCCTCTTCCACCACCTGTCCCACGCCGTGGACGAGATACCAGAACCATGCGAGAAGAGCGAGCTGCTCGCCTGTGGGCAGCGACTCTTCCGGGCCATCGCCGTCATCCAGCAGGCGACTACCACGCACTTCCTGCGATTGGCGTACGAGCAGGTCCGCGAACGTGAGGAACAGCTCCGCGCCTTCAACCGCGCGGTGTCGCACGAGATCAAGAACATGGTCGGTACCGTCCTGGGCGCCGGTGAGGTCCTGCGGGCAGCCCCGGACATGCCGGAGGAGGAGCGAGCCCGGTTCATCGACATGATCACCCGCAACGCGCGCACAATGCAGGGCACGATCGCCAACGTGCTCGCGATTCGGTCAGCGTCAGCGGATCCTCGGCGGCAGCGACACGTGCGGCTCCCCGAGACCGTCCATGAGGCAGTGCGACAGGTCCGGGAGGCCGCGCAGGCCGCCGGGCTCACGGTCCGTGTGGCAGCCGACGTTGCCGACGTGGAAGTGAGCGCCGGCGCGGTGGAACTCTGCCTAGTCAACTTCCTCTCGAACGCGATCGAGTACCTCGACCACTCGCAAGCCGAGCCCGTGGCCGAGATCTCCGGCCGGATCGAGACAGAGGCGAACGGACAGGCGGTCGTCGTCGTTCGCGTCCGGGACAACGGCCTCGGGGTGCCCCCACGCGTTCGCGACCAGCTGTTCCACCGCTTCTTCCGCGCACATGAGACGGTGACGGGTGCGGAAGGCACCGGGCTCGGCCTCAGCATCGTGCGCGATACGGTCGAGGGGCTCGGAGGGCGCGCCTGGGCGGAGTTCCCGTCCGAAGGAGGCTCCGTCTTCGCGTTCTGCCTCCCTGCACGCCGAGCGGCGGACGCGGCGGCGTGTCCGACCACGAGCGCGTCGTGAGACGGACGGGACTGCGAGAGGGGAAGGTTCCGGCGGCTGCCCAGGGGTAGCGCGTACCGGCCAGGTCGGCCGAGTCAGCAGCCCTTCATCACAGCGTGGGAGGAAAGGCGTCGCCTCGAGCCTGGCACTACCTCCGGCTGGAAGACTTCGCGGCGCGAGAGTGTCGGAGATGCTGTCCCTTTTCGGTGGAGCTCCATCGCGCGGAGATCAGGGGTGCGATGGCGGCTGTTGCAGAGCTTCGGCGTCCCCCTGCGGGAGCGTGATCGTGAACGTCGAACCGACGCCGTGCCTGCTTTCGACAGCGAGGTCTCCGCCCATGCCCCGGGTGAGATCACGGCTGATCGCCAGACCGAGGCCGGTGCCGTCATGCCCCCGGGCGAGGTCGGATCTTACCTGGACGAACGGGTCGAAGATCGCCTGCAGCTTGTCGTCCGGAATACCGATCCCGGTGTCCCGCACGTGGATCCTCACCGCCCCGCCGGGACCTGGCGGCGCCTCGATCTCGATTCGCACTTCGCCAGGCGCTCCGTCGTTGCCACTTGCGGGGGTGAACTTGACCGCGTTCGAGAGCAGGTTGAGGAGCACCTGACCCAGCTTGGCCCGGTCTGCGCGGGCGACGACCGGCTTCCTGGCCGATGTGACGGCTGGCTCGTTCGTCCCGGTGAGTGCACAGCGGAGCCCCTTGGCAGAAGCGAGCGGCTCGATCAGGGCGAGCGACTCGGCTGCGAGATCCCGCACCGCCACCGATTCAAGGTCGTATTCGAACGCGCCGGCGGCGAGCTTGGCATAGTTGAGCACGTCGTTGATGAGCCCGAGCAGCCGGCGTTGCGCATGCTTGACGCGCTGGAGGGCGTCCCGCTGGGCCGCCGACACGGGCCCGTGAAGGCCCATGGCGAGCAGTTGCACATGACCCTGGATGGCGTTGAGCGGCGTGCGCAACTCGTGACTCATCGTGGCGAGGAAATCGCTCTTGGCACTGTTCGCCCGCTCCGCCGCCTGCCGCGCCACCTCGGCCGCGTGGAGCGCGGCCTCCATCTTCCGCAGGAGCCCTTCGCGATCCTGCTCGGCGAGGCGGCGCGCCGTGATGTCGAACGACGCCACCAGCACGGCCGTCACCCTCCCATCGCTGTCCCGGAGCGGCGTGCCGCGTGAGAGGTAGACGTGGCCGTGCGCTTCGTGCTCGTGCTCGAATGGGTGGCCAGCGAGCGCCCGTTCGTAGAACGGCCGGTAGCAGGCGGCGAGCCCAGGCTCGAGTGCCTCCCCGATATGGCGTCCCAGGAATGCGTCGGGAGAGAGGCCGGCATCTCGCAGCGCCTCTCCCTCGGCGATGGTGTAACGCAGATCCCGGTCGACCACGAAGACCGCTCCTCCGGGGATGTTGGCTATCAGGGCCTGGGTCTGCCTATCGCTCGTGACGCGCGCCGCCTCGGCGACTCGCCAGTTCGTGATGTCGAGCGCCGTCGTGGCGACGCCGGTCACCGGCCCCGGCGAGGAGATCCGAAGCGGGCGCGCCAGCACGTCGTAGGTTCGATCTCCGTCTGGCAACGTGAAGGTGATCATCTCGCGCGCCTCCACTCCCGTGTTGAGGACGCGCTGCTTCAGGGCCGCGAGCGCGCGGGTGCCGGCATTGTCGGCGACTTCGAGGTCGCGCCGACCAATGAGCGCAATGGCGTCGAACGCTGCATGCGGGTTGTGCACCCACGTGTACCGCAGCTCGGCATCGCATGTGGCGAGGATGACCGCGGGGGTGGAGACGACGACACGGTAGCGCTCCTCCAACGCCCGCCGCTCCTCCTCAGCGCGACGACGGCCGTCGATGTCCTCCAGCGTGCCGTACCAGCGAAGCACCGGGCCAGGTGTCCCTTCCGGCGCCCGCTCTCGCCACGCAAACGCGCGTGACCGGATCCAGCGGAAGCCGCCGCCAGCGGCTGAGAGCCGGTACTCGACGTCGAGCGGCGCCCCCGTCGCAACGCTGTGCGCCCACGCCGCCGTGACCCTCGGCCGGTCCTGCGGGTCGATCGCCTGCTCGAGCCCTTCTCGCAATGCGACATCCCGCGGCATGCCAGTCCACGCCGCCGACCGCCCACCGATGTCCGCGAGCTTGCCCGCCGCATCGGCAATCCAGGGGAGGTCCGGGCTCGCGTCCAGGAGCGCGCGATACTGCGCGTCCCGAGCGAGGAGCGATGCGGCCGCCTGCTCTGGCAGTTCAACAGGGTCCATGGCCTCAGGCAGAATCATCGGTGCCAGTGGCTCCCACGGCTGCGCCGGTGCCGAATGCGAGCACCGCGGCCACTCGAGGCATGGTCAGGAAGACCCTTCCGCGAACTGCCGGGATACCAGAATGCAGCACCTGCTCTTCGGCGGAACGGTGTTCCGCAGCTTGCTCCTCGTTCAGGCGGTAGCCACCCGGCGTCAGCGCTGGCGCTTTCCGGCGAGGAGGCGCGAAGGGCACTGGCATCTGGTGCTACCGTGACCTGACGGACCGGGGGGCTGACTGGTTGCCGATTGCGACGCCGCCGGGGGCATCCTGGCGCGACTTCCTTGCTCCTCCCGCCTGACGTTCCGAGCCGCGCGTGGACTGGCCGCTCCGGAGGGGCGTGTCGTCAGGGAACCCTCCTCCGACCAGCGACAGGGTCGCCTTCACGAAGGTGGCTTGCCCCTCGACGAGCAAGGCGTGTGGGGTACGGCCTCCCAGCACGAGGTGCGGCGTCGTGAGCCACGTTCGGAGGCCGGCCGATCCGGCGCCAAGGACGCGTTCCGCCGCGGCGGCGACGGCCTCCAGATCCCCCACGCGGTCGACGAACACCCGCGACGGGTGCCCGCGCCCACTTCGCCAGCGGTGCAGGGTCGTCTCGTGAACGCCGGCCGCGCGGGCCAGATCGGCGTACGACAGATCGAGAAGCCGCCGGATGGCCTCGAGGCGGGGAACGAACGTGGAGTCGTGGACGGGCGCAGGCACGGGGTCCCGTGATCGCAGAGGAATGCGCGCTCCAGCCGGAAGTGGTGGGGCGTCTCGGCACCGGCACGAGCGCGCGCCAGCGGTGTCGCCACGATACGGTGTCATGGTAGCATTTGCCAGTGCGGCGCCGAGGGTCAGCCTGATCTGAGTCGCGACCCCGTGGGTGCGCGTGCTGCCATGCACGCTGACGTGCCGCGGGGCTCAAGGGGACGTGACGGCGTTCGTCAGCAGTGTGAGCACGATCTGCTGCAGCGTCCAGCCGGACGAGTCGCGCCGCACGACGGGGGCAATTCGACTCGCATTCCCTGCTCGCAGCTACCCGGCGGGCGACTTTGCCTCCTCGTCTAGACGCGATAGAACGCCTTCAGGCAGGCCCCGACGAGCCAGTCGTGGAACCGCCGCTGTTCGCCGCCGGTGACGTCCATGCCGAGCACCGTGCTCTCGAGGCTCTTGAGGTCGATGATCAGCTCCTCTGGCTGCAGCCCCCGCTCTGCGGCCTCCAGCGCGGCCGCGGCCACCGCCACCGCGTGTTCCAACCTGTCGCGCGCACCCGCGGGCGCTCCCCATTCCGCCAGCAACGACTGGGCGAGTTGATCGCGAACCTGCTCGGACAGGCGCCGAGGAGGTTGGCGCGGCGTGCGGGAATCGTAGGCGATCATCCCTCAGACGGCAGCACGTGAAGTTGGAAATAGCCACTCGGCCGGCTGCGAGGTGAGGGGACAGTGTGCATCAGTATCGGGCGCCCCCGAGCGTCGGGCCGGCGCCGCAGTCTACCCGACGACGCGGCCCGCGTCAAACCGCGCTCGGCTGTAAGTGTTTACCCTACAAAAGAGGGAGAGATCTCGTAGATTCGCGGGCTGTTGGAACCGCCCATGCTTTGGTGATGTTTGGGCATGCCGCCCCACCGGACTCGTGCGTTTGAGTGCGTGTCCGCGACTCCTCCACTCCCGGATTCCGGTCGTGCCGCACACCCCCTCCGTCCTGGTGATCAGCCGACAGCCGATGGTCGCGGCGCTCGTTGGCTTCCTCGTCGAGCTCAGTGGCTTCACTCCCGCCTTTGCCGAACCTGGCGAGGCGCCGGAGGCGGCACTCAGGCGCGTGCGGCCGGTGCTCGTCGCCTTGCTGGACGCCGAACTGGACGAAGCCGGGTCCGACCTCTTCTTCGCGCTCGCCGCGAAGCGGAAGGTGGCGCTCGCCCTCTTCGCGTCGCCGGACCGCACGGACCTGCGGCTTCCCGAGCGTGCCGCACGTCGCGGAATTCCGTCGTTTACCCTGCCGACGGACGCCGGGCGCCTGACCGACGTGGTGAGCGCAGCGATCCGCTTGGAGTGGTGGCGATCGCCGGCGGACCGACGGTCGGGCGCTGCACGGCGAGGCCGGCCAGATCCGGTTCCGGAGGGGGCGAGCGCGTTTCGCGACAAGTCGGGCCGCCGCTGGTTCGTGTTCGACCGCCGCGGCGGGGATCGCCGCGTGACCAGCCCGAACCCCGCATCAGAAGCCGCGCGGATGGTTGCGTCGGAGAGGGAAGTCGTACCCTCCACGGTCCGACGCTTCGTCAACGAGGACGGCGAGATCCGCGAATGTCCGATCTCCAGCCGCGAGTCCAGACGTGCGAGTCGCCCTGACCTCGAGGCGCAGCTCGCGCGGGCCATCGCGGTCCGGTAAGCGAGGCTGGATCGCTGGAGCGCGACGGCGTCCTTCGCGGCGGCGATCACTCCTCGGTCTCCTCCTCCGGCGCCCCGGCGTTCCGCTGCTCACTGCGCTCCTGAGTCGTCTCACCGGTCGTGTCGGCGGCGCGAGCGCGGCGGGGTGCGGCCGGATCCCGGCGGTCCTCGCCGGAACGCCGCTCAGTCTCCCGCCGCTCGGGCCGCAGCCGCCGCTCCGTCGAAACGCCGTTCGCAGCATGCGCGCGCCGCAACGTGAGCGTGAAGACTGATCCTTCGCCCTCCGTGCTTTCGACCCGAAGGTCGCCGCCCATCCCCCGCGCGAACTCGCGGCTGATCGCCAGGCCCAGGCCCGCGCCGCTCTCCCGGCGATTGAGCGCGCCATGTACCTGGACAAAGGCCTGGAAGATGGTCTCCTGATGCTCTGGGGGGACGCCGATCCCGGTGTCCTGGACACGCACGTGGATGACGTCGCCGGCACCGCCTTCAGGGGCGAGGCCGATGCGGACGTGCCCCCCAGCGGGCGTAAACTTGACGGCATTGCCCAGCAGATTGACGAGGATCTGCCTCAGCCTGTGCCGGTCGGCCCACACGACGCACGGTTCCGTTGGCGGATGCACCTCATAGGTGATCCCCTTCGCCACGAACTGCGGCTCGAAGATGGGGCCGAGGTCTTCGAGCACCTCGGTGAGGTCCACCTCACGAAGATCGTAGTCGATACGCCCGCTCTCGACGCGCGCCATGTCGAGGACGTCGTCGATGAGGCGCAGCAGGTGCTGCTGGGCACGCTGCACCCGCTCGAGCGCCGTTCGCTGCGGTTCCGTGACCGGTCCGTGGATCCCCATGGCGATCAGCTGCACATGCCCCTGGATCGCGTTGAGGGGGGTGCGCAACTCGTGTGACATGCGAGCGAGGAACTCGCTCTTGGCCGCATTCGCGCGCTCCGCCTCGGCGCGTGCCGCTCGTTCGGCCGCGAGCAGCCGCTCGCGCTCCGCCTCGGCGTGCTTCCGCTGGGTCACGTCCTCCGCGACCACGTTGACGCCGATCACCTGACCGTCCTCGTTGCGGAGTGGGTGCCACTCCTCGACCCAGTGATGGAGCACGCCGGGGTCGGCTCCGGTCTCGCCCGAGATTTCGATGCCGATCGCTGGTTCGCCCGATTCGATGACGTGGCGGAGCACAGGCTCCGCCTGGTCGGCGAGCGCCGGAACGATCTCCCGGACGGTCCGGCCCACATGGGCACCGGCGGGAAGCCCGTTCATCTCCGCGAGACGATCGTTGATCCGGATGAAGCGGAGGTCGCGGTCGAGCACCCCTAGCCCCACCGGCGCGCTCCGGTACGTTGCCTCGAGCTCGTCCAGGTGGCGGCGCGCATCCGCGGCGACGACGCGCAGCTCCGCGTTCGCCTCCTCGAGTTGAGCCGCGAGCCGGTGCGCCTCTTCCCGCTCGCGCTCGAGCTCCAGGGCCTGCGCCGAGAGCACGGCGTTCTGCTCCTCCAGCGCCGCGGCGCGAGCGGCCGCGATCTCGCGCTCGCGCGAGAGCTTCGCGTTGACAATGGTGGCATGCGCCCTGGGCACGAGGAACGGCATCCAGATGGCCGTCGCGACCGAAGCGACGGCCGTCACGACCTTCACGCCTGCCGACGCCCAGTAGACCGGGCGCCAGAGGGTCCAGATCTCCATGAAGTGCGTCAGTCCGCACGTCACGATGAACAGCCCGAACGCCACGAAGGCAAGGCTGAAGGGGATGTCGCGCCGCGCCCGGCGGACCAGGTATGCGAGCGAAAAGCTGATCGTGACGTAGGAGACCCCGATCAGCAGGTCGGAGAGGAGGTGCGTCCAGAGCAGCGGCGGGTTCCAGAGGTAGCAGAACCCGTGGGGGAGGAACCCGTCTGCCGCGACGGGAGCGTGGGTGGTGTGGGGCTGCATGAGATCCCGTCGAGGGGGCGGTCCCTGGCGCTCAGCCGTTGCCGGGGGGCGCCGTGAGCCTCCCAAACTGGCACTAGCAAATGCTACTGACAACTATGGTCCTGCCCCCTACATTTCCGAGGTCGCGTCCGCTGCCGTTTCTCCGGCCGGCGCCGGTTCGTCCGAAAGGGGTGAGCGTACACCGTGCGGTCGCGATGACGCGCCGCAGGACGGCATTCGGGGGTCTGGCCGTGTATCTGGATCATGAGATCGGTTGGAGGGCGGCGGAGTGGGGCGGTGGCGTCGTCATCGGCGAGCGGGTCGGCCGGGCAGTGACTCGCCGGTTGCGCGGCCGCACACGGCGCGCGATGGTGCACTTGGCACGGCGGAGTGGAGGGACCACGTGAGCCAGGTACCGGTCCCCGGCGGCTCGGTGGTGGTGCCGCCCGCGCTCGATCTGCTTCCCGACGGTGTCGTGCTGCTGGACCGGGAGGGGCGATGCCGGTATCTCAATGCGCACGCCCGCCGGGTTGCGGACCACGCCGGAGGCGCCGTTCTGGGGCAGCGATGTTGGGATGTCTTCCCTCAGGTTCGTGACGGCTCCGTCCGTGCCCTGATCGAGCGCGTGCTTGAGAACCGGGTACCCGCGAGTCTGGCCGCGGCCCAGCTGACTTCGCCCGGTGCCGGCGGGCAATGGGTCGAAGTCACCGTGGTTCCGGAGCCCGCCACGGGGGGCGCCCTTGTACAGTGGCACGACGTGACCGCCCGCGTTCGTGGCGAACGGTGGGCCCGCACGCAGGCGGACCTTCTCCGCCGGGTTGCGGAGGGCGAGCCGTTCCTGGCGATTCTCGAGCGGCTCTGCCAGGCCATCGAGCGCAAGCTCCCCGGTTCCCTCGCGTCGGTCCTTCTGCTGGATGAGGAACGACGAACGCTGCACCCCGCGGCTGCGCCGTCGCTGCCGCCCGGCTTCGTCGCGCACACGGCTGCGCTGCCCGTGGGGCCTGACATGGGGTCGTGCGGAACCGCGGCACATCGCGGCGAGCCGGTCGTCGTCGCAGACATCGCGAGTGACCCCCGCTGGGACCGCGGCCGGGCGGCGGCACTGGTGGCCGGTCTCCGGGCTTGCTGGAGTGTACCGATCTGCGGCGCGGCGAGCGCCGCCGAGGCATGGACCGCACTCGACGAGGCGAGTGGCGCCACGGCCGCTGCCGCTGCGCGCGTGCTCGGCACGTTCGCTGTCTACTACCGGGAGCCGCGGGAGCCCACGGCGGTCGATCTGATGTTCGTCGAGGAGGCCGCGCATCTGGCGAGCGTCGCCATCACCCGCGAGCGTCGCGAACGGGCGCTCCAGCGGGTCGAGGCGCGGCTCGCCTTCGCGCTCGATGCGGCTCGGCTGGGCACATGGCACTGGGACGCAGCGACCAACCGGACGCAGTGGTCCGAAGCGATGGGGCCGCTCTTCGGGCGTCCTCGCGGTACGCCCGCCCCGGCGACCGAGCGCCTCCTCGATCCGGTGCTGCCTGACGACCGTCCGCGGTTCGAGGATGCCGTACGGGCAGCCCTCGGCGGCGAAAGCGAGATCGAGATCGAGTTCCGGGTCGTCTGGCCCGACGGCACCGTCCACTGGTTGCTGGATCGTGGGCGCGTGACGCGCGACGCCGCGGGGCGGCCGCGCCACATGGATGGCGTGGTCGCCGACATCACCGAGCGGAGGGCCGCGGAACAGGCACTCGTCGAACGAGAGAAGCAGCTCCAGCACGCGCGGCGACTCGAGGCCATCGGCCGGCTGGCGGGGGGGGGCGCACACGACTTCAACAACCTGCTGACGGTCATCCAGCACAGCGCCACCTTTGCCCTCGAGGCACTCCCGAGCGGTCATCCGGCCTCTGCCGAGATCCGGGAGATCGCGCGCGCGACCACCCACGCCGCGGCGTTGACGCGGCAGCTCCTCGCCTTCGGCCGACGCCAGCTACTCCGGCCCGAGGTGGTCGACCTGCGGCGGGTGGTCGGGGAGGCGGTGCCCCTCGTTCGACGGCTGGTGGGTGGGCACGTCGACGTGCGGCTCACGGTCGACGAGGCCGGGCCGGCGCTCGTCCATGCGGACCCGTCGCAGCTGACCGAGGTGCTGCTCAACCTCGCCGCGAACGCCCGGGATGCGATGGGGCCGTCCGGTGGATCGGTCACCATCTCGCTCGGCCGCAGTCGGCTTGACCGCGACAGCGTGAAGGCGCTGTGCGCTCCATGGAGGAGCCGCTTCCCGAAGGGCGGTACGTCGCGCTGGCGGTCCGTGACACGGGCAGCGGGATGGACGAGGAAACCCGCGCGCAGATCTTCGAGCCATTCTTCACGACCAAGGCGTTCGGGCAGGGCGCGGGCCTCGGCCTCGCGACGGTGCATGGGATCGTCCGGCAGATGGGCGGCGCGATCACCGTCGACAGTTCGCCGGGGGCGGGGTCGACCTTCACGATGTACCTGCCCGAACGTGTCACCATTCCGAGCGACAGTTCGCCGGGACTCGCACGTCTCCCGCGCTCCGACTCGCCGCTGACGGTCGGCTCGGCGCACCCTGCGACCTCGGAAGAAGGGGCCCCGACGGTGGCTCGGGTCGAGCGTCCGCGCGCGCTTCTCGCCGAGGATGAAGAGGCGGTGCGTCGCGTCATGGCCCGCATGCTCGAGCGACTCGGGTACGATGTGATCGAGGCGGCAGACGGCGCGGCGGCGCTCGCGCAGCTCGTGGAGACCGCCCGACCGTGGGCGCTCCTCGTGAGCGACGTGCTGATGCCGCACCTCGATGGACTGGCGCTGGCGAACCGCGCCCGCCGCCGGTTCCCGGCGCTCCCCATCGTGCTGCTGAGCGGCTACGGGGCAGAGGCGCTGACGGGCTCCGACGACCTCCCGCGAGGCGTGCGGCTGCTGCGCAAGCCCGTCTCCGTGGAGGAGTTCCGCGCGGCGGTGGAGCACGCCGTCTCGGCGGTTGGCGGGCCAGCTCCGAACGGGGAAGTCCCAACGGACAGTTAGCGGTCAGCGTGCGGCATTGGGAGGAGGGGCAGGGAGGTCGGGGTGAGAGCCTGCGGGGCAGTCTATTCGTCGGTGACTCGACGCCTTCCCTGCGGCGAGTTCCCGCGCCGGTCGGTGCGGAGCCGCGAAGACGGCTATGTTACTCCTCTCGGCGCGTCTCGAGGGCCTCGGCGGCGCGTCGTGAGCTGCCACGGCCGAGGCTCCGCGATCACTCCGCGCACCGTGCCCGATTCACACGCTTCTCGCTCGTACCGCCGCTACATGCCGATCCTGCGGGCCATGCCCGCGGTGCTCGAGGCGGTCGGGGACCTTCCCGGCCCCGTCCAGGCGGCGATGATCCCTCTCTTCGAGCTGCAACCGCCGGATCTTGACCCGGTGACCCAGCAGCCACGACAGACGGTGGACCGGGTGCTCGCCATGCGGGAGCCGCAGATCGCGCGCGCGTGGCGCGACGCCACCCCGCCGCGCCTGGATCTCGGGCTCCTGGATTCGCCGGGACGGACCGCTGGGCCGACGCACGAGTTGACGACGGTGCTGGACGCCGCGCGCCAACGGGGGCGGTCCCTCGTCCCGGTGACCGCGCCGGGGCGCTCACCGGCGTACGAGGCCGCGGTCCGGCAGGCGATCCAGCAGGACGGCTTGGGTGTCTGCTTTCGCGTGCCCATCGGAGTCTTCGCCGATCCCGCGCGAGCGGCCCAGCTCCTCGTGGCGGAGTGTCAGCGCTACGGCCTGCGCGCGGCCGATGCCGACTTGGTCGTCGATGCCCGCAGCATCCGACGCAACCTGTTGAGCAGCACCCAGGCGCAGCGGTGGGTGGCGGCGCTCGCTGCCGTCCCGACGCCCAATGACTGGCGCACGCTGGTCATCGCCGGGACCGCGAAGCCCGCCGGCATCTCGGCCGTCCGGGAGCTGCAGCTCACCGGGAACGCCCGCATCGCGACGGCGCGGCTCGCCCGCACCGAGTGGGCGGCGTGGCTCGGCGTCCGTGCCGCGTACGCGCGGGCGGCCGCGGCGCCGCGGATGCCGTGGTTCGGGGACTATGCGCTCGGCCACCCCGACTACCGCCCCTTCGACGCACGCGTCATCCGCTCCGTGGCGCAGATCTGGTACGCCGTCGGAGGCACCTGGCTCGTCTACCGCGGACAGCAGGTCAACGACGTCGGGGTCGGACAGTTCCGGCGCATGGCGGCCGACCTCCTCGCGTTGTCGGAGTTCCGCGGCGCGACGTTCAGCGAGGGCGACCTCTACATCAGCGACGTCGCGACGCGCGTGCGAGCCCCCGGTCAGGCCGGCGAGTGGCGCCGGGCCGGGACGTCGCACCACCTCACGGAGACGGTGGACCAGCTCGCCACGTTGCCCCCCGGCCCTTGAGGGTGGAGCGCACGAGGGCCCGGAGCTCGTCGAGAGGAACAGTCTCGGCGAGACGTCGCCAGAGCTGACGCCGTGGGGCGCGCGCGAACCCGCGCGCGAACCCGCGGGCACGCAGTGCCGCGAGGGCCTCCTCGCGCCAGAGGAACTGGGCGAGCGCGTACTCCTCGGGCGCTGGGTTCGGAGTCGTCGGCCGAACCTCCTCGAGTTCGACGACGTCGGAGGGTGTGCCGGACGTGATCCGCGGCGCGGCGACCATGATCCCCCACCACGCCGGGACGCGGCGCCGTGCCCGCTTGAGGTGCGTCTGTCCGACGACGATGGTGACGGAGTCGAGAACGCGCCCGTAAACCCGGCGCTGGCGGGGCAGACGGTCGAACGTGTCGCAGTCGCTCTTGATCTCGTATCCCGCGAGCGCGCCGTTCACCACGGCCACGTCCACGCGGGCATTGCCCTCGCAGAGCCCCAGCTCCTCGAGGACGAGCGTGTCGGCGTCGCCCGCATGCACCTGGTGGAGGTGTGCGAGCAGGGCACGGCGGATCGCGGCGTCGTCGAGGGCTGGGGGTGCCACGGGTGATGGCGCAGGTGACGGCACAGGCGCCGGTTCAGGTGTGGCGATGGATGCGGGCGCGGAGGCGGCGTGCATGGAACGGTCGGGGTGACGCAGGGCGAGGGAGAGACGCGACGCAGGGCTGCAGGCGGCGAAGCCGAGAGCGGTGCCCAACAGATCGTACCCCGACGGTCGGCTGGGCGCCAGCGTCGGCCTGGCAGTCTTCAACGCTCGCCGCGAGAGGTGTACTGCTCGGCGCTTCGCCCGCGGAGGCGTTGATCCGCAGGTGGGGTGGGGGCATCTTGGCGTATGGACGAGACCTTTCCACTACCCACCCGAGCTGCTGCAGCTCCTGATCGACACGATCCCCCGCCTGAACCGCACGAAGCAGGACACAGTGCTGTTCTTCCAGGGCGCGGGGACCCCCGAGGCCCTGCTCGCGGATCTCCGCGGGCGCCTTCGGCAGGCGCCCGTCGACCTCTCGAAGTTCGAGATCGCCCGCACGGTGCTCACCCGGCTCAACGAGGGCGGCGACGCACGGCCGCTCACGCGCCCGAGCGCACGCCAAGGGTCAGAACGAAACGGAGCGGTAGTAATCGAGATGTGCCTTGAGGTCGTTGCTGATCTTCCGGCCCGGAAGATCAACGCCCGCGATCTGCAGTCCGCGCCCCCGACAGAGCTTCATTGCCGGAATGAGATCCGTGTCGGCGGTGATGAGCACGATCAGGTCAGCCGGCTTCGTTTCGGTCAGGCTCACGATGTCGAGCCCAATGCGCAGGTCGACCCCCTTCTGTTCCCAACGCGCCTCGAAGTCGGCGTCGGTGGGCGCGGCGGTCCCCATGCTCCCCGGCTTCCGTTCCCATCCGCGGAACTTCAGAACCCCGCGCCGGACCGCGAACAGCTCGGTGCGCTCCAGGTCCGACAGGAGCGAGCCACTCCCGGAGAAGGTCGTCGCGCCGCCCGGGATCGGGAGCTTGACGGTTCCCTCGAATGGGTCGCAGTCGTAGTACAGGGCGCGGAACAGCGTCTCGGCCGGCCCTTTCACGCACTGCTGCACCACCTTGTTGACGAGCGCGGCCGTATACTTGTGGGAGTTCGAGCGGGCACACGCGCGCAGGTGCCCGCCGTCGATCAGAACGGCGACCTTGGTCATCGCTGGGGACTGGGGGGCACAAAAAGGGACGGCCCCAAGCGGCGTGAGCCACTTGAGGCCGAGATAAGCCCGCCTACGGGCGTAGCGGATGATCAAGTATACTCCCTGAGCGGGCTCCCGTCAAGGCTCGCGGAACGCCGCGCTGGGAGGCGTTACGCTTCGCTCTCGCTCTTCTCATCCGGCTCGAAGCCGGAGACCGCAGGCGTCACGACCAGGTCGCGGCACAACCCACCAAGTAGCCGATCAGCATGGCCGAGAGGCGGAACGCCCACCGCTGGCGCTCTGTCCACGGAAAGGAGCCCGGAACGCCAAGGACCTGCGCCACAAGCGCGGCGAGGGGGGGGCCCCGCAGGTCGGTGATGAAGCGGGCGCCGACAGGGGCCGCGGCCCCCCGATAGAGAGCGTCGCCCCGGAGCGCGACCGCCGCCGCCCCAGGATGCCGTTCGCGAGCGCGATGAAGGACGCCACCGCCGCTTGGCGTGAGGCGGCGGGACGACGTGACAGCGCCGTGCGGCTCTGCGTCACTGAAGGAATAGCCATGGGCCATGGCTCTGTGCGCCGGGCGGCCCGCCGCAACGCCCCCCGGTGGGCTTGAACGGCAGGCGCATTCTCGAACCCAGACACACTCCGTGCTGCATCCTCTCCTCCCCGCGCTGTCGCTCGCGCTGCTCGTCTTCGGGCTGCTGTTGTACTTCAAGGCATTTCCGTGGTGGAGCACCCTCGCCGCCATCGCGCTCGTCATCTGGGTCGTGTGGATGACGGCACGTGACGGTGGACCAGCGGCCGCCTCACTGACGGGTCTCACGGGCGCGGCAGTGCTCTGGCGATTCGAGCGGAATAGGAGACAGCGACTCGCCGCGCTGAGGGAGCGCGACGCGCGCGAGGGCGGAATCTCCGGAGTTCGGATTGCTTCCGGCTCCTACGGAAGCGGAGTGCCCGGCTGGCCCATGGACTCGCGAGTAGAGCTATGGTGGGAGGATCCGGAGTTCATCTTGCGCTGCGCGAGCGCCCCCGCGCCGTTCGTGCGCATCCCCGCGGCGGCTCTGCAGGACGTGCGAATTGGGACGGCGACTCCAGGGCCGGCGCGCGGCACACCGGTGACGATGGTCGTGGGGCGGCCACATGGTGCGTACTTCGTCGTGCTGACGCTTGATCAGTCACCGGAGGTCGTGAACACGATGCGCTCTGCAATGATCCGGACCGCAGAACAGGCGCGTCGTGGACCTCTTGATGGCAGTGCCGGCTTCGGTCTGACTTCACCACGGTGAACTACTCGCCAGCCGCATCGCCTCGCCGACCCGGCGAATGCCTCCGGCGCCGCCGCACGCGAAGACCGTCGTGTTTCCCTCGCTGCTGATCGTCGATGAGATCGGCTATCGCCCGATCACCCGCACCGGGGCGATGTTCTTCTTCCAGCTCATGTCCCGTCGCGACGAACACGCCGTAACCGTGCTGACCTCCAGCAAGGGCTTCGAGGAGGGGGCGAGATCTTCGGCGATGACGTCATGGCCGCAGCCCTGATCGATCGGCTCGTGCACCACTGCCACATCGTCAACATCCGCGGGAACAGCTACCGGCTCCGCCACCACCAGGACCTGGGTCGCGCGCTGGGGACCCCCTGCCACCTCCCGGCGGGGGCTCCCAAGCGCGGGTCCGGCTCCCGATCCAAGGAGGTCCAGGCGCCCTGACCGGCCCCGCCCGCCCCCCCCCCAAGGTGTGCAACTCTGGCCGGTGAACGTGTGTAATACCAAACCGGTGTTGACAGCGCCACCGTCTCTGACCGTCGGTGCAACGTGCGCACCTTAGAATCAGCAATGCCGCCGGGAAGCTTCTGTTACGCACCGGCGACCTCAATGTGGGAGCTTAGCAAGACCCCGCTTTACTGGCCCGCAGGCGCGACTGCTCCCGTGCGGGTCGTCCAGAACGGCTGGTTTGACGCACACGAACGAGGAATGGGTTTCCACGCGCCGCAACACCGTGCTTGGCGGCGAGGCGCAGAATGTGTAAGGAGTGGTGACGCCCCACGCGGGTTTGGGGGACGCGCCGTACCCGTCATGTGACGGCCCAGGCAACTTAGCGGTTCGTGTGCACGGGTGTCGGGGGTTTCACTCTTGGCGCTGGTCGGCGACAGGAATACTGTAGGCGAGCACTCCGCGACGCCGCGCACGTGCACAGGCCGTGAGCTTCCGGGCGGCGTGCCGCTCGGCCTTGGCCTCGAGCCCACCTTCGCGAGACCTGTCTCAATGCATGCTCAGAAGAGCACCGCGTCGTCCACCCACTCAGCCAAGCGGCTGCGCGCCCGATCAGCTGCGTTCCTCCTACTCGTCGGCATCGCTTGCGCAGACGTTGGGGTGTCGCCCGTACGATCGCCAGCGCTCTCGGTCGACCCTACAGCGTCAACAGTGAACAGCGGAGTGGCGGATCGTGTTGCGCAAGGACTCGCGCTGGCGCTCGCCGATCCAAGCGCCCGCGCCATGTTGCGCGATGCCATGCGCGCTTCGCGCGTCAAGGAGCACAAGCTGGTGCTGCAGGAGTTCACCAAGACCCCAGTTGGACGGCAGCTCGTAAGCCGGATGGCCAAGGCCCAGGCGACGTCTACGGCTGCGGTGGAGGTCGACATCGCTGCACTCGAGCCGCTCGATCTATATCTCCCATTTTCTGATCACCGCAAGACCTGGCGAGCCACACCCGACGTTCGGGTCGCCGTGACCTTCGACGAAGATGCACCGGCGATCGCGGCCTATGGGACCGATGGTACCACGATGCTCCTTCGTCAAGACGCTGGCACCCCTACGATGCCACTGATCATGATGCATCCATCGGAGCCGGCCTATGTGCGCCCGGGAAGCGGCGCTCCCACAACCGGAGACGTGGTGCAAGATGCCGATGAGGGAACGCAGGAAGCCGCGGCGCAGATGCGCATGCAGCCGATGCAACTCGTCACGCTTGCCGCTGGCGTCTACATCCAACACCTGAACATTCAGGAAGGCGATGGCTGGTTCGGCACTATCGAACCGCAGTTCCAGAGCTACTCTGTAGGCACCGTGCTTCAGTGGTGGGGCGATCACGGTCAGTTCCCGATTTTCGAGCAGTCCTGCAACATCGGTAACTTCAGTCCCTACTGGGACGTCTCTGAAGATAAGGGGTACGAGATCGGCGGGCCGTGGCTCCTTTCTCCGGGAGTGGGCAGCCTCGGTGCGACGACCTGTAACGGCCTTCCGGGGACCTATGCGATCCGCATCATCGAAGTCGATGGGGGGCTGAACGGCAATAACGATGAATACGGGTGGCGATTCTACGTCGCCGGGGGTCTTCCGTTCGGCGCGATGCCCGGTGTCGATGTGTCGTATTACAGGAACACGTGGCCGCAGTATCTTGAAGGAAACGCCTACCATACGCACCCTCGGGCGGCGTACCTTCGCATCGTGCTTCAGTAGGAGTTCGGTAGCGGCATTACAGTCTGCGCGGCGACTCGTCGCCGCCAGAAAGGCCTCACGTGTCGAGGAGGAGTATGCACTATCGAACTCGCATGGCTAGGGAAGTCTTGGTCGCTTTGGTGGTTGCGATGGGGCTGTTCGCCCCGTCGCTCGCTGCCCAAGCAGCCGCTGAACACATTCGCTTCGGCGTGGCGGGGGGTATAGCACGCTCGTCCGGGATCGGTGGCGGAACAGGGTTCCATCTGTTGGCCACGGCGAATGCACCGTCGCCGTTTCGGCCGCTCTCGTTTCGTGTGGACGGTACCTTCGGACAGTGGGGTGCAGGGGGGGAAGGTCGCGTCGCCTCCGTGGCCGCTGGCCTCAACTTCACCCCGGTCCGCCTGCAGCAGCTGCAGCCTTTTGTGTCCGCAATGGCCGGCACTTACTACACACCACGTCGCTCTGGACTCGCGGCTGGATGGAGCTTAGGCGTCGGTGTCGAAGCGGGCCGCGGGGTCTTTGTCGAATCGCGCGTGCATGCGCTGCAGCAGAATGGCACGCATGTCATTCACTACGGTGCGCCTGGCGAAGACCGCGTGTGGAAGACCGTCTGGATGCCGCTTAGCGTGGGCATGCGCTTCTAGCCCCTCGGGCTCATGCAGAGATGCGGCCGCGCTGGGAACTCCAGCGGGGCCGTATCTAGTTCTTTCTCGGCTATGCCAAGTGGTCGCCGTCTGCGCAGGCTCCGGGACGTGCCCCCCGCGAGGACCTGCGTGATGTGATCCTCGGTGATGCGCGCGTTGAGGGCAGCACGCTCCTGGAGAATCCCGAGTTCCTCCGCTTCGCGCGCCACTGGGGCTTCCGTGTCCGGGCGTGCCGGCCCTACCGCGGGAAGACGAAGGGCAAGGTCGAGTGCCCGATCCGCTACGTCCGCAGCAACTTCTTCTACGGCCGCGAGTTCGTCGGGGGCGCCGATCTCGACGCGCAGCGCCTCACGTGGCTGGAGGAAGTGGCCAATGCGCGCGTGCACCGGACGATCCGGGCCGTGCTTCGCCTCCGCTTCGAGGCGGAGGAGCGCGCCCAGCTGCAGCCGCTCGCGGCGCGCGCCTACCGGCCGCTGGTCCTGCCCGAGGAAGCGCACGCGCCGCCGGACGGTCCTGCACGTGGTGCCCGGGGCCACCCCCGTCGCGGTCGAGCAGCGCGGGCTCGCCGTCTACAGGCCCTCGCGGAGACGGCGATCACGCCGGCGGTCGCACCGGCGGGCGAGGAGGTGGCCTGATGAAGCCCGCGCTCTCGCTCCGCGATCGCCTCCGCGTGCAACTCGCGGATCTCAAGATGCCCGGAGCGCTGGAGGCCCTGGACGACGTCCTCGCCGGCCTCGATGGCGGCGCGCTCCAGTCCCCCGCGGCAATCGAGGCCCTGCTCGGGGCCCAGATCGCGCTCCGCAACAACCGCCGGCTGGAGGCGGCGATGCGCTCCTCGCGTCTGCCCGTGGTGAAGACGCTCCGCGACTTCGACTTCAGCTTCCAGCGCTCGGTGAAGCGGGAGCAGATCGAGAGTCTGCACCCGCTCGGCTTCGTCGAGCGCAAGGAGAATGTCGTCTTCCTGGGCCCGCCCGGCGTCGGTAAGACGCACCTGGCGATCTCCCTCGCGATCGCCTCCGCGGAGAGCGGGCGGCGGGTCTACTACGGCACGCTCGGCGATCTCATCGCCTCCCTCGAGGAGGCGCAGCAGGCCGGGCGCCTCACGCAGCGGATGAAGACCCTCGTCTTTCCCTCGCTGCTGATCGTCGATGAGATCGGCTATCGCCCGATCACCCGCACCGGGGCGATGTTCTTCTTCCAGCTCATGTCCCGTCGCGACGAACACGCCGTAACCGTGCTGACCTCCAACAAGGGCTTCGAGGAGGGGGCGAGATCTTCGGCGATGACGTCATGCCCGCAGCCCTGATCGATCGGCTCGTGCACCACTGCCACATCGTCAACATCCGCGGGAACAGCTACCGGCTCCGCCACCACCAGGACTTGGGTCGCGCGCTGGGGACCCCCTGCCACCTCCCGGCGGGGGCTCCCAAGCGCCGGTCCGGCTCCCGATTCAAGGAGGTCCAGGCGCCCTGACCGGCCCCGCCCGCCCCCCCCCAAAGTGTGCAACTCTGGCCGGTGAACGTGTGCAATACCAAACCGGTGTTGACAGCAGGATGCCGGCCGAGGTCCGCAATGAGGGCGGAGCAGGACCTAGGCCGACGCCGACCTCCGGGTGCTTGAGAGGGAGGCGACTCGCCCGGATGCTGCCGTAGAGGGTGCGTGCGCCGTGCAGGAACCAGCGATGCGTCAGGACTGCTCCCGCACACTCGCTGGGAGCATGTCGGCACGACGCGAGGGCCCATCAAGGACGGCGCGGCCTACGGCGGTTCGTGGGGAGCTTCGCCCTCGCCGGCTCCGCCGACTTTGTCCCCGTCGGCGCCTTTGGCGCCTTTGGCGCCTTGGGTGCCTTTGCCGTCGGCGTCTTCGACGTCTTCAACGTCTTCGGGCCCGCCTTCCCGCGCTTTCGGGCAGCAGTGGCGCCCGCTCCTGTCTCGCGCGGCGCAGGGGGTTCTGAGGTCCCCCGCTTCCGCACGCCCGACGGCGAGGCGTGCGGGTTCGCCTTGAGGAGCTGCTTCGCGTCCTGCTTGTCCTTCGGGCGGTTGGAGGCGCGCTTGTTGGCGATGAGTTCCTCGAGTCCGATCACGCGCATGCGCTCGGCGCCGTTCCAGACCTCGAAGACCTTCGCCCACGCTGCATCGAACGACACGCCCGAGATGCTGTTCAGGAGGTCGATGCGAAAGGGCTCCTGCCCGAAGTACGTCATCGCGTCCGGGTCCATCAGCGCGGCCTCGTCGATGACGTGCGCGGGAGCCCCGAACTCGCGCATCGCCGCCATCAGCTTGCGCACGTTTTCGGTCGTACGCCGGTGGAAGATGTCCAAGTCACCGGTCGTGCGGATGACCTTGTAGATGGCGAGTGCCCAGCCGCCGACCAGGACGTACTCCACCTCGTGCGCGTTCAGCACGGCGATGAAGTCGGCGAAATCGGGAGGGAGCGCGTCGTTCAAGACGACCGATCCCGGGCGATTCATCGGCCGCTGGCCCGACGCTCGGTCGGCGTGCCGCGCGGGGCCGGCCGGGGCCGACCGGCGGCATCGCCCGCGCGCGCGGCCGCGAGCGCCCTCTTCTTGTTCGTGGCCTTGCATGGCGTATCAGCACGCCGATCCAGGACCGCTTCGCCCGCGGCGGCGACCGCGTAGGCGCTCCTGGTCATCTCCGTGAGCGCCCGCAGCCGGCTCTCGGGCGACCCGTGCACCGCCGGGGGCTCCGAGGTGTGAAGCGGCACGACCCCGCCCTCCCAAGTGGCACGCCGCACGGCGGCGCGGGCCGCCCGCTCTTCGGTGACGTGATCGGAACCGACTTCGGCCGAGAGCCCGTCCGGCGTGCGGAAGACCGCCGAGATCCCGGTGATCTCCATGATGCGGTAGACCGTCTCGAGCGCTACGCGCGGGCGCCTGCCCCGCTCGAGGTCTCCCAGGGTGTTCACGCTGACACCCACCTTCGCGGCGAGCTGCTGCTGCGAGAGGCCGAGGCGCTTTCGGGCGCGGGTGATCAACGGGGCAAGCGGGTCGGCGCTCATGGGTCGGGATGAGGGGTATGCGACCAAAACTAGGGGCTGATGCGGCGTCCGGCAACACATAAGCGGGTGATTTACCCAATATATACGCGATTGCCACTGTATATGCTACAGCATGTACCCCCCGTACCGCCTGGAGCGGTCCGGGAGGGGCGCCGGATCGAGTATACGCCGGCATCCATACAGGTTCTGCGCGAGGTGGCGGGCGTCAACGGCTGGAGGGCGACCGAACATGTGCGCGCGTACCTTGCATCACACTGCGCTCGTCGCCGTCGGAAACGGGCCGGCGGAACCGCCTGAACCGATCCCTTTCACGTCGGTCCATATCCTGCGCGTGATCACCCCGGATCCCAGCTCATGTCCACCGCCATTCCGGCTGCCGCCGTCCGCTCCATGCATCGCGCCACCGCCGCGCTGTGCCTCACTGCCGCCGCCGCGATGGGCGGGGCCGGACCGGTCTCGGCGCAGGCGCCCGCGAGAGCGCCCGCTGAAACGTTGTTCATCTATGGCCCGGGCGGACCGCTGCCGGCCATGAAGGAGGCGGCGGCCGCCTTCGGGCGGCAGCATGGCGTGTACGTGGCCGTCACGGGCGGCCCGACCCAGCAGTGGCTGAACAAGGCGCGTGGTGATGCCGACGGGATCTTCAGCGGCGCCGAGCACATGATGACGGACTTCGTCCGGCAGCTCGGCGACACGGTCGGCGGCGGTCCGCGCCCGGGCCGGATCGACGAATCGACGATACGGCCGCTGTACCTCCGCCCCGTGGCCGTCCTCGTTCGGCCCGGCAACCCGAAGCACATCCGCCGCTTCGAGGACCTGCTGCGGCCCGGCACCAAGGTGCTCGTCGTTCAGGGGGCGGGGCAGACGGGACTCTGGGAGGACGTGGCCGGCCGAACGGGCGACATCGGCGTCGTGCGCGCGTTCCGGGGGAACATCGGCGCCGTGGCCACGAGCAGCGCGGAGGCGAAGGAGCGCTGGGCGAGTGACACGACGTTCGACGCGTGGCTCATCTGGAACATCTGGCAGGTCGCCAATCCTGCGCTTGCCGAGGTCGTACCGGTGGCGGAGCGCTGGCGCGTGTACCGCGACGCGGGCGTCGCGCTGACGGCGAAGGGGCGCGAGCGAGCGCACGCCCGGCAGTTCATCGCGTTTCTCGAGTCCCGCGAGGGCGCGCGAATCTTCGCCCGGTGGGGGTGGAAGACCAAGCCCGCAGGTCGGATTCGCTAGCTGTGATTACCGGAGACGTTGTTTCGCGGTGGGGTGCCCGCTCGGTCATAGCGGGTTCACTCTGGGGGCTGCTGAGACCACCATCTCATAGCCGCCAGAGGGCCGAGTGAACAGTGACAAGAATGCCCGCTTGGGGTTCGCCGGGCGAGTCTGCTGGTGACGCGGTGGTGGAGGACGGCTGGACGCCGACCGAAGCCGCCGCGGCCTCTGGGGTGAGCGTACAGAGCGTACGGAAACTGCTGCAGCGGTTTCGCGCGGAGGGCCCGCGGGGGCTGCAGGACCGTTCGTCCCGGCCGCACCATTCCCCTCGTCAGCTCCCGCGACGCCTCGAGCGGCGCATCGTCGGCCTCCGGCAGCCGCCGATGACGGGCCCGCGAATCGCCGATGCCGTAGGGTTGTCCCTCTCGACGGTCGGCGATGTCTTGCGGGGGCCCGGCCTTCGCCGGTTGCCGCCCCCCCCCCCGGCGTGGCCTCCCATTGTGCGCTATGAGCGCGCCCAGCCGAGGGAGCTGCTGCACATCGATGCCAAGAAACTGGGGCGCATCGTGGTCGTGGGGCACCGGATCACGGGCGACCGGTCAGTCCGCGGCCCCCGGCGCCGAACCGGTTGGGAGACGCTGCGCGTGGCCGCCGATGATTGCTCGCGCGTCGCGTACGCGGAACTCCTCCCGGATGAATCGGCCGCCAGCTCGGACATGCGCTGGCGATCGTGCGCGCAACGCCGCCGCCGATACCCCACTTTCCCGGAGGTCGTCTCCCGTCGCGTCTTCGCTTCGGTATCGCGCTCCTGGCAATTGCCCTCGCCCTATGGGCATCGATGAAGGCGTACATCACGGCGTAGGGAACATCCGGAGCGACGCGGGGGTCGTCATCCGCGCCTCATTGGCCCGCCTGACCTCCCGATTCTCGCGATCCAGCGCCTTCAGCCGCTCGCGCTCGTCCGTCGTCAGCCCCGGGCGCTCCCCCGCGTCTGTCTCCGCCCGGCGCACCCAGGTCCGAAGGGCCTCGGCGGAGCAGCCGATCTTCGGGGCGATGGCCTGGATCGCCGTCCGCCGCGTGGGATGCTCCCCCTGCTGGTCTCGCACCAGGCGTGTCAGCGCTCGTGTGATCTTCCCTACCTAGCGCTCGTGTGAAACTCCCTACCCCCAGCTCCAAGAGGCGGGGTATGGAAGACCAGCAAGCGCAGGCCCTACTCTCCTCGGTGACCGACTCGGTCCCGGAGGAGGGTATACTCAAGGAGCAGGTCGTGGAAGAAGTCCTCGCTCGGCTGCGCGGTGGCGAAGCGGTGATGGCGTTGGCGCGGGCGTACGATGTGGATCCGAAGACGATCCGCGCGTGGCGCGAGCGGCACGGGTACCGGGAGCGACGTCCGCGGGCCTATCCGTCGGCGCTCGATCCGTTTGCCGAGTGGCTGCGCCTCCGGGCCCCCGAGGTGGGGTACAATGCGGCCGTCCTCCACCGGGAGCTGATCGCCCAGGGCTTCACTGGCTCCCCGGTGATCGTCCGCCGCTTCGTCCAGCCGCTCCGCGTGGCCGCGCGCCGTATGGCGGCCACCGTGCGATTCGAGACCGCGCCGGGGCAGCAGGCGCAGGTGGACTTCGGCCAGCGCCGGGTGTGGATTGGCGACGCGACCGAGGTGGCGCACCTGTTCGTCTGCACCCTGGGCTTCTCCCGCCGGCTCTTCACCACCGCCTTTCGCCACGAGCGGCTGGAGGCAGTGCTGCAGGGGCATGAGCAGGCCATTCAGCCGTTTGGGGGCGTGCCGGCGCAGATCGTCCTCGATAACGCGCGCCCCGTCGTGCTGGCGCACCGGCGCGCCCCGGAGACGGGGCGTCACGACGTGGTCTGGCATCCGCGCTACGCGGACTTCGCCGCCTATTACGGCTTCCGGCCGTGGGCCCACTGGCCGCATCGGCCCCAGACCAAGGGCAAGACGGAGTCCGGGGTGAAGTACGTGCAGCACAATGCGCTCGCCGGGAAGCGCTTCGCGTCCTGGGCGCACCTCAATGCCTGGCTCCTGGAGTGGAGCCTGACGATCGCGGATACGCGCGTGCATGGCACGACGCACGAGCCCCCGGCGGCACGCTTCGCGCGCGCCGAGCAGGCGCAGCTCACGCCCTTGGGCAGCCGCCCGCTCTACAGCCACGAGCGAGTGCGGCATCGGGTCGTGGCCCCGGACGCGCTGGTCGCGATCGGCGGGAGTCGCTACTCCGTGCCGGTGCAGTATGTCGGGGCGACGGTCACGATCCGCGAGCTGCTGGGGAGTTACGAGATCCTGCAGGCCGGCGAAGTCATTGCCCGGCACCCCGCCCAGGGACGGCACCAGGTCGTGATGCAGCGGGCCCACTACGCGCGCCTCCTTCGCCCACCGGACGCGGGGGGACGCGCCCTCCCGGCGGCCCCGCCGCAGTACGACCCCACGTATCGGAGCACCGCCGGCGGGGAGACCGAGGTCGCCGCGCGCAATCTCGCCGTCTATGCCGCCGTGGTGGAGGGAGGTCGCCCATGACCAAGGACCGGCTCGACACCACCCCCCAGCTCGAGCGGCTCGGCGCGCACTGCGAGCGTCTGCGGTTGCATCGCGTCGGGCTGGAGCTCTCCGCGCTGCTCGAACAGGCCGCCAAGCGGGACCTCGGCTACGCGGATTTCCCCGACGAAGTGCTCCGCCTGGAGATCCGCTCGAAGCATGAGAAGCACCTCGCCATGCGGGTCAGCATGGCGCGCTTCCCCTTCCAGAAGTCCCTCGAGCTCTTCGATTGGAAGTTCCACCCCTTCAAAGTGGATCCGCCGCCGCGCCCCACTCGTGAGCCGCACGTCCACTTGGCCGAAGGCGAATTGGGCGAATTCGCCGGCGACCCCCTCGAAGCGCACCAGGACTTCGGCCGGCAGCGCCTGACGGGCGGCGCCGATCACCCGATAGGTCGTCGAGAGCCCGAGCCGGTGGCCCGCCTCGCGCAGCTTGCGCCAGACCTCGCCGGGGGGCAGCGTCGGGTCGGCCTCCAGCCACCCCCGCACGAGCGGTGGAATGGCCGCGTCCAGGCCGGGGCGCCCCACCTGCCGAGCACGGCGCGCGGCCACGTCATCGACCTGCCCGGTCACCGCAATCCGCTCCTCGCGCGCGATGCGCCGCACCGTCCGGAGCGAGGTGCCGACCTGCTGGGCCACGTCGCGCGCCGGCACCTGGGCGCGCAGCAACTCCTGCACGAGATGACGATCCAGCATCCTGAGCATCCTCCGCGCGCCTCCAACTCGGGGGACCACTGCCCACCGGGGATGCGCTTATGAGAGCGACAAGGCCTCAGGAGTGCCAGAATTTAGAGAAATCGGGTGCCAGAGTTTAGAGAACCCACAGCATTCGGCGCGAACGCCAGGGATGTGTTGCGAGATCTTCGACTGGCTGAGGACAGCAGCCTAATCGTGATCAATTCTCGTAGACAGGAGGTGGTATCTCGGAGAGCAGATGGCCGCATCATCAAGCTCGGGGTCGGGGGCACGCGTCCCGGATCGCTTCTTGGTCCGCGGCGCCTCGCCACCAGAGATTCGCTCGTGCTGGTCTATGATGCCCGGCTGCAAGAACTGTCTGAGTACACCACGGCAGGCCAGATGCGCCGGGTATCGGAACTCCCCGACGAAATCCGGATCGACGACCTCGCATATCTCGGCGCGGACAGTGTCGCGCTCATTGGGGTCGATAGTCTTGGCCAGTTCGTCGCACGCGCGCCGCTTACCCCCATGCTACTCTCGACATGTTAGCGCGACCCAGGGCACCCAAGGGATGGATCGCGAGGGCGCGAAGCGGGGGAGCGCTTTGTGTCAGCGGACCGAAAATCGGCGTCTACAACCCGTGGCGGAACGAATTCGTCTGGCTCGACGCCGCGTCGGGTGTCGCATCAGCGGCGTGGAACCTCCCGCAGCAGAATGTGACAGTCCGACCCTCTGGGACTGGCGCCCCGGGTCAGCGATTGGTTCCCTTGGGGGTTGTCTGCGATGAATCCACTGCCTTCGTGGGCTACATCGATGCGCTTTCTCGGAAGCGGCAGTTCGTACGCATCATTGGCCGGGAGGCAAAGGTGGTTTCCTACGGTGCGACCGACACACTGGGGCCAGGCTTCCTCGGAGGGCTAGTCCGGGGCCGCCTCCTCGCGTTTCGAAGTCGCCCAGAGCCCCGCATTTCACTGTTCCGCGCGGAGTAGACGATGAAAGGCCGCCCAGACTTGCTCTCGCTCGGAGCATTGTTAGTCGTCATCGTATCCGTCGGCGCTATTGGGAGGCAGGCTCATAGAGAGGGGTATCGCGTGTAGAGGACCTGGTCGAAATGGGTTATACGGTGTTGAGCAACGTGGAAGGAAGCGGCTGGGACGCGCTCGACCTCTCTGCCACGCCCTCCCTTTCGCTTCTAACCTCTGGAGGCCAAAGTTGTGGCGCAGGCAGTCGGGGGACCCCCGGAGCTCAAGAATGCTGTGACTGATTTGGTTCTGAACCGATGGTGCTTTGGAGGTGGGTCGTGAGATGCGTCTTCGCAAGTAAGTCCGGTCGGATGGGCATGCTGGTCGTGGCACTCGGCATGACGAGCTGTTCCCAGGGAAGTGCGCAAATTGCACAAACGGCGCCTACGCCTACGCCAGCGGAATGTCCGAATGTGACTGCCGTCGTGATTCGCAAGATCCCAGCGTTCTTAACGGGTCGCGGGGTAGATTCACTGTGGGTGGGACAACAGGTGGGTCAAAACATGGCGATTATCAAAGATTTGGTAGCAGTTTGAGGCTCTGGTTCAGTAACAGATCGAACAGGTTCTCGCCGCGATGGTTATACCGATACTGCCACTCGTAGAGGTACAGGGGGCAGTGCTGGGGACTGACGCCATGATGTTTGACGAACTTCATCTTGGCGTAGCTCCAGAACCCTTCCAGCCCGTTGATGTGGACCCGACCGCGGCTGAAGTGCCGGCCGTGGTCGACCTGCAGGTGCCGATAGCCGCAGAAGGCCAGGGTATCGTAGCCGCTCCACCGGTCGGTGTAGACCAACGTTCCCCGCTTCACCCATCGCAGCGTCTCGTCCCGCAGCGTCTCGGCGGAGCAGTCGGGCACCACGCGCACTTGCACGCGCCCGTGGCGCTCGAGAATCCCGAAGACCGGGGTCTTATGCGGCGTCCCGCGTCCGAAATTCTTCGGGTGCCCACGACTGCGCTTCGGCCGCCGAGGCCCGAAATAGCTTTCGTCGAGCTCGACCTCTTGCCGGAACAACTGCGGTTCAGCCTCGAAGAGAATCGCCCGGCGCAGCAGCATGAAGGCCTTATGGGCAGTCGGGTAACTGACCCCGGTCTGGACGCCCGCTTGCGCGGCGGTGAGCTCCAGCTCGAACAGCTTGATCAGCCACAGCCAGGTGTCGTCCGGGACGCGGGAGAGCCCGGCCCACGTCCCGGTCCGCACCCCGAAGGTGTAGCTGCAGGCCCGCGACCGACAGCGCCAGCGCGGCTCCTTCAGCCGGTACGCCTCGCGGACGCCGCAGACGGGGCAACTGGGCATCCTCGCGCCGGGCCAGCGCCGCTGACGAAGCGCCCGCCACGCCGCGGCCGGCGAGCGCACCATCGCCTGAAACTCACGAACCCGCATGGCTCCCCCTCATTCGGGAGCCTCCAATCTGCTACCAAATCCTTTCTAATCGCCCAAAACATTTCGGCCGGGTGTGTCCGCGTTGCACCCGACGAAACGCGAGTGATTGTGTATGTATCGGGGCAAGAGCCCAATGGCCAACAGAGAGGCACGCTTCGCGTTCGCCTGGTCCTTGAAGATGCAAGAACGGCCGAGCCCATTCAGGAGTCATCGACAGTCGGTCGCAGCGTAGATCAAACCGTCGGCATTAGAGGCATTGCCGCCGAGGAGGTCGCGAAGGCGGTGGCGAATCTCCTCGAGAGCTTCAAAGCCGGCCGTTCGTAGCCAGCCATCAAGACGCCATCCTACGATTCGTCGGAAGTGGATCCGGTGACGGGCTTGGTGCCCAAGGGGTCTCCAGAGCGGAGAGTCCGCTCATGCCGCTGCCTTGCCACCGCAGATCCGCCTATGGTGCCGAGGACCGGATGTTCGTGTTCGCATGTCTCGGTCCAACCGGCGAATCACGGGTGACGCCTGCAACGCAGGCTTCTCCTGAGTGCTTCAGCGGAGGGGTAGCCGAATAGGTCCGCCCACCACGCCACCGGCCGAAGGCACCGTCGACGCGGAATGAGTGCAGTGAGCACGGTGTGGAGGTACGCCGATCCCGGGTGCGTGTGGTAGGCGTTTCCTTCGAGGAATCGACGCCACCTCTTCTCGCAGGTACGACACATCGCCGGCCGGCATCGCGCCGAACTGGGAACCACCCTCGACGTAGAACCGCCACCCGAATCACCGGTGTCGCCATTCACAGGGCTGCCGCGGAAGCACCTTGGTGCTCGGCGGCACGGCCCATGACGCTGCGGGGCGTGTTATGGCGATCCTCGCGGGCGCCGCTGGCGGGAGGATGCGCTGCGAGAGGAGGATGGCCGGAGAATGGTCGGGAAAGGGGACCTGGCGGCGCGCTCCGAACTCGTTGCCATCGTGCGGTCGCTCCGCCGTGGGCCGGGACGTGCGCTTCATCACGCGGTCCTGCGTCGGCGACATCGCGACGCCGGGGTGTCACCGAGAGAGCCCTCCGCATAGACGCTGTTGCGAAACGCGGGCGGTTTCCGCAGATTCGCGACGTGGACGAGCCTGCAGAAAGATACCCGCGATATACCCGTAGTCGGCCCATCGTGGTCGGCGGTCTCCTCGCCGCATGTGCGGTCTCTGAGGCACAGGCGCGAGCCAATGCGGTTGCCACGCACACGCGAAGAACGCGCCGATGTCGCCGCAGAGCGGGGATTCGTCAGCGCCTGCCATGCCGCTCGTGGTCGTGCGGGCGCGTTCGGGCAGCGGTGGAGCGAGTGAGGCCGTGCAGTGCAAGGCCGGATGGACGACGGCGGCGCTGGAGCGCTGGTAGGAGCTGGCGGAGCGGGGGCTGCAGGCGGGACCTGACGACATGACGGCTTGCATTACGCGGCGGCGCCACGGGCGCGAGGTGTACTGCTGATGGCAATGATCGATTTCACAGGTGGCGACGGCCGCGCGTGGCGTGTGTGGGATGTGCGCCCGAGGGGGGACGCAGTGGAAGCTGGAGGGGCCGGCGCCGACCCCCGAGAGGGATGGCTCGCCTTCGAGTGTGCCGAGGAGCGCCGGCGCCTCCAGCCGATTCCGGAGGGATGGGAAGCGCTCACCGCGAACGAGATCTGGCGGCTCTGTCAGTCGGCGCCGGCGGTGCGCCGCGCCCAACTGCCGACACGGCGGGAGCGTTCCTGACGACGCGAGTGGCGCATCGACGTGCCGATGCACTCTCCCACACGACCAGCCATCGCTGCTCCCACCCCCGCGCACGATGACGTTTACTGACTCGGCAGGTCGAGCATGGTTCGTCCGTATCGTCAGCGGCGCCGCGTCGGCGAGCGACCCCACCGCCGACGCGACGACGCCCGGCGTCGTGCAGAGCTGGCTCGTGATCTTCGAACGCCGCGGCGAACAGCGGATGGCGGTCGCCCCTGACCGCGACCCCCGAGTCCACCCCTCGGACCTGCCGGCTGTATTCGAACGTGCCCGCGTCATGTCGTTTCAGATTGGTGAG
The DNA here is from genome assembly GCA_036401195.1 of Gemmatimonadaceae bacterium. Lineage (GTDB taxonomy): Bacteria > Gemmatimonadota > Gemmatimonadetes > Gemmatimonadales > Gemmatimonadaceae > JACDHQ01. The sequence continues at coordinate 81,132 of DASWVQ010000125.1, forward strand.
TCCAACTCGTGAAGCGCTGGAACCTCACTGCCGGGCGGCGTGGACCGGGATGGCTTTGCCGCTCCGCGTCCGTTGCCGGCGCGGCACCCGAAGCGCCGCAGTTCCCCTTCCCGGAATCGGCGAATGATCGGATTCATCCACCCGTCTCTGGTATTCGCGCTTGTCGGGGGGCTCGCGGCGATGCTCCCGTGGCTGGCGCGCTATGGCTATGCCGGGCTCGCCGTCGCGGTTTTCCTGGAGAGCGCCGGTGTGCCGGTGCCCGGCGAAACCGCACTGCTGGCGGCCGCGTTCGGTGCCGCGCATGGAGCGCTCTCGCTACCCTGGGTCATCGCCGCGGCGGCTTTGGCCGGCATTCTCGGGGACAACCTCGGGTTCGCCGTCGGCCGGAGGCTGGGTCGCGACTGGCTGGAGCGGCATGGGCCTCGGTTCCTTCTCTCCCCGGCGCACCTGGCACGCGTCGACCGGTTCTTCGAGCGTTACGGGCCGGCGGCGGTCGCCTTCGCCCGGTTCGTGGCTGGCGTTCGGGTCGTGGCAGCATTCGCGGCGGGAACGAGCCGCATGCGGTGGCGGGCATTTCTGCTGTACAACGTCCTTGGCGCCGCGGCCTGGGCTACGCTGGTCGCTCTCGGCGGCTACTTCATGGGGCGCGGGTACGGTGCGGCCTCGGCGGCCTTCGGGCGGCCGGGGGTGGTGCTTGGGCTCGTGGTCCCGGCGGCGCTGCTCACCGCGTGGCTGCTGCACCGGCGGATCGCGACACACCTCCTCGGAGAAGGGCAAGGCTCACCTGTCCGCCGACTCCGCGGGTTCGTCAGCCGCTGGCTGGTCGTACTCGGGACCTCCGCGAGTGGCGTCCTCGTGTTCGCCGCCATCGCCGAGGACGTGGCAGAACACGAGACGTCGCGCTTCGACGACGCGCTGCGGGCGTTCGTGCTGGCGCATCGAGCGCCCGCTCTCGATGCGGTGTTCGTGGCCCTCACCTGGGCCGGGTCACCCGTCGCGCTGGGCACAGTCGCGCTCCTGACGGTTCTGGCGCTGTGGAGGGGGCGTGGCGCACGTGTCGCTGCCGCCGCGGCGGCCACCCCCGTCCTGTCGCTCGCGGCCATAGAGACGTTGAAGCTGCTGTTCCACCGAGCGCGCCCCATCGGGTCCGTCCACTACCCACACCGGGGTACAGCTTTCCCAGCGGGCACGCGACGGGGGCGATGGCGGTGACCCTCACGCTGGCGTACGTGCTCGCCCGTGAGCGGCTGGCGCCAGGCTGGTCCGCCGCGCCGGCGGTGATCTTCAGCCTGCTCGTGGGGTGGAGCCGATTGTACCTCGACGTGCACTGGGCGACGGACGTCGTGGGCGGCTGGGCGATCCGGCCTGGCCATCGCTGCTGGAGGAGCGGCGCTCTACGAGCAGCTGCGTTCGGCCGTGGATCAGGAGGGAAGGTCCGGCGGAGGGTCTCCGGTGCCATCGCGTCCGGTCGACCCCCCTGATCCTCGGGGCTGCGGGGGAGCCTTGTGAGCGTGGTGTCAGCTGCGCGGTGGCATTCTTCAGACGCGTCGCACACATCGCGCGGCGATGGCGCAGAATACATGGAGGCTTCAAATGAGAAACTCGAGGCGCGAGCGCGGCAGTCGTGGCGAGATCGGACGCCCCGCTCGCCGGCTTTGGATGATCTTGGGCACGCTCTCGATGGCGTTCGCGGGAACGGCGTGCGCGGGGAGTGCGACTGGGCCGGTGATTCCCCCCGCCGTTGCGGCAGCAGCTCATCACGGCGAAAATGTCTACGACGCGGTACATGCCTCCGACTGGGCGCGGGCGTCGGCGTCGCTCGACTCCCTGCGAATCGGCACGCGGGGCCTCGTCTCGTCCGGAGGTGTGGCCGACACACTTCGTGGGCAACTCATCGCTCACCTCGACACCCTGTCCGGGGCGGTCCGCGCGCGCCTGCGCCTGGACGCGCTGCGGGAGGCGAACGAGGTGACCCGGCTGGCCGCTGAAGCCAGCCGGCCATTCGCGCCATCCGTCCCCGTGGAGGTGACCCTGCTCGACTATGACGGGCGCCTGCTCGAGCTGTGGGCGGAGCAGGGCAACCTGGCGGCACTGCACGCATCGACGACGCGCCTGCGTCAGGACTGGCAGGCGGTTCGTGCACGGGTCGAGGCCCGCCCCGGCGGACCGGCGGAGGCCACGGCGTTCGAAGCGCTCGTTGTCCGAGCGGAAGCGGCAACGACGGGCCCCGAATTTGGCGCCATCGCCCCCCCGATTCTCGATAAGGTCGACTCCCTCGAGCAGCTGTTCGTCCAGACGGACCGCCCGGACTGATGCCTGAAGTGGCGCGGGAGATCCGGTCCTGCCGGTCTCCCGCCCACCCAGGCGGCCAGATGGCGGTGTCGCGGATGTACTACCGCGGGCTTGGCGCCCGGGGCGCGCCGTGGCATTCTCCTGCCGCGAGCGCCACATCCCCTTTCTCCACCACCGCCGTGCGTCGAATCCGAACAGACATCGACTCCCCCACCTCGACGACCCCTCAGGATCGCCGTGACGAGATCAGCGTGCACATATTCACGGTGTCCGCCACGCTGATCGGGGCGTGTCTCACGGTGGTGGGCGTACTGCGCGCCGTCCACCGGTTGCAGCCGATCAACACGTGGGCAGAGGAGATCCTGGCCGTCGACGCGATCGGCCTCCTCGTGGCGTGCGCGACGGCGTACAGCGCGTTGCGGACCGATGAGGCACGGCGGAGGCGCCGCGTCGAACGTGCGGCGGATGCCGTGTTCCTGGTGGCGCTGGGTACGATGGTCGTCGCCTGCGCGCTCTTTGCGTGGGAGCTGATCTGACCGAGGAATTGAGAAGGTGCAGGGCTCGCCCTCACCGATTCACTCGCTCCCCTCACGCGTTGCCCGGGACGTCGCGGGGCGAGGAACTCCGACCTCTGGAATGCCCACGCCACTTCGGCCGACGTCGAGGCTCCACCAGACCGTCGTGCCCCGACCTTCCGCCCGCATGACGTGCATCGGGAGGAGTACGCGGCTGACGGCGTTGTCCGGGTGCTGATGAGCGTAGCGCACCACGTGCAGCCCGGCGAAGGTCCCGATCCCCGCACCAAGGGCGACATCGGAGGCCCAGTGCGCGTCGTGGTACATCCGCGAGAGCCCGACCAGCGCAGCGCCGCCGTACATGACCGGCGCGACGATGCACGTCCCGGTGGGCCACCACCGGCGTGACTCCGTGGTCACGGCGGCCGCGGCCGCGAACGCCACCGTCGTGTGGCCGGACGGGAAGGACTGGTAGCGACTTCCACCCGAGAAGCCGCGGCCGAAACGGAAGTCGCCGGGGTTCGTATCACGCGAGACGTAGGGGCGGGCACGGCCCATCACCCCCTTGAGCAGCGACGCGACCCCGCCGGCAACGGCAATTGCCTCGGTGCCGTGGAGGCCGAGGTCCGTCACCTCGCGCCAGCCCGTGAGCCGGCCGACGCCGTACAGCGACGCGCCGATGAGAATCGATCCCGGATCGGCGAGGATCTCCATTCCGCGCGAGGCGTGCGCGACAAACCGATTGGCCTGCATCGCCGAGTCGCGCACCGCATGGGCCAGTCGCCGGTCGAGCGGAAGCATCGCGAGGGTGAGCCCGGTGAAGCTGCCCGCGAGCAGGGCGTCACGCGACGAGAAGAACGACGGCCCCGCCGGGGCCGAGTCGCGCGTCCCCCCACGCACCGGCGGGCTCTGGGCGTCCTGCGCCGAGGCGCCGCAGGGCGGAACGAGCATGCAACCGAGCCCGAAGGCGATGAGCATGAGACGCGGGTTGGTCATCCTTGTCGGTGGTTCGTGGGCGGCCGAAACACATGTCACGAGACGCCGAGTCGCCCGGTCACAGCCGCGGATCTGTTGTCCGGCGACCGTGACCGGGTCGTGATGCTGCCGGATCAGGGCCTCCTGGAACGCTTCTCGTCCGCCGCCTCCTTCCGCTCCTTCGATGGCGTCTCGTGCTCGGTGCTGTGGACCGCGCCCGTCCTGGCGTCGACGTTCACCTCTTCGATTCCGGTGCGGCCGGGGACCTTGATCTCGTACGAGTAGAGCAGTGCCCCGTCCTCCCGCTCCAGCTCCACGGCCTGGATCCGTCCCTTCGGCACACGAGCCAGCGCCGCCTTCGCGGCCTCGGTCTCGGAGACCTCTGCCTGCTTCACCAGCGCGGGAGGAAGGTCGCGCGGGTAGGACTGCCCGGCGCCCACCCCCTGGGCGGCGAGCGACGTGGCGCCGAACGCGATGGCGACGAGGGCCGCGGCGAATGTCGGAACGGTCCGCGTGACGGTCTGCTGCATATGGCTGGTTCTCCCTGGTGTTCGTCGCCGTCAGCGAACGTGCGCAGCGCGTGGACGGCGACCGGTTCGAAGGGTCCACTGCGCACCTCGAGCAAGGTGGCAGGGACTCCCTGACGTCCGCATAACGAGCGGCGGACAGGCGATCCACCAGGGCGAGCTCAGCGTCATGCGGGCTCGCCAGCGTGTGGCAGCGTGAGCGCGAAGACCGAGCCCGTCGGCCCTGACCTGGCGAGCTCCAGCCGCCCGTCGTGGGCCTCGGCGATCGAGCGGGCGATCGCCAGCCCGAGCCCTGCGCCCCCGGGGCCCCCCTCGTCGCGGGCCCGCGCGGCGTCGGCGCGAAAGAAGCGCTCGAAGATGCGCGGCTGGGCCTCCGCGGGGATTCCGGAGCCGGTGTCCTCGACTTCGACACGATAGCCTCTGGCCTCCACCAGGAGGCGGACGGAGACGCTGGCCTCCGGCGGCGCGTACTTGATGGCGTTCTCGAGCAGGTTGAGCACCACCCGGTGGAGGAGGGCCTCGTCGCCGAGGAACGGCGCTTCCGGGAGTGCCTCGACGCGCACGCTGACGCCACGGCGTTGCGCGAGCGAGCGCAGCTCCCGGACGCAGCTGCCGATCGCCTCGTCCAGATAGAGCGGACCGCGGTGGACCCGAAGCTCGCCCGCGTCGGCGCGCGCCAGCAGGAACAGGTCATCCACGATGCGCCGCAGCCGGCGGCCGGCGTCGCGCACCACCCGGAGCGCGTCCTCGTACTCGGCGGCGGGGCGGTGTGAACGGGAGAGGGCGAGGCTCACTTCGTGCTGCACCACCGCCACGGGTGTCCGAAGCTCGTGCGATGCGTCGGCCATGAACTGCCGCTGTTGCGTGAAGGCGCGCTCGAGGCGTGCCAGCAGGGCGTTGAAGACCGTGGCAAGGCGTCCCACCTCATCCGCCGGGTTCGCGATCGGGAGCCGTTCGCCCAGGTTCGTGGCGCCGATCCGTGCCGCTCGCTCGCGTAGCGCGATCATCGGCGCCAGGCTTCGCCGCGCCAGGAGCCACCCGCCCAGCGCCGAAAGGAGCAGGGCCACGGGAATGGCCGCCGCAAGGGCGAGCCGCGCCGTGTCGAGCGTCTCCACCTCGTCGTGGATCGAGAGCGCCGCGCTCGCGACGAAGCAGCCGTCCGGCAGCAGGAGCGGGACGACCGCGGCGCGATACCCGCCCTCGGAATCCGGCACCGTGACGAGGCGAGGGGCGCCGCCGCGCGCCGCGACGGCGAAAGCGGCGAGGCGCGCCATGTCGAGCGGGGGCTCCCGGTCCTCACCTGGCGCCGACCGCGGGCGTGGCAGGCTCGAGGCAACAGTCCTGCCGGCGCAGTCGAAGACCGCCAGCGCGGAAGTGCGGAAGCGCCGCTCCCGGAGGATGTCGGTCGCGGCGCCCCTGGTCGTGCCCTGCTGCGCGCCTTCGGCCGCGAGCTCCGATGTGAGATCCGACAGCGCATCCAGGACCGCTGCGTCGGTTCGGGCCCGCGTGATGCGCACCACGAAGAGATAGGCTCCCGCGGCGAAGAGCCCGAGCAGTACCGCGAGCACGGCGGTGTGCCACAGCGTCAGGCGAGCGCGAACTGAATTCAGCATCACCCGTCGCTCGACAGGTCGGCGAGCAGGTAGCCTGCGCCACGCCGGGTATGGATGAGCGGCGTCGCGGCACCGCCGTCGACCTTGCGGCGCAGCCGCCCGACGCACACTTCGAGGGTGTTCGAGAATGGGTCGTGATTCTCGTCCCAGACGTGCGCGGAGATGTCGGCGCGGCTCACGACTTCCCCAGCGTGCCGCACGAGGTACTCGAGCATCGCATACTCCTTCGTCGTGAGTGGCAGCGGCCGGCCGCTCCGCGTGGCGGTCTGGGCTCGCGTGTCGACGACGAGATCCCCCACGGTCAGCACCTCCGGGGCGATCGACGGGTTCCGGCGAAGGAGCGCGCGCAGTCGCGCCAGCAGCTCCTCGAGCTCGAACGGCTTGGTCAGGTAGTCGTCCGCGCCCGCGTCCAGGCCGGCCACCTTGTCTCCGAGCCGGTCGCGCGCCGTCAGCATGAGGATCGGGGAGCGCACCTGCCTCGCCCGCAGCGTCCGGGCCACCTCGAAGCCGTCGCGCCTCGGCAGCATCACGTCGAGCACGATCGCGTCGTACTCATTGAGGACGCCCTGGAGGATGGCCGCCTCGCCATCGCCCGCGAGGTCCACGGCGTAGGCGCGCTCGCGGAGGCCCTTGGCCAGGGAGCGGGCGAGGAGGATATCGTCTTCGGCGATGAGGATGCGCATGAACCGGCTCTCCCACTGGCGGTCCATGGAGAGTATCATCCGCCCCGGCCGCCGAGAAGTTGCCGGCGCCCGGGCTGGGTTCGCGCGCCGCCAGGGAGCACCGGAGTGCCGGCCTGTCACCGCACGGTCAGGATCGCGGCGATAGACTGATCCGCCACGTCTCCCCGGAGCCTTCATGCGTCCCTGGTTTCTCGTCGCTGCCGTTGCTGCCCCACTCCTCATCGGGCCCCCTCGGGCCAGGGGGCAGGGGCTCGGGCCGCCGGTGGCGGTCTCCCGTTCGGCAGCGATCGATTCGGCGCTGCGTCGGGGGGGGCGAATGCGCATCGCCGCGGCGGACACCCAGGGGGCGGTTGCGGGGCTGCTCGCGGCCAGGCTCTACCCCGATCCGGCGATCAGCGCGGCGTACAGCAAGTCAGTGCCCAACTATCACGTCGCTGCGGATCTGCCCCTGGACCTCCCTGGGGTTCGAGGCGTTCGGATGCGCGCCGCTTCGCGTGGCGTCATGGCGGCCCGATTCCGGCTCGCCGCCGAGCGCGCAGCCGTGGCGATGGAGGCCGACACGGCGTACACCCGAGCACAGGCCGCACGTGAGATCTCCGCGCTGTCGCAGCGCAACGCGCGCGACGCGGACAGCCTGCGCCGCATCGCGGAAGCCCGGCGTGCGGCAGGCGACGCGAGCGACCTCGATGTGGATCTGGCGACCGTGGCCGCGGGGCAGGTGGCAAACGTCGCTGCTACGGACTCGCTGCAGTATCTGTCCGCGGTACTGGACCTTCAGGCCATCATGGGGCTGACCGCCGCCGGAGTGGTGGTCGTGCCGTCCGACCCCCTCGAGCCGCCGGAGGCCTTGCCCGGGGAGGGGGGGGACAGGACAGGGCCCACCCTTCCGGTCATGGCGGCGGAGGCAGCGCTCCAGGCGGCCACGCTCGCCACCGTGGCCCAGCGCCGGCAGCGCTTTGCGCGCCCCAACCTCACCGCCGGCCTCGAGACCGGAGATCCCACGGGCGCGGAATCGGGGCTCCTTCCCACATTCGGCCTGGCCTTCTCGTTGCCGCTCTTCGACAGGAACCGCGGGGCGATCGCCACCGCGCGGGCCGACGAGGCGCGCGCACGCGCCGAGCTCTCACAGGCAGTCGTCACCTCACGGGTGGAGCTGGCCCGGGCGCGGCGCGAGCTCGCAGCGGCGCTCACGCGGGTCGAGCGCGACCGGCTGCTCGTGGACGCGGCCGGCCGGGTCGCCCGTCGTGCCCTCACCGCGTATCGTGAGGGCGCCGCGCCTCTGGCCACGGTCCTGGAGGCGCAGCGGAACGCGCGAGACGTCCTGGCGCAGTTCATCACGGACATCGCAGCCGCCCGCATTGCCGGCGCGGAACTGCGCGTCCTCACCCCCGCCGCGGCGAGCATCCCGTGAATCCCTTCATTCAGGTGAGCCGGTTTGCTCGTGCGGCCCTCGGCGTCGCCGGCCTCGCCATCGCCGGTTGCGGCGATGGCGGAAGTGCGGAGACGCACGCGAATGGGACGCAGGCGGTCGTCGGGGCGCGGACGGTGGTGCTCGTGCCGCAGCCGTTCACCCAGGTGCTGGGGGCCATCGGGACCGTCACCGCGCGACCGGGCCATGTCGCCACGCTGGCTGCGCCGCGTCCCGCACGCATCGTCGCGGTGACTGCCGCCGTCGGGCAGCGCGTCCGGGCCGGGACGCCGCTCGTGGCATTCGACCAGACGACGTTCGCCGGCGGAGCGTCGGCGGCCGAGGCTCAATTGCAGGCGGCGCGGCGAAACCACGAGCGTACGGCGCGGCTGGTGAGCGAGGGCATTGCGCCCCGCCGGGAGCTGGAGCAGGCGACATCGGAACTGGCGCAGGCGGAGGCCGTCGCGGCGAACGCGCGCCGCGAGGCGTCGCTGGCGGTGCTGCGCTCGCCGATCGGCGGCGTGGTCACTCGCGTGACCGCAACGCTGGGCGAGATGGCAGATCCGGTGCAGCCCCTGGTGGAAGTCGCAGACCCAGCGGCGCCCGACCTCCTGTTCTCCGTTTCGCCCACCGATGCGGCGCGGATCGCTCCTGGGGCCGCGATCGCCATCAGTGCGGGCCAGGGCGGCCGCTCCGGGGGTGAGCCGCTCGGCATCGCGACCGTCGTCGATGTGGGCGCTGCGGTCGATACGGCGTCGCGCACCGTGCTCGTTCGGGCGCGGGCGCCGAGCACGCGGCGCCCCCTCAGGCTCGGGGAATCGGTGTTCGGGCAGGTGGCGCTCGGCACGCGGCAGGGCGCCTTGGTGGTCCCGCCGGAGGCGCTGGTCCCAGAGGGGGAGCGGGTCCGGGTGTTCGTGGTGGACGCCGCGGGGATCGCGCATGCGCGGGAGGTGCAGGTGGGCGGGCGGACCGAACGCGGCGTCGAAGTCGTCGCGGGACTGGCTGCCGGAGAGCGGGTGGTGACCTACGGCGCGTACGGGGTCGATGACGGCGCGAAGATCGCCGAGCCGCCCGCCGCGCGCGCGCCTGCGGCGACCGGCGCGCCGGTCGAGGCGCAGACGCCATGAACCACGGTCAACGGTCCTCCCTGTTCGGAGTCCTCGCGACGCATCGCCGCGTCGTCTACCTGCTGGTGACCCTGCTCAGCGTGGTGGGGATCTGGGCGGCATTCCGATTGCCGTCGGCGATCTACCCCGAGCTGCGGTTCTCTCGCATCACGGTGGTGGCGCAGGGATCATCGCTCGGCGCGCGGCAGGTGCTGTTCGCCGTCACTCGGCCCCTGGAAGAGGCGGTGGCGATCGTCCCCGGCGTGACCCGCGTGCAGTCCCGGACGATTCGCGGGGGCAGCGAGGTGAACGTGACGTTCGCCCCCACCAGCGACATGCAGTTTGCCCTCCAGCAGGTGCAGGCGCGGGTGAATCAGGTCCGTGCCGACCTGCCCCCGGGGCTCACGCTCGACGTGGAGCGGCTTACGCCCTCGCTGTTCCCGATCCTTTCGTACAACCTGGAAGGGGGCGACCCGGCGACGCTCTACGACATCGGGGAGTATCAGCTTCGCCCGCTCCTGTCACGCGTTCCCGGCGTCGGACGGGTGGACGTGCAGGCGAGCGACGTGCGTGAGCTCGAGGTGGTGGCGGATCCCGGGCGCCTCGCGGCACAGGGCATGACGTACGACGACCTCGCCTCCGCGATTCGCGAGGCCACCACCGTGCAGGCGGTCGGACGCGTCCCGGCAGACTACCGGGAGTACCTCCTCGTCACCACGACGGAAGCCCGCTCGCCGGAGGACGTGGCCGACATCGTCGTCGGCCACGGCCTGCGCGTGCGCGATCTGGCGACCGTAGTCCTGGGCACGGAGGACCATGTCCGGATCGTGGCGGGCGACGGGCGCCCGGCCGCGCTCATCAACGTGACGCGGCAGCAGGGAGGAAACACCGTCGCCATCGCCGACAGCATCGCCGCTCTCGTCGCCGCGGTGCAGGCGACCCTGCCGCCCGGGGTGCGCCTCAAGCGCGTCTACGACCAGGCGGCGCTGGTGCGCGACGCGATGACGAGCGTGCGCGATGCCATGCTGATCGGGGCGGCCCTCGCCGTGATCGTGCTCCTGCTCTTCCTGCGACACGGACGGATCACCGCGATCAGCGCGACCTCGATTCCGCTGACCATGGCGATCACCGTGGCGTGCATGGCCGCCATCGGGCAGACGTTCAACCTGATGACGCTCGGCGCGATGGCGATCGCCATCGGCCTGGTGATCGATGACGCCGTCGTGGTGACGGAGAACATCGTGCGGCACCTGCCGCTGGCCACGAGCCGCACGCACGCGATCCGGGAGGCGGTACAGGAGCTGGTCTGGCCGATCACGACATCGACGATCACGACCGTGGTGGTGTTCCTTCCCCTCGGGCTCCTCACGGGGGTGGAGGGGCAGTTCTTCCACGCGCTCTCGATCGTGCTGACGATCGCGGTGCTCGTGTCACTGCTCCTCTCACTGACGGTCATTCCGCTCCTGGCGCAGCAGTACCTGCGCGACGTGGATGTGGCAGGCGATGACGAGCGGGCCCCAGGGAGTGGCATCCTGGCCCGGGTGGGGCACGCACTGGACGCCCTGTCGCTCCGGTACGAGCGCACCCTCGCCGCGGTACTGCACCACGGGCGGGCAACGCTGGGGGTGGTGCTCGTGCTCGTGGCGGCGGGGGTCGTGGTGCATCGCTTCGTCGGCTCGGGGTTCCTCCCGGAGATGGACGAGGGGGCGTTCGTGCTCGACTACACCAGTCCGGGCGGCACCGCGCTGCCTGAAACCGACCGTCAGGTGCGCCTGGTCGAGCAGATCCTCGCCCGCACGCCCGAGGTGAGCGGCACCTCGCGACGTACTGGCGCGGAGCTCGGCCTCTTCGCGACGCAGCAGAACGTGGGGGATGTCGTGGTGCGCTTGCGCCCCGCGCGTGAGCGCAGGCGAACGAGCTTCGAGGTGATCGATGACGTGCGTGCGCGGATCCGGCGCGCGGTGCCCCGGCTGCGCATCGAGTTCGTGCAGATTCTCTCCGACGTGATCAATGACCTTGCCGGGGCTGCCCGGCCGGTGGAGATCAAGCTGTACGGTTCCGACCTGGCGACGCTCGAGGCCTATGGCCGTCGTCTTGGCATCGCCGTGGCGCGAGTGAGCGGGCTCGAGGACGTGTTCAACGGCGTGAGCGAACCGAGCGCCGACATGGAGCTGCGCATCGATCAGGCCGAGGGGAACCGCGTAGCGCTCTCCCCGGGCGACGTGGGCCGGGTGGTATCCGGCGCCCTGCTGGGCAGCGACGCCGGCACCGTTCGGCTCGACGATCGCTCGGTGGCCATCCGGGTCCGGGCGCCGGACTCCGTACGCTTCAACCCACTTCGTCTCGGCGCATTGCCCGTCGTATCGCGCGCCACCGGAGCCGCCGTGCCACTCGCGGCGCTCGCAACCTTCCGCGCCACGGAGAGTCGTGCCGAATTGCGGCGCGAGAACCAGCAGCAGATGATCGACCTCACCGCTGACCTCAGCGGACGCTCGCTGGGCGCCGTGATGGCCGACGTGAAGCGGGTCCTCGCCGCCACCCCCCCACCACCCGGGGTCCGCGTGGAGCTGGCCGGCCAGTATGCGAGCCAGCAACAGGCCTTTCGCGCCCTGCTCGCGGTGCTCGCCCTGGCGGCGCTCAGCGTGGTGGCCGTGATGCTCGTGCAATTCCAGTCGTTCATCGAGCCGCTCGTGGTGCTGCTCGCCGCGCCGCTCTCGTTCACCGGCGCACTGACGCTGCTTCTCCTGACGGGGACGCCGCTGAACGTTTCCAGCTTCATGGGCATGATCCTGCTCGTGGGACTGGTGGTGAAGAACGGGATCATCCTGCTCGATTTCACGCGGCGGCGGATGCGCGAGGCCGGCGTCGCGCTGGAGCCGGCGCTCATCGAGGCGGCTCGGGTTCGCCTTCGTCCCATTCTCATGACGACCCTGTGTACGCTCTTCGGCCTGCTGCCGCTCGCACTTGGTGTGGGCGCGGGAAGCGCGCTCCAGAAGCCGCTCGCCCTTGCGGTGATCGGCGGGCTCGCGCTCAGCACCCCCATCACGTTGTTCATGGTTCCCACACTGCTGGTGGCGATTCGCGGTCGCGACTACCGCATCACCCCACCCCCGGCCGACGCCCCGTAAGGGGTGTCGCCGCGCCGCTGCGCACGCCTGACGCCCGTCAGACGTGCTCCGCGTTCCGAAGAACGCGCTCGAGGCGGCTGCGAACCTCGTTGGCCACCGGCCGCACGTCATCGTTGTCACTGAGCGACATCGCCTCGGCCGGATCGATGGCCGCGACGATGCTCCGGCCGGGATCGTCCGCCGCATAGACGACGACGTTGCAGGGGAGGAGGAGCCCGATGTCGAGCTCGGCGCTCAGCGCCGCGTGAGCCAACGGCGGGTTGCAGGCCCCAAGGATGATGTAGGGGCGGAAATCGGCGTCGAGCTTCTTCCTGAGCGTAGCCCGTACGTCGATCTCTGTCAGCACACCGAACCCTTCATTCGCGAGCGCCTCTCGGGTGCGCTCGACTGCCTGCTCGTAGGGCAGATCGACTGTGGTCGAGATCCCGTAGCGCGTGGTCCGTTGGATCATCCTTCCCTCCCGTGTTGGTCCTGCGCGGCCTGCGGGGCCGCATGACACGCCGGAGTTGTGCCACCGTGGCACGCGGGGATAGACTACGAACGGCGATGCGGTCTGGCCGGGTTCCGTCCATATGGCGGTCGCTCCGGCGGAGCCTGTCGGAGAGGATCCGATGCGTACACGACGATCGAGTGCCCTGCTCGCCCTGCTGCTGGTGGTCGCGGCATGCAGGAAGGGAGAGGGGAAAATGGGGGGCCGAACGCCGATGGGAGGTACCATGCCGATGGGCGGCATGATGAGACCTGGGCGGAGCGGCGCCGCGCGGGCAGTGCAGGCCGCGTCCGCGGCGGCCGCGGAGGGCTGTCCTGCCGTGAGCCAGGTGCGGGTGGACGGAGGGAAGGGCGTGTTCGGAACCACAGGCAACTGCTTTTCCTGCCACGGCGGGAACGCGAAGGGTACGGCAGCGGCGCCCGATCTCACGGACGAGAACTGGCTGAACATCGACGGCTCGTACGGCAGCATCGTTCGTCTCGTGCGGAGCGGCGTGCCGCGACCCGCGCGGTATCCGGCGCCGATGCCTCCCGAGGGTGGGACGGAGCTCTCGGATGGACAGGTATGCTCGGTGGCTGCCTACGTATTCTCGCTCTCGCACTGAGTGCCTCGCACCTGCGGCGGCGGCGGTGGTTCCCGCCGCGGCCGCTGGCGCCCTTGCTTGGCAGGCACCCTTCGCGCCCTGAACTCAGCTTCCGAGCGCGGCGGCGGCGTGCCGCCGCCGCCGCGCACGCGCCCACCCGGTCGTCATCCCGAACAGGACGAACCCGGACAACACAGTCACGAGCCCGACCAGGGAGAACGCGCGAAGCACCAGGTTGTTGAAGTCGTCCCGCCCCTGGTAGTCCATCGTGTGCAGCATCCACAGCGTGTCGAACCAGCGCCACCGGTTGTTGCGTACCCTGTGGACCTGGCCGAACTCCGCAGGAACGTAGAGGGTCGCACCTTCCGAGTCGCCGAACCGGATCGCCCAGGCGGGCAGCGGCTGCTCCCGGTATTCGTGGTGCGCCCCGGCAGCGCCGGCGGCGAGGTATTCAACGTCTCGCATGGCGGACGTGCCGGTGTACGCGGCACGCGCGACCGCCACGGCTTCCTCTCGGGTGAGCGGGGGCCTCGGGATTCCGGACAGCGCATCCACAAACTGGCGCCGGGACAGGGCCCGGCCGCCGCTGTCCACCTGGAAAGCGACACGATACGTCGGTCGCCCGAGGACCATCGCCAGATCGATCGACTGGATCGAGCGCACCTCCATCCGCGACTGCAACGCCGCGATTGCGGGGGCGATCGACACCAGCGGCGCCGCCGCCGGGATTGTCGGGGGCCGTCGGACGAGGTGATCGCCATGGACCGCGTCGAGGTCGGTCCAGGAGAAGTAGAGGCCGCCTACGGTCCACAGGAGGAACTGCGCACCGATGATGACGCCGAGCCAGCGGTGGATCCGCCGGGCCCGGTGGACGGCGGTCCGGGGGCGGGGCGGCTGCCTGGAGTCGGGGAGTGGCACCGGAACCATGTGATCGACAGCCATGCTTTCCTCGTCAGTCCTGCGAGCTGGGCGGTATGTTTTATGCGCGGCAAAGTTCCACCTCCAGACCGCCTGGGTCAAGGCGGCAGTTGCCACTAACCGACGGATCTCACCCAATGAGCACCAGCCCCAGCCCCAGCCCCAGCCCCAGCCCCAGCACCAGCTCCAGCCCGAGCACCAGATTCCGCGGCCGCTGCGCCGCACTCGCAGTCGCACTCGTGACCAGCACGGCCCTCGGCGCGTGCGGTGGCGACAAGTCAGCAAGCGACAGCGCCGCCGGAGTGACCGTTGCGGATTCCACGGGTGCCGGCATGGGCACCATGCCTGCGATGAACCACGATAGCATGAGCATGTCCGGGATGGACATGCAGATGAACCGGCCGGCAGCGAAGGACGCGGACCAGGAATTTCTCCGCATGATGTCGGACCACCATCAGGGGCTGATCGAGATGGCGACCGCCGCCATGAGCAAGGGCACCACCCCCGCGGTCCAGGGCGACGCCCACAAGCTGCACCTCAAGCAGCAGGAGGAGCAGAAGAAGATGATTGCAATGGACCAGAGCGGTTACGGAGAGTCGCTCACGCCCATGACGATGGGCGACAACAAGGCGATGAATGACTCCCTCCAGGCGAAGAGCGGCGCCGACTACGACAAGACGTTCTACGCGAACGTAGTGAAGCACCACCAGCAGGGGATCCAGATGATCGACCAGTTCCTGCCGCGGCTGAAGAACGGGGAGCTGAAGCAGATGGCGGAGAAGATGAAGGTCGAGCAGCAGAAGGAAATCCAGGAGTTCCAGCGGAAGGCGTCCTGACACCAGCTGGCGCACCCCTCCCCCAGAGGGGGAGGACGTACCGCATCGTGCAACGCTGCGGAACCGATTTCGCACTCCTTTGCCCTCCGCGCCATGACCGAGTACTCGACCGCCGCGCCGACGCCCTTTCAGCGCCACCTGCGAACACGCCGTTGGTTCGTCTCCCTGCTCCTCGCGGGCATCGCGGTCCCCGCCCCGGTGGCGGCCCAGGGAAGTTACCGCAACACCGATGCAGCCCGTTCCACCCGCGTCGAGGACGCCTATGCCATTCCACGGTACGCGGTCGACATGTACGTCTCACCAATCGGCATCGAACGGGACGCCTCGGGCGAGCTTTCCTGGGGAGGCAGGCCAGGGCTCGCCTACGGGCTTCTTCCTCGCACGCAGGTGGCCGTGGCCGTGCCACTGGTCTCGGCCGTGGGCGGAGGTGGGCGCCGTGTCGGCGCCGCCGGCGTCGACCTGTCGATCCTGTACAACCTGAACACCGAAACGGGGGGCCTCCCCGCGTTCGGGTTGCGGGCGAGTACGTTGGTGCCAGCAGGCCCCGCTGGCCCGGCGGCGCTGCAGTCGCGCCTGCGCGGCATCGCGACCCGCACCGTCGCGTTCGGCCGGGTGCACGTGAACGGCGACTACACATGGGGCGGCGCGCCCGACGGCGGGCGGCCCTCCGCTGCCGGTTCGCCGCTATCCCCGCTCACGCGCTGGACGGCCGGTGTCGCGCTCGACCACAGCTTCGTCCGTCGCGCGCTCCTGGCATCCGTGGAGGCGGTGGCGTCGGAACCGAATCCCACGCGTGGCCGCACCG
Organism: Gemmatimonadaceae bacterium; assembly: GCA_036401195.1. Lineage (GTDB taxonomy): Bacteria > Gemmatimonadota > Gemmatimonadetes > Gemmatimonadales > Gemmatimonadaceae > JACDHQ01. Next base: position 97,011 of record DASWVQ010000125.1, read on the forward strand.
AATGGGCGGTGGGAGGCAGCCTCCGGTATCAGCTCGATCCCTCGTGGGTGCTGGACGGTGGGATCGGCCGCCGCCTCGCCGTGGACCCCGCGTGGTATCTCACGCTGGGGATATCGCGGCTGGTGGCCGTCAAGGCCCTGATGCCGGGCCGCGGCGCGTGGGCGGGAGGGCGGTGAAGGACACGTCTCATCGCCAGACCCGAAGGCCGAGGACGAGGCGGCTCTCCGCCAGCGGATCGCCGGAGGGCCGGCCGATGTTCGTGCTGCCGGCGATCCGGCGCGACCTCGACCAGCCGACGTACGGCGCGAACTCTCGCCGCAGCTCGTAGCGCATTCGCACTCCATACTCGAAGTCGTTCAATCCACGGCGCACGCCGAACCGCGGCGCCGCCTGCAACGCGGCATTCACCTCGAATTCCGGCTCGGCGATGAGACGCTGCGTGAACTGGAGCTGGAACGATCCCTCCAGCCGGCCGGAGAATTCCCCCCGAGGGCTCACGAAGAGCGTCGGCTCGAATTCCACCCGGTAAGGAGCGAGCCCGCGAAGGCCGACGGCCACCTGTGTCCGTCCGGGGTGGGCGTCGCCCCAGTGCGGGTCGATGCGCAGCCCGATGGTCGCGTCCCAGAACGGATCCACGAGCCGGCCGTACGCCACCTGAACTTCGGCTTCCCCCTGCTCGACCCGGGATGCAAATTCGCTCTCGGCGAGCACCCACAGGCGCTGGCGCGCCCCGCCGTACCAGGCCCGCATGTCCACGTTGAACGGTTCGCCGCGCGCGGCGGGGGCGTACTCGAGCTGGTCGAACAGCACGAAGAGCGTGGGTTGCCAGGTCATTTCCTCCATGCCGTGCCCCATGCCATGCCCCATGCCATGCGTGGCGGCGGTGTCCTGCGCGCGCGCCGGCAGCGCCGCGGCGGCACCCAGCGCGATGAGGAGGCTCAGGCCGCGGAACCGGCGACGCCGTGGCTCAGGGCACATCGTTCAGCTCCTCCGGCGTGAAGGGGCGTCCCGGTTGCGAGACCTCGAACACGCGAAACATCCCGGAGAGCATGTGATACATGATGTGGCAGTGGAACGCCCAGCGGCCGGGCGCATCGGCGGTGATCAGGAGCGACAGGCGCTCGGCCGGCTTCACGTTCACCGTGTGCACCCGGGGGATCCGCTCGAGATGGCCGTTCTCCAGCTCCATCCACATGCCGTGCAGGTGCATGGGGTGGTTCATCATCGTGTCGTTCACCATGGTGAGCCGCACCCGCTCGCCGTAGTTGAGGCGCACGGGGGACATCCCGGGTGAGAACGCCCGGCCGTTGATGGACCACATGAAGCGTTCCATGTTACCCGTGAGGTGGATCTCGATCTCGCGATCGGGTGCGCGGAAGTCGGGGCGGCTCTCGACGGCCTTGAGGTCGGTGTAGAGCAGGACACGCCAGCCGTCCTCGCCGAGGCCGGTGCCCGGCTCGGCCAGCCGGCTGCTGACCATCATCGGAACTGCGCCGTTCTCCACGCTGTGACGTGTCGGCTCGTGATCGAGCATTCCCGGAACGGTGCCGGGCGGGCGGAGCCCCTGGGTGCGCGACACGCCCGCGACCGCATATCGCGCGCGATCACCGGACCCGGCGTCACTCATGCCAGCCATCCCCGTCATGCCAGCCATCGTCCCGCTGGTGGTCATGTCGGCGCCTTTGGCCTGGGTGGCGGCGGGCGCCGGGGTCCCACCCATCGTGGCATGGACCATCCCGGCCATCGTATGTCCCGACGCGGCGGCGCTCGCTCCGGCCATGTCGCCCATGCCCGCCATGTCGCCGTGCGCCATGCCCATGTCGGCCATGGTGAGCAACGGACGCTTCCGTCGCGCCGGGATGGGGGCGTTCCAGCCGACCCGCGGCGTCAGCGTACCGCGCGTGTACCCGCTCCGGTCGGTGGACTCCGCGAAGATCGTGTAGGGACGGTCGCCGGGCTCCACGACGACGTCATAGGTCTCTGCGTTCGTGATGCGGAATTCGTCGGTCTCGATGGGCTGCACGAACTGCCCGCTCGCCTGCACCACGGTCATCGGCAGGTCGGGGATGCGGACGTCGAACATCGAGTCGGCCGACGCATTGATGAAGCGGAGCAGCACCCGCTCGCCCGGTCGGAAGAGTCCCGTCCAGTTCGCGCCGGGAGCGAGCCCGTTGACGAGATACGTGTAGGTGGCGCCGGTGACGTCCTGCAGGTCGGTGGGGTCCATGCGCATCTGGAGCCACATGAGCCGCTCTCGAAGCGTCGGCATGAAGCCGTCGCGGGCGACGTCTCGCAGGAAGTCTCCCACGGTGCGCCGCTGGAAGTTGTAGTAGTTGCCCTGTTTCTTCAGGCGGTCGAGAACTCGATAGGGGTTCTCGAAGGTCCAGTCGGAGAGGACGACGATGTATTCCCGGTCGAACTGATATGGATAGCCCCCGGCCGGGTGGATGACGAGGGGTCCGTAGTGCCCGAGCTGCTCCTGGAGTCCCGAGTGGCTGTGGTACCAGTAGGTGCCGTACTGCTTCAGCGGGAAGCGGTACTCGAACGTCGTACCGGGCGGGATGCCGGGAAAGCTCACGCCCGGCACGCCGTCCATCTCCGGCGGCACGATCACGCCGTGCCAGTGGACAGACGTATCCTCTCGCAGCCGGTTGTGTACGCGGATGATCGTCTCCTGGCCTTCCTGGAGCGTGAGTAGTGGGCCAGGGATCGTGCCGTTGATCATGACGGCGGTTCCCCGGCGGCCGGCGACTGCCACGACCTGCTCGGCAATCGTCAGGTCGTAGACCGCGACTCCATCGATGATGTGGGGATGGAGTCCGTGGACACCCCCCGCCGCAGGCAGCGACGCGGACGCGTATTCGGGGAGCAGCGCGTGCAGCGCGGCCGCGGCGCCGAACGCGCCGGCGGCCCGTACGAAGTCCCGGCGGGTGACCGCGGTCTGGGTGAACGAACCAGTGGGTTGAGTCATCGCGTGATGTTTGTCCGGTGGTGCGCGGGCGGGCGCAGGCGGTCTGGTGGGGTCACGGCTGGTTGAGCAGGATCCGCCGGACCTCCGGGTCGGCCCAGCGATTCCGCAGGACGCTGTCGCGCTGGATCTTCTGCTGGACGACGGGGTCGGTGACCACGCGGGCGATCAACTGCTGCAGCTTCCGGTCGGCACTGCCGGGGAGGCTGGCGTCGCCATGCGCCATCTCCGGCATGCCGGCCATCCCGGGCGCGCCGCGCGCCGGCGCCATGTTCATGTTGCCGTGGTCCATCCCGGCCATCCCCGCCATTCCGCTGCTCTTGGCTTGGCCGGCGGGCGCGCCGCGCGCGGGCGCCATGTTCATGTTGCCGTGGTCCATCCCGGCCATCCCCGCCATCCCGCTGCTCGCGGCCCCGCGAGCGGAGGCGCCGCGCGCCGGCGCCATGTTCATGTTGCCGTGATCCATCCCGGCCATCCCCGCCATCCCGCTGCTCGCGGCCCCGCGAGCGGAGGCGCCGCGCGCCGGCGCCATCTTCATGTTGCCGTGATCCATCCCGGCCATCGGCTCTTCGCTGGAGTCGGGCATCGGCATCCGTGAATGGTCCATGGCGGCCATGCCGGAATCGGGCGCTCGCGAAGAGGCGGGCTTCGTCGCGGCGGGGCCGGCTGCTCCAGAGGGCCGGCTGCTATCACGATCGGGGCTCTTCTGCGTGCCACATGCCGAGACGGCGCCGGCGACGACGGACAGGAGCAGGATACGACGGGGATCTGGCATGGTCTGGCCTCGACGGCTGGCAGTCATGGATGCTGGTGCCCGGGCGGTGGTGCCGGGGCCGGCTCGGTCCGCGGCAACGTGGCGGGCGGCACCGGTCGCGCTTGTTGCGACTGCCGGAGCTCGTTGAGCCGCTTCCGGACCGCCGGGTCCGACCAGAGCCGGTGCAACTCGGGGTCGGAGTGGATGCGCGACTCCACCGTGGGGTCGGAGAGCAGCCGCACGATGAACTCCACGGCCTGCCGCCGTTCTTCCGACATCGCGGTGGGCGCCATTGTCATCTCCGGCATGCCAGCGTGACCCGGCATCTCCGCGGTGCCGGCGAGGGGGCCGAGCTGGGCGAGCATGCGCTGGAGCACCGGGTCCGTGGCAACGCGCTCCTGGACGACGGGATCGGCCAGCATGCGCCGATGAATGGCGATGAGCAGCGGTACGTTCACTTCCTGCGTCTCATTGGGCGCCCCCATCTCGTGTGACGCCGCCATGTCGTGCGCCGACATTTCGTGCGACGTCGCCTGCTCGCCGCGCCCCTGCAGCCACGCGTCAAAGCGCGAGGCGAGAACGGTATCGCTCCGGAATGCCTCGGCGGCGCGGAGGATCTCTCGGCGCTTGGCGCTCCGGGGGACGTCCGGGGAGGCGAGGATGTCGGCCACCACGTCCTCCAGCATACCCAGGTTGTCGAGGATCGCCGCGGGGCCGGGATACCGGCGCGCCAGCGCCGGCGCCACGACGGGGGCGAGCGGCCTCCGCGACGGGAGCGAATCGGCGTCGGTCGGCCCGGCCCATCCGAACCGGGCGATGGACGAATCCACGAGCGCGATGCGTCGGGCTGGAGATTCACGCTGGAGCAGCAGCTCGAGCAACTCGAGCTGCAGTCCGCGGGCAGCCCATGCGAGCCCCTGCGACAGGGGGAAGGCACGGCGGAATGCCACGGAATAGAACTGGCCTTCCGCAGCCTCCGGCCGCTTCGGCAGGGAGGCCAATGCCAGCTCGGGGCGCGAGCGATAATGTCCCAGGAGCTCCGTGATGCGCCCATCGAGGGCAGCCACAGACAGGGATGGGTCGGCCGCGAGGTCGTAGAGCTGCCGCCGGAACTGACGCGCCCATGAAAGCATACCCGCGGCCTCCGGGACGAGTTTCGCGAATTGTGCGGCCGTTGCCTCCTCGACTGGGGGCAGGCGAGGGGGCGACGCGATGAGCCCGCGGGCCGACCGGGCGAGCTCGCGATCCCGGCGCCGCGCGTCGGCGCTGTCGCTCCCCGGGGGGCGCGTCCACAGAGTCTCGAAGCGCAGGTCCTGGGCATAGGCGATCGCGTTGACCACGCGATCGGCCCGCGGGAACTGTCGCCGGAACTGCCAGTTGAACCCCCCCGGGAGGAAGGAGGTCTCGGGGCGAGCGACCCACTGCGCCGCCGAAGGCGCCGGCAGGACGCACAAAGCCGAGAGGCACGCGAACGCGACGCGTGCGCCATTCCACCGCATGGGTCCTCCTCGTCCTGATATGTGGAAGCGGGCCACCATTGCGGGACGCTTGGCGGCCTTACCCCAAATGACCGGCCGGGTCGGGCGGGCGGATGGGGCACTCTTTATTGCAAGTAAAGTAGCCAGGGTTGGTTGCAGGAACGGTGCCGTGGAGGTGCAGGACGAGCACCGCCGGGCGTTCGCTGACCCGCCAGGGGGAGCCCGAACAGGTCGGCGTACTCGAAGACCTCTCGTTGGCTGCCACTCGCTGCGATCCGCTGCCGAAAGTAGCCCTGGCGGTGCAGGAGGCCGAGCCCGACGATGGGGACGCCGAGATCGCATGCCGACTTGAGGTGGTCGCCCGCGAGCACCTCGAGCCCGCCAGCGAAGATCGGGACGCTCTCGGCGAGCCCGAACTCCGCCGAGAAATGGGCGGCGAGTGGCACATGGCTGCTTCCGTGTCTCCGTGCGAACCAGGTTGATGGCTCCGCGACGTAGTCCGCGGGCGTCCAGGCGGCACGATCGAGTTGCGCGAGGAACCCCTCGTCACCGCCTGCACCAGGACGTGATCCGCCCGCGCCTCGACGCCATCGCCAGGCGGTTCCCCGGGGCCCGCCTCGAACAATTCCGGACACCGGCCGGGGTCCAGTTGCGATGCATCTTCCAGCGGAGCGAGCGATTCCCGGCGTCGGTCACGCTCACGCTCGGCGTGATGCTGGACGCGGAGCGCGGGATCGCGAGCCTGTTCCAGAGCATCGAGTTCGTCCCGATCCTGTTCGAGATCGAGCGTGCCGCACATCTCGACATGTCGCTGGACGACATGGACCAGAGCCGTGCGGCCAATTGGGTGCAGGAGCAGCTGCTCGAATTCCTGCGGCAGTATCTCCGGCTCGAGACGGACGTCAACTACCAACGGTCCCACGAGGGCACCGATCCGGTGTGTGGGATGCGCGTCTCATCCGCTGCGACGGCCCACCGCCGACAGTTCGAGCACCACACCTACTCGTTCTGTTCCGCGGCATGCGAGGAAAGATTCGCCGCCGACCCGGCCTTCTACCTGTCTGGCCGATCGAAGGTGGTCGCTCCCTAGCGCCCTCGCCCTTTTGCGGTGGTGGCGGGCGGCGTTCCAGGAACACGCTGAGCGCGAAGTCCTCGCGTCGCGACGCGAGCTCTCAGGCGTCGCTCACCAAGTCTTCAGGGACGCGTGCGATGGTGGCGGTGCAGACGCGGTCCGGTGCTGCGGGGTTCTGGAGCCGCCACGTCGGCGTCCGCGAGGCCACCAGGCACGACGTGCCGGCCACCGCGTCTGCGCCACCCTCCGGCCGACAGGCAGAGCCCGCCGCGGCGGCGGAAATTCAGAAGGGTGCATCCTGGGGAAGCGGCGCGCGCATTTCACGCGGCATAAACCACGGAACGGAACCTGCGGTCACGCGGCGGGCAAAACGGCAGGCTGACCACCGCTTCGGAGAACGCATGCGACACCCTCTCGTCCTTGGAACCGTGCTCGCAGTCCTCGCGAGCCCCCTGCAGGCGCAGGCGCCGGCGCGCATGATGGGCGCCCCCTATCATGACCCCTCCCGGGCCTTCATCGACCTCATGATTCCTCATCACGAGACGGCGATCATGATGTCGGAACACCACCTCCAGATGTCGCGAAACGATGCCGTGAAGACCCTGGCCCGGCGAATGATCGCGGACCAGCGCCAGGAGATCGCCGAGCTGAAGGAGACCCGCCGCGCCCTCTTCGGCTCCGACTCCAGCCGGAGCCCGATGGCGCGGGCGATGATGCAGATGATGGGCATGGACCGCATGCGTGACACTGCCGCGCGACCCATGATGGACTCGATGCACAAGCACCAGCCCCCCGTGGCCGGCGGGGAGCACCCGGGGATGCACCGTGAAGGAATGATGGGAATGATGCCGGGCGATATGGATCGCATGTTCCTCGAGCACATGATCGCCCACCATCGAGACGGCATCGACATGGCCCTCCTGGCGGAGGACAGTCAGGCCGCGGCCCGCGTGAAGCAGCTTGCGCGAAAGAGCCGCGAAGGCCAGGAGCGTGACATCGGCGAGATGCGCCGGGTCCTTGGATCGCTGCCGAGGTCCGGGGGGGAAGGGCGATGACCGGGCCGTCCACTCCCATGTCCGGACCGAAGCCCGACGCACGGATGCAGGCCGGGCAGGAGCGGCCTCACATGCCGATGCGCGGATCCTACAAGCGACTGTTCGCGATGGTGCTCACCTCGGTGGGCATCATGTTCGCCCTCATGTACCAGCTGGTATACGAGGCGGACCACATCATGTTCAGCTGGAACCGGCTGATCGCATCGCTCGTCATGGGCGCGGTGATGACGATGGTGATGCTGGGCTTCATGTGGTCGATGTTCGAGGGGAAGGCGCTCAAGGTGGGGATCGTCACCGTCGCCGCACTGGTCGGCATCGTGCTCCTGTATGCCAATCGCTCGCAGGTTGTCATCGACGACACGCGATTCATGAAGGCGATGATCCCCCACCACTCGATCGCCATCAACAACGCCAGCAAGGCGAGCATCCGGGACCCCCGGGTGCGCAAGCTGGCCGACGAGATCATCGCCTCGCAGGTCCGCGAAATCCGCGAGATGAAGCTGCTCATCGACGACATCACGCGAAACGGGGCGCGCGGGAGCAGTACGCTCCCCGCGCGCCCCGCCACCGTCACCCCCGACATGGAGCCGAAGATCCGCGAGGCAGTCCAGTAGCCTCGCGGTGGGTCAGCGCCCGGAGGTGAAGCTGAAGGTCATGCCATGCACCCCGTCGGCTCGCGTGACGCCGCCCATCATCCCGCCTGTGCCGGCCATCCCCATCCCGGTAGGCTGAGTACCGCTCATCTCGTGGTGCACCGCGGCGCCTCGCTGGTTGCCCATGTTGCCGGACATCATGCCCGCTCCCATCGAGCCGGTGCCAGTCATTCCGGCCGCCGTCATGCACTCGTCGGGCGTGACCTGCCGGCCGTCGGCGGTGGTCATCCGCCCTCCGAGGAACAGCACGTAACCCGTGGAGGGCTTGAGCGGCGCTGACGGAGTGAAGGTGAGCACCGTGCGATCGCTCGACCAGGTGGTCGTTCCGGCGATGGCCGGCGTCGCAACCGACCCCTCGTGGACGGAGAGGACCATGTCCATCGAGTGTGCCAGGGGGCCGGTGCCCATCGGCCCCACGTCGTCGCGGCCCATGGCGTGACGAAACGTCACGGTGATGGGACCCGCCAGGCTGGTGGCGACTGCTCCTGGTGCCGGCGTGACGCTGGCGACCATGGCCTCACCGGCCGTCACGGCGGTTGCGTCGCTGCTGTTGCATGCGGCAGATGCCGCGAGTCCTGCCACTGCCAATGCCCTGCGAATGAAGTGGAGCATGGATGGTTCTCCGTACAGGGGGATCATGCTCGGCGCGCCCGGGTGGCGCGTCGTTGTCAGCCTTTCGTGAACACCTTGATGTCGCCGCAGCACGTGAAGGAGAGCACGTCGAAGGGCTCCTTGTGGTCACCGTGCTCCATGCCGGGCGATCCCATCGGCATCCCGGCCACCGCAAGGCCGGCGACCGAGGGCCGCTCGCGCAGGAGCCGCTGGATCGCGGCGACGGGAACGTGCCCCTCGATCGCGTAGCCGTTCGCGAGGGCCGTGTGACACGACCAGAGCGTCTCCGGCACGTTGTGCTCCTTCTTGACCGTGTCCACCTCCTTCATGTGATGCAGCTCGACATCGAAACCCGCCGCACGCAGATGATCCACCCACTTGGCACAGCAGCCACAGGTCGGCGACAGGTGCACCAGGACCTTCGTGGCAGGAGGCGCCGAGGGGACAAGCGCGAGCAGGTTGCGGGTGAGAACTGCCGAGAGCAGGCTGCCTCCGGCGAGGGTCAGGAAATGTCGGCGAGAAGTAGTCATCGTAGTGTGAGCCTATGGTGAAAGCGTCAGTGCGAGGGTGCTGCTGGCTGTGTCGATGCGCGCTCGATCAGGGAGATCACTTCGTCGACGACCGTCTGGCCCTGGTCCGCCCGGCGCCAGTCACGGACCGCCTCCTTCAGCGTCTCCTCGCAGACGCGACCCTCCTTGGACGTGACCAGCGCTCGCAGTGGCGCGGGCTGCTCGATCCAGCTCCCCCGCTCCTGGAAGCGATCGTCGAGGAGGATCACGACCGGCGTCGCCGAGCGTCCGTCCAGTTGGTGCGTCGTGAGCAGTTCGGGCGCCTCCGCCTTTCGCAGCAGCCGGAGCTCGAGGGTGGGGTGGTCACGAGCGAGGCGCGCGAGATATGGCACGCTGTTCACCGCGTCCGTGCACCAGGATTCCGCGATGACGAGCAGGTGCCAGTGCCCACCGATCGAGGCGACGCGCGCCGCTGCCTGGCCCTGGACGCTGGCGGCCAGCGCGTAGGTGGCTTCCCACTCCCCCCGCCGAGCCGTGTCGCCGGCGACGAAGGCCTCGTAGCTCACTGCCTGCCCAAAGCGCTGTTCGAGGCTCGGAACTGTCGCGGTGTCCCCGACATTCGGCTGGCCAGCAGCCGGACGGATCGCAGCGACCACCGCAACCAGGGCCGTTGCCATCCATGGAATGCGTGTCTTCATCTTGCCTCCTCGGGTGGAGCATTCGTACTCGGATCGATACGAGCGACCCTAGCGAACCGCATAGACTTCAGTCTTGCCGGAGCGGCTGAAGGCGACGATTTCGTAGAAGTCCTTCGTGCCACCCTCCATCCCTGGTGATCCGTTCGGCATGCCGGGAGCGGCGATGCCGGCGATCGCCGGGCGCTCGACGAGCATCTTCTGGATGAGGTCTGCCGGCACGTGGCCTTCGACCGCGTAGCCCTGGACGTCGGCGGTATGACAGGACCAGAGGTCTTCTGGAACACCAAGCCGCCGCTTCTCCGGCGCGACGGGTTCCAGATACTTCACGCGCACGGCGAACCCGTTGTCCTCCAGATGCGGGACCCACTTCTTGCAGCATCCGCAGGTTGGACTGGCATAGACGGTGATGGGCGTGCCTGGAGCGGCCGAGGCAGTGCCCCTCCACCGGCGGAGGCCGAGCAGCCCGGCCCCGAGGGCCCCTGCGGCGACGCCGAGCCACGCGCGCCGCGACATGGAACGTGGGGCCGGTCCAGGTTGATCGCCCCCGGGACGTGCCTGCCCCCGGGAGCGGTTGGGATCTGCATGACGTGGCTTCGCCACTCGATGTATCCTCGGATGAGGTGAACGGACGCAAGCTCGGGCGGAAGCCCCTGCGCGTCCGCGATGTTCGCGTGTGTTCCGGCTGGTCCGCATGGCGACGGGATCGGGCGCGGCGCCGTGCGGGGTGGCGGCCATGAGCGGATGCTCGCCGCCGTGCCGCGTCAGCGGCGCGCCGAGGGCGCCGCCGCGCGGAGCCTGGGCGGCGGCACCGCCGGGCGCGCCGCGGCCATCTTCGTGTCGCCGGCTACGGCACCTGTCGGGCCGTCGTCAGGCTCCGTTCGCGACGCGGGGAGGCCAGATGACGCGGGCCTCAGCGTGTGGCACGCGAGAGAGGCCAGGCAGCATGGCGGGGCCTCCACCTCTCCGGACGACGCCGGAGCGGTGCCGTGGCCGAGGGCATGATGTCCCCGGGCGCCGGTGCCGGGCCCTGAGGCAAGGCCGCAACGGTGGTCTGCCGCCGCAGCATGCGGGGCCGGCCCACCAGGACGATGGTCGAGCCCCTGTGCGGCAAGCCCCGTCGCCTGCAGCGGGAGCAGGCTGATGAGAGCTGCCAGCAGCCGTCGGCTCATCGGTCGGTTGCGGAGCAGGCCACGCATGGCGGCACACTACGGTCCCTGCGGAGCACGCGCAGTCGGGCAAGCCATCATTCGCTGTCAGGATTCTTCCCGCCATGTCGCCGGTAATCCGACCTTCAGACCCGATTCATCCCGGGTTCAGCAGGAGGGGCCATGCTTCTGTCCGGAGGAGCCGTTCCGTGCACCCACGGAGGGTGCCGGCGGTGGAGTGACGATGCCCGAGATGTCTGAGTTTGCCGGAACATTGGATGCGCGCCTGCTCGTGATGGATGACTTTCGCCGCGCTGAGGAGCACCGACTGGCCGATGAGATGCGGCCACGGCAACTCCTCCAGGAGGCGTTCGACCGCGTGGCGGACATCACGCTGTCCGGAATCATCCGTCCACGGCTGGCGGTGATCGCCGAGCGCTTCCAGCAGGCGTCGCTCGAAACCATCCAGACCCCCATGGGCCTGTATGTCGGGTGCACCTTCGCCGCCACCGAGACCTTTCCCGTGGTGGCGCTGGTATGCGCCGGCGTGGCACTGGACGAAGAGCGGCAGGTGTGCGCGCTGACGCTGAGCGCCGACCTCACGCCGCCGATTCCCGGGTACACGACCACCGCCGTACACCCGGTCGACCTCGACCAGCCGCGATGGGAGGGGATGGTGGCGTGGCTGGAGGAGCAGCTCTTCCGGTTCGTGGACGCCTACATCGAAGCGCACCGGCTTGCGGCAACCCGGGAGGCGCTCCTCGTCCGTGATCCGGTATGCGGCATGATGGTCGCACCGAGTGTGGCGCCGGAGCGCTGGAGCTTCGGCGGCGAGACGTACTCCTTCTGCGCCAGGAGCTGCCGCGATCAGTTCATGGCGACGCCGCGGGCGTTCCTCGACGGGGTGGCGCGCGCCCGGGCGCAGTGATCCGGCCGGCGCCAGGGCGCCGGCCGGCGGGGCCCCACCGGCTACTGCGTCACGTTGATCACGCGCGCCATGCCGAGGGGGGAACCGTTGGGGCCCTCCTTCATGTCGTTTGACGTGTGGTGCGGAAGGCGGCGTCGCGCGTCCTGCCGTTCATCGTGTGGAAGTAAGAATCGCCGCCGGGCGGGAAGGGCTCGACCGGCTGTCCGCGTTCCTTGAAGAACCACGACTGGACGACGGGCGAAGTCACGATCCACGTGGTGCGAGTCGGGCTCCTGACGCGGGAGCGCGCGAGAGAACCCGTCGAGTCCCCTGAGCTCCTGCCGCGCGCTGTTCGTGTGGGTGTGGTAGGCGATCGTGCCCGCGTGTCCCGGGGTGAACTCGTACGTGTACATCCCTCCAGGCGGAATGGGCTGCGGCTGGCTCACTCCGCCGACGCCGTCAGCGTCGTTCGGCTCGTGGCCGCCGTGAAAATGGATGGTCGTAGGTTCCGGCAGGTCGTTCATCACGGCGAAGTGCACGCGTTCGCCCTCGTATGCGATGGCGGTGGGTCCTGGCGTCACGCCGCGGTAGCCCCAGACCTCCGCGGTCTCCACCGGGAAGGTCGCGAGCTGCTGCCTGAAAACGTGGACCCGCAGCCTGAACTCGCGTACCCCGCCGCATACGGCCGTCGCGAGGTCAGGCACGTCGGGGGTGACGGGCAGCGTGACGTCGCGTTACGACTGCCTGGCGTGATCGAAGGGGCCGGCTGGGGCCGCGGGCTCCTCGCTGAAGGGGTACAGGCGCGGATCGGGTATGCCCGAGCTGCGCATGCTACCCAGAGTACTTGCCAAGTCACGGGTCTGCTAGAGTCGCGCCCGCCTCAGGAGCTGTGCGTTGAGCGCGACCACCACGGTGCTGAGCGACATGAGGACGGCGCCGACCGCGGGGTGCAGAACGATTCCCCACGGGGCCAGCACGCCTGCCGCCAAGGGAATGGCCACGATGTTGTATCCCGCCGCCCACCAGAGATTCTGGATCATCTTGCGATACGTGGCGCGGCTCAGCGCGATGATGCGGGGGACGTCGCGTGGGTCGCTCCGGACGAGAACGACGTCTCCCGCCTCGACGGCGACGTGCGTGCCGGCGCCGATCGCGACCCCCACGTCGGCCGTCAACAGGGCGGGGGCATCGTTCACGCCGTCGCCGACCATTGCCACCCGTAGCCCGCGCCGCTGCAGTTCCTGGATCTTCGCAGCCTTCTGGTCCGGCAACACCTCCGCGAAGACCGTATCGATCCCCAGGTCCTTCGCTACGGCGTCGGCGACCGCCTGCGCATCACCCGTGAGCATCACGACCTCGATCCCCTCCGCGTGCAGCCGCTCGATTGCCTCACGGGATTCGGGGCGGACCGCGTCGGCAACCGCAAACGCCGCGAGCACGCGCGTCCCTTCCACCAGGTAGATCGTACCCTGCCCGCGAGCGGCCGACCGTTCTGCGGCCGCAACGAGCGCGGGACCCGGCTGTACTGACGTGGCTGCGAGGAGGTTCGGTCCTCCGCCGGCGAGATCCCGGCCGTCCACACGTCCACGCACGCCGCGTCCGGGCAGGTATTCGAATCCCGTCGCCTGGGGGATGGCGAGTCCGCGGTCTTCCGCGGTCGTCACGATCGCGCGCGCGACCGGATGTTCCGAGTCGCGTTCCAGCGCCGCGGCGAGCCGCAGGGCGTCGTCCGCCGTCATGCCTTCGGTGGCTACATCGACGACGCGGTGTTCGCCGAGCGTCAGCGTCCCCGTCTTGTCGAACACCACGGCGGTGAGGTTCCGGGCTTCCTCCAGGCCGCGGCGGTCGCGGACCAGGAGCCCGCCACGCGCCCCGAGCGTCGTCGAGATCGCGACGACCAGGGGGATCGCAAGCCCCAGCGCATGCGGGCACGCGATGACGAGAACGGTCACGACCCGCTCGACCGCGTACGTCGCCGTGGCGCCGGCGAGGAGCCAGCCGGCGAGGGTCAGCGCCGCGGACACGACGGCGATGATCGTAAGGAAGAAGGCGGCCCGGTCTGCGAGCGCCTGCGCGCGCGAGCGCGAGGACTGCGCCTGCTGCACAAGCCGCATGATCCCGGCGAGCGCGGTCTTCTCCCCGGTACCCCTGACCTCGACGCGAAGGGAACCCGATTCGTTGATGGTACCGGCGATGACCTGGTCGCCTTCGTGCTTCTCCACGGGGCGGGATTCGCCAGTGATCATCGCCTCGTTCACTGCGCTGTGGCCCTGGCGCACTACGCCGTCCGCCGGCATGCCGGCCCCCGGCCGAACGAGCACCAGGTCCCCTTCGCGCAGGTCGGTGAGGGGAACCTCCTCGATGCGATCCCCCACCACGCGCGCGGCGCTGCTCGGGAGCAGCTTCGCCAGCTCCTGGAGCGCACCCTGCGCCTGGGTGATGGATCGCATCTCGATCCAGTGCCCAAGCACCATGATGGTGACGAGTGTGGCGAGCTCCCACCACAGGTCCATCCCCGGGACGCCGAGGGTCACCGCCAGGCTGAAGACGAACGCCACTGAAATCGCGAGGGAGATCAGCGTCATCATCCCCGGGCGACGCACGCGCAGCTCACCGCCGGCCCCGCGGAGGAAGACGATCCCCCCGTAGAGGAACACCAGCGTGCCGAAGAGCGCGGGGACGTAGCGCGATCCCGGGAACGCTGATGCCCGATACCCGAACCAGTCCTGGATCATCGGGGTCCAGACGAGCGTCGGGACGGTCAGCGCGAGCGTCCACCAGAACTTGCTGCGGAACATCTCGACACTATGGCCAGCATGCTTGTCGTGGCCGGCGTGGTCGTCGGCGGCGTCGTGCCTCCCGTGGACATCCTGCGCCGTGTCCGAAGCCCGCCTGAGGTGTCCGGCCGCATCCGCGTGCAACTCGGGATGTTCGGGATATCCCGGCTCGGTGGGGGCTGCGCTCTTGTGGGATCCGTCGGAGGGATGCGAATGCGCGTCGTGCTCAACCATGGGTGGTTTCCGCCGGAGGAGGACGCAACGAGGGTAGAGCGCTCCAATCTGAAGAAGTGATGCACATTCCATACCTACCGTTTACTACGCGTAAAGGCAACGGCGAACTCTCCCAACGGCATTCACAACAGGCGTACGGTCCGTAGAACGCATGGGGGCTGCGCATTGATGCGCGAATCTACAGGCGCTTTCGCGGCGTTGATCGCGTCCACCGTCATCACGTTCACGCTAATGTAGGGCTGCCGCTCCAGCACGAAGTCGCGCTGAACAAAAGAGTTTGGACCGTGGCTTTCACGCCATCGGGATCGCGGCACCCCGATTCCGGGCCGCTGCTCCTTGCCCAGCACCGGTCGGGCGCCTCCTGGTCACATCGCCGGCTCCCCCGCGCGCGGAAGCGAGTCGAGGTCGTGCCTGACGACCGCTCCGCCAGGCACGCCTGCGCGCTCCTATCCTCGAATCGCGTAGACCTCCGTCTGCCCGCTCCTGGTGAACGTCAGCACTTCGTACCGGTCTCGGGGACCGGGCTGCTCCATGCCGGGCGATCCAACCGGCATTCCCGGAACAGCAAGGCCAGCAATCGCGGGTCGCTCCCGGAGCATCCGGTGGATGAGGTCCGCTGGAACGTGCCCCTCCACGGCATACCCGCCGACTTCCGCCGTGTGACACGACCACAGGGACTCGGGGACACCGAGGAGCGCCTTCGCCGGTGACACGTCGGCAACGACGTCCCTGTTTACGCGGAACCCACTTGTCTCGAGGTGGGCGATCCAATCCTTGCAGCACCCGCAGGTGGGACTGAGGTGGACCGTGATCGGCACCAACGCCGGGTCACCACCGTACCCCCGCGTCTTCCACCAGGTGCCTCCGGCGACGAAAGCTGCGCCGCCGGTGATGACGGCCGTGCGAATCCAGGCACGGCGCGTCATTCCCAGGGTCGTCGGCTCGGCTGCCGCATGCTGGGTCGGCCGGTTGGCATACCCGGCGAAGTTCTCGTGATGGCGCTTCCTGCTCATAAGACTACCTCCGCTCGGCAAGGGGAAGGGCGGGTGGCCCGCCAGTGCGCATGGCGTCGCGCACCTCGTGACGGACCTGCCGCTCCTTCCAAAGGGTGTACACCGCGGGGATAACGACCAGCGTGAGGACGGTGCTCGAGATCATCCCGCCGATCATCGGCGCGGCGATTCGCCGCATGACGCTCGCGCCGGCACCGTTCCCCCAGAGGATGGGGAGCAGGCCGGCCATGATCGCGGTCACGGTCATCATCTTCGGGCGGACGCGTTCGACGGCCCCCTCCACGACGGCTTCATACAGGTCGCGCAACGACGGCAGTCGCCCTTCCGCGGCACGTACCGCCCGGATGCTGTGCCAGGCATGGTCGAGATAAATCAACATCACCACGCCGGTTTCCGCGGCCACCCCGGCGAGTGCGATGAAGCCGATTGCCACGGCCACCGACCAGTTGTAACCCAGTGCCCAGATGAACCAGATCCCCCCGACGAGGGCAAAGGGAAGGGAGAGCATGACGATCATCGTTTCCCCCACGCTCTTGAAGTTGAAGTAGAGCAGGAGGAAAATGATGGCGAGCGTGGCGGGAATGACGAGGGTCATCCGTTCCCGGGCGCGCTCCATGTACTCGTACTGTCCGCTCCAGGTGAGTGTGTAGCCCGGCGGCATCGTCACGTTCTGCTGCACTAGCCGCTGCGCATCGCGCACGTATGATCCGATGTCCCGGCCCGCCACGTCCACGTAGACCCAGGCGGTGGGTTGGGCGTCTTCGGTCCGGACGACCATCGGGCCGGCCACCCGCCTGATGGTTGCGAGCTGGCCGAGTGGGATCTGGGCGCTGCCTGCCGCCATGGAAGGGCTGCTTCCGCCCATCCCGCCGCCGCCTCCCATGCCACCGGCAGACGGCGCGGGATCCGGCGCCCCGCCGTCGAGCGAGTGTGCAATTGGAACGAGCACGTTCGCGAGCCGCTCCGGGGTGTCCCGGAGTTCCTGCGGATAGCGAACTCGCACACCGTACCGTTCACGCCCTTCCACGGTCTGCGTGATGACCATGCCACCGATCGCCGTCGCGATGACGGTCTGGACGTCCCCGACGTTGATGCCATGCCGTGCGGCGGCCGCACGGTCGATCTGGATGTCCAGGTAGTAGCCGGAGACGGCCCGCTCGGCGAACGCGCTCCGCGTACCCGGGACCATCTGCACTACACGCTCGACTTCCTTCCCCACGCGTTCCAGCTCGGCCAGGTCGGGTCCGAAGATCTTGATGCCGACGGGGGTCCTGATGCCCGTGGCGAGCATGTCGATGCGCCCGCGAATCGGCATCGTCCAGGCGTTGGTGATTCCAGGCATCCTGACGGCAGAGTCCATTTGGGCCAGGAGGCCGTCGTACGTTACGCCCTCTCGCCAGGCGGATTCCGGCTTCAACGAGATGGTGGTCTCGAACATGTCGAGCCCCGCCGGGTCGGTCGCGGTATTCGCACGACCGGCTTTCCCCCACACGTGATCGACCTCGGGGAAGGTCTTGATGATGGAGTCCTGGATGCGGAGGATCTCCCGCGCGCGTGCGACGCTCACGCCTGGCAACGTCGTGGGCATGTACAGGATCGTTCCCTCGTCGAGCCGCGGCATGAACTCGCTGCCGATACGCGTCCAGGGAATCCAGGTGAGCAGCAGGGTCAGCGCCCCGGCCCCGATCACCGGCCAACGGTGCTTCAGGACGAAGTCGATCACCGGCTGGTACAGCCGAATCAGCGCCCGGTTCAATGGATTGGCGCGCTCGCGATAGATGCGCCCCCGGATGAACAGCCCCATCGTGACGGGAACGATCGTGACCGACAGCAGGCTCGCGGCCGCCATGGCGAAGGTCTTCGTGAAGGCCAGTGGCTTGAAGAGGCGCCCCTCCTGCCCCTCGAGCGTGAAGACCGGGATGAACGAGACCGTGATGATCAGCAGCGAGAAGAACAGCGCCGGCCCGACTTCCCGGGAGGATTCGACGACGATCTTCCATCGCTGCGCCGCCGTCATCTCCCGGGTGCTGAAGTATCGGGGGTCACCGTCGCCCGTGGGGGCGGCGCGCTCGAGGTGCTTGTGCATGTTCTCGATCATCACGATCGCGGCGTCGATCATCGCGCCGATCGCGATGGCGATCCCGCCGAGCGACATGATGTCGGCACCGACGCCGAGCCATCGCATCGCGATGAATGCCATCAGGATGCCGAGGGGAAGCGTCAGGATGGCGACCAGTGCCGAGCTCGCGTGCAGCAGGAACACGATGCAGACGAGGGCGACGATGATCGATTCCTCCAGCAGCTTCCCCCTGAGCGTCTCGATCGCTCGTTCGATCAGGTCGCTGCGGTCGTAGACGGGCCGGATCACCACGCCGGGCGGGAGGCCGGGACGGATCTCGTCGAGCTTGGCCTTGACGTTGTCGATCGTCGTAAGGGCATTCTGGCCGAAGCGCATGACCACGATCGCCCCGACGGCGTCGCCGCGGCCGTCCAGCTCTGCGATTCCCCGTCGGACTGCCGGTCCCACGCCCACCCGCCCCAGCTCCGCGACGGTGACGGGGGTGCCAGCTTTCGTCGCACCGACAACCACGTTCTCGATGTCGCTTAGGGACTTGAAGTACCCGAGCCCCCGCACCATGTACTCGCGCTCGGACAGCTCGAGCACCATGGCGCCGATGTCATTGTTCGCGTTCTGGATGGCACCCATCACCTGCGGCACCGAGACCCCGTAAGCGAGCATCTTCGCGGGGTCGAGATCCACCTGATACTGCTTCTCGTACCCTCCGACGGTCGCTACCTCGGATACCCCCGGGACGGCGGTAAGCTGGTAGCGCAGGTACCAGTCCTGAAGCGACCGAAGCTGCGACAGGTCCATCCGGCCAGTGGTATCCTCGAGGGCATACTGGTAGACCCACCCCAGCCCGGTCGCATCCGGACCGAGGACGGGCGACACGCTCGCCGGCAGCTTCCCCTTGAGGCCATTGAGATACTCCAGCACGCGGCTGCGTGCCCAATACAGGTCCGTCCCGTCGTCGAAGATGACGTACACGAACGACACGCCGAAGAAGGAGTAGCCGCGAACGACGCGGGATCCCGGCACCTTGAGCATCTCGGCGGCGATCGGATACGTGACCTGATCCTCGACGATCCGTGGTGCCTGCTCGTTGTACTCGGCCTGGACGATCACCTGCACGTCGGAGAGATCGGGGAGTGCCTCGAGAGGCGTCCGCCGAACGGCCATGACGCCCCCGATGGTGACCGCTGCCACGAAGAGAAAGACGAGCAGCTTGTTCCTCACCGACCACTCGATGATGCGGTTCAGCATGGCGGCCTCCTTCAGCGGGCCGGCGCCGGGGCGGCGCCAGCCATGGAATGTCCGTCATGCGATTGCGCGGAGGGGGTCGCCGCCGGGGGGCTCCCGGGGGCGGCCGACGGCGGCGTGGCGCCGGGCGTGTGTCCATCGTGACCGGCAGGCGAGGTCGCGGATGGCGTCTTCGCGCTTCCTCCGGCGTTCGGCTTGGAAGGCGTCGTCATGTCCATCCCCGGCATGTTGCCCATTCCGCCCAGCGCGCTCCCAAGGTTCGACTCCGCGTCCACGAGGAAGGTGGCCGACTTGACCACCGTCTCACCAGCGGCCAGTCCGCTGAGGATTGCCATGCGGTCGGCAGCCGGGGAGCCCAGGGTCACCTCACGGGGAACGAGTCGTCCACTCGGCTCCCGCACGAAGACCAGGCTCCGCGTCCCCGTTACCAGCACGGCGGATCGCGGCACGGTCACGGTAGCCGCCTGTGGGGCGCCGCGCGCCCGCAGCGTCGCGTACATCCCGGGCTTGAGCCGCAGTCCGGGGTTCGGGATCTCCACGCGCACCCGCGCCGTCCGCGTCTCCTGGTTCAGTGTCGGATAGATGTACGTCACTCGCCCGCTCCGCGTGTCCCCAGGGAGCGCCTCGAAGTCGACCGTCACCGGTTGCCTGACCCGCATCGAAGCGAGGTCGCGCTCGAAGATCTCGCCCTCCACCCAGACCACGGAGAGGTCTGCCATGCGGAACAGGACGTCGCCCGGCATCAGCCGCTGGCCCTCGACCACGTTCTTCTCCAGCACGTAGCCGCTGTACGGTGCGCGGAAGGTGAGGGTCCGTCGCACCGTGCCGGTGCGCTGGACGGCCGCGATCTCGTCCGCGGGCACGTCCCAGTAGGCGAGGCGGCGGCGCGCCGACGCGGCGAGATCGTCCGCGGCCCGCCGGGCCTCCGGACTGGCCGACTGCATGTCGGCGCGAAGCCGGTCAGCGAGCAGCAGCTCTTCCTGCGCCGTCACCAGCATCGGGGCGTAGATGGCGGCGAGCGGCTGACCGGCCGCGACAGCCTGGCCGGTCGTATTGACGAACAGCCGCTCGACGAAGCCCTCGATCTTCGTCGTCACGGTGCGAAGTCGGCGCTCGTCGTACGTCACGAGTCCGACCGTCCGGATCTCGGACTGCAGCCGCTCCGTGCGGGCATCGGCGAAGGTCACGCCGATGCGGCGCGCGGCTTCCGCGGACAGCTCCACCGGCATTTCGGCGCTGGCCGCCGGCGCGGCGCCGTGGTTGTGGCCCGCCGGCATCTCCGGCTCGGCGGACCGCCGGGTCAGGAGGATGGCCGCGACGGCGGTCCCAAGCGCCACCACCCCCGCGCTCCACCAGAGGAGCCGGCGGCCGCGCGATTTCGGCGGCCCGCCGAAGGGCGAGGCCAGGGGATCCGGCGTCATGGCGCTGGCCGGGTGCTGGGACGCATCGCCGTGCGATGCCCCGCGATCGAATTCCTTTGGCATGGTCATGGGATCACCCGTTCCGTCGCGGGAACGGCAGGAAATGGGGTTGGTGCCGATCCCGACGCGTTGGTCGGGAGCGCACGCGGCGTGGCGCGTGGGGCTGGCGTCGTCTCCGCGATGCCCAGATCGCGGCCGGTGAGCATTTCGAGCTCGGCCCAGGCCTTGCCTTCATCCGCTTCGAGCACGGCGAGATCCTGGCGGAACCGGTTGACCGTCATCCGGTTGTCGAGCAGCGTCATGAAGTCGACCGTGCCCACGCGATACGCGGCGAGGGCAGACGCAACGGTTGCTTCCGCCTGGGGCAGGATGGTCGATCGATACAGGGCGGACAGGTTCTGCGCCCGCTGGAGGTTTGCCAGCGCTTCGGTGATGCGTCCGCGGGTATCGGCCTGCATGGCCGCAAGGTCCGCACGCGCCATCGCCCGCATCGCCTCCGCTTCCTCCCGCAGCTTGTACTGTCGTGACCGGGCGAACACGGGCACGCTCGCCCCGAACATCAGGCTGCCCATCCGCTCGGTCCCGCCGGCGGCCATCCCGTCGGCGCCGGTGCCCGAACTTCCTCGCTGCCCATACTGGATGCCGACGGTGAGGTCAGGAATCAGTTCCCGACGCGCCAGCCGCGTCATGCGGTCGGCGGCGGCGAGCTCATGGACCCCCGCCTGGATCATCGGCCTGTTTCGCAGCGCCAGACTGTCGAGCGTCGCCTCAGCGGGATTCGATGCCGGAAACTGCGGAAGGACGGGGTGGGGGACGGGCGTGGACGCCGGGCGATCGAGCACCGCGTTCAGCCGCGCAGCCATCGCCGTGCGCATCGCCGTCATGCGCAGGGTGTCCTCGACCATCCGGGCGATCTCCACCCGCGCGCGAAGCACGTCGGTCTGGCGACCCTCGCCAACGCGGTACATCGTCTCCGCAATCGAGGCGATCTCCTGGACGAGACGCAGTGTTTCCCGCATGACGCGAAGCGCCTCGTCTGTCTGGTACACCTCGAAGAAGGCCATCGCGGCGGCAGTTCGGGCTTCCCACCCGGCATCGCTCGCGCGCCATTGCTCGGCTTCAGCCCTCGACGCTGCGATCCCCCGATTCAGCCCGAGCTTTCCGGCCAGCGGCAGCATCTGCATCACCTGCAGCTGAGTCATGCCGAGCGTGGCCATCGGGGCGAGTGAGGGAAGGGAGTAGTTCATCCAGCCGAGCTGTACCTGCGGGTCCGGGGGAAGGCCGGCCGAGGGTATGCGTGCGTTGGCCGCTCGGGCGAGAGCGGACGCGGCGGCGAATCGCGGATTGCGAGTGGCGACCTGTTCGTACACGTCCGCCAGTCGCAGCGTCTCCGGATTCGGCTGCTGCGCGTGCGGAACCTGCGGCCACAGCAGCCCAAGCAGTGACAGCGCGAATCCGACGCGATGGCGGGCGGATCGCAGCCGCGACAAGGCGGCTGACGGGATATGCAGCATGACGAAATCTCCAGAAGGGTGTCCGGCCCGGGCAGCCATGTGGGCGCCACGAGGAGGAAGACCACCAATGAGTGTCGACCAGGCGCGCCGGCGGGTTCGCCAGACGTGCCACCTGCAGTCCGCAGAGTGCCCGCGGACTGGCTCAGCCGCGCGGCGGAGGGTCGTCTGGAGGGAGCGCCGCGGTCGGCACGAGCTGGAGGACCCCCGCAGTGACGGGGGCGCTCGCAAGCCGTACCACGCCGATCTGCCGCCCGCTTGGCAGGGCGAGCGGCGCGCAGGCATGCATCATCGACTGGCACGCCGCGGACGAGTGCGAGCTCGTGCAGCCCACCGGAGAATCAGGAGGGGCCTGAACCAGCGCCATGACGTGCGCGCGTTGCCCTTCATGGGGAGCAGGCGAAACCGTCCGGCGGCGCGCCCGGTGATGCTCCCGAGGGCCTTGGTCCGGGACGCCCTTGGCCAGCGCTGCCCAACCGTGATGCTGCACGACGCATCGCAGCTCTCCGCCGAGCAGGACGCTCTGCGAGAGGAGGGCTACGAGCAGAAGTGCAGAAAGGCGACGAATCACGGCGGGCGTGTGGTTGCGGGTGCGAGCGGGCGACGCGCGCCACGCTTTACGCAGGATAATCGCCCTGAGGCGATGGTCAGCCGGGAAGTGGGGCAGCTTTTGTCAGAGAATCCCTGATTGCGGGCGGCTGGAAACGCTCACGGTCCGGCACCCGCAGCGGTTCTACGCACCGTAAAAATCAGTTGGCCCCCGACAATTGACAAGGAGGTCTCCTGACTGCGGGCCGATAGCCGCGGTGGCACCCTGCGGCACGGTCGACTCCGGCCGTTTCCCCTTCTACTGACTCCCGTGCGCTCATTGCTTCGCCGAACTGCATCGACCGCGCTCCTGCTCCTGCAGGCGCTGGTGGTCGCGAACGCGGTTCGGTGCGTGGCGCAGGCGGCGCCGGCGGGGGCGGCGCGACATCACCAGGGGCAGGTCCGCGCCGAGGGCGGAATGGGTGCGCCGGGGCTGATGACCTTCCTCAGCGGCACTCACGGGGGACACTGCGGCTCGCATGGGACACCAGCCTGCTCCACGACCGCTGCCGGGTCGTGCGAAGTCGGCAGGACCTGCAGCCAGCTGGCGACGGTGTACAGCACCGGCCGACATCATCGCGCGCCGGCGCATGCGACGGCGCGGGGTTGGATTGCGCCTGGCGTGGCATCTCACCTGATCGCTCCGCCCACCCCCCCTCCCAGACCGGCGTAGCGCGCGCGGCTCCAGGGAGCCGAGCGCGGGCGGGCCACACCCGCCCTGGCAGCCAACGAGTCGTCGACTGCACCACTCCGGTGCCGGTCGTCTGCCTCGAGATCGCGGCGGCAGCCGGCCGCTGCGCCAGACCTCCAGGGAGCCGTCTCCACATGTCACGTTCACTTCTCCATGCCATCGCCGCGGTTTCGGCGGCTGAGCACTACCAGGGCTGCTGCGGCGAAACGCCTGCCGACCCGTGCGACCACCACCCGCGGAGGCCCTCGTGCGCCGACCAGCGGGAACTCCGGGGTGGCGGCACCGAGCTCGAGTTCGAGGGTCTCTATTCGGAGGGGATGCCGTATGCGTGCGGCGGGATCATGGCGGGCGCGTCACGACGAACTGTCCTGCGCCGGGAGGGCGTGCAGACCCGCTGGCACGTCCTCGCAGTGCTCAGCCCGGCAGAGTGGGCCGAAAGTGCCCTGGCTGCCCGAATTGCGGCCTTCGCCCAC
Source organism: Gemmatimonadaceae bacterium (assembly GCA_036401195.1). Classification (GTDB taxonomy): domain Bacteria; phylum Gemmatimonadota; class Gemmatimonadetes; order Gemmatimonadales; family Gemmatimonadaceae; genus JACDHQ01. The sequence goes on from DASWVQ010000125.1 coordinate 120,892, forward strand.
ACGCACGAAGCGGTGGACTTTCGCGTGATCACCCCGGTGCAAGCCAACGCCCTGTTGACCCGGCGGCGACTCGACCCCGTCGATCCGCCCCCGCTGTTCATCCTGCTGAACGCCGCGTTCGAGGAGGTGAGCTCATGGGGGGAGGGGCCCGGACGCCAATCCCCCTGGTGGTGGCTCCCCCTTCGGCGGGCAACGCCGCCCACCTCGGCGGCTACCACCGACGAGTTCGTTGCCACGCTCGAACACCTCGCTGCCTGAGAGTCCCCATGCCGAACCTCACTCTGACATCGCCGCTGGCCGCCCTCGTTGAGGAGAGAATGACCCGCAGAGAGTGGCTGGCGCATGCGGCCACCGTGACCCTGCTGACCGCACTCGCGCCGCTTTCGCACACCGCAAGCGCTCTGTCTGGTGCGACTGCACCCGCCGCGGCGCGAGCCGCGGCGAAGGCCGCGACCCCCATCCGGATCTACAAGACGCCGACATGCGGTTGCTGCAAGGGATGGATCACCTACCTCGAGCAGCAGGGATTTCAACCACAGGTGGAGATCGTTGCCAACCTGGACGATCTGAAGAAGCGCCTCGGCATCCCGGGGAGCGTGGTGTCGTGTCACACGGCCACGATCGAAGGGTACGCGGTGGAAGGGCACGTGCCGGCGGCGGCCATTCGGAAGCTGCTGCGCGAGCGGCCGCGCGTCGCGGGGATCGGCGTGACCGGGATGCCGCTGGGTTCTCCGGGAATGGAAGGGCTCGGCCGGAAGGATCCATTCGACGTCCTCGCGTTCGACCGCAAGGGCGCCACCCGCGTATTCCTCCACTTCGCCTAGGGGCCGAGTCCGCGTTCGCGGAGTGGGGCGGCCCGCGCCTCTCCCCGCGAACGCGGCGGCGCTCAGGGGGTCGCTCAGGTCGATCGGCGCGCCATGCGCTCGCAGCTCTCCGCACAGCGGTCACAGGCCGCGGCGCAGCGGGCCATTGTCTCGTCGCCGCCTGCCATCTGCCGGCACGCCTCCGCGCACTGGCGGCAGACGGTACTGCATGCCGCGCACAACGCGGCGTGCTGTTCGGCGCCGAGCAACGTGACGCGGGCGCTCGCCTCGCAGGCGGTGGCGCACGCGAGCAGCAGCGCGACGTGGCCGGGCGCGGCGTGCGCGCCCCCCACCATGAGGCAGTGATGCACTGACTCCAGGCAGCTCTGGTAACAGGCGAGGCATTCCTGGATGCAGTCCCTCACTGCAGTGTCCATGTGCTGATGGTGCGGCATGCAAATCCTCCGGTGTTGACGGTGGCCGGGGCGCACCGTCGGCGCCCCCCGGGGAGCGCCGACGGTGCTGCAGCTTCCGGGCCGTCAGGTTTACGCAGGATAAAACCAACTGGCCGCCACGGCTCATCGCCGCTTCAGCTGACGTTCAGCCCCCGCCATCATCATCGCTGTTCCTTCAACGCACCTGTCCATGCCTTCTCTCGCGCGCCTCTCGCTGGGCCTGTCTCTCGCACTTGCGTCACCCCTTGCCGCACAACACGCCGGCCACGGGGCCGCGACACCGTCACCCGCCGGAAGACCGCCTGCGGCCCCGGCAACGGTGGTCACTTTCAGCCCGCAACGGAGCGACGGTCAGGTGGCGTTCGAGGTGGCGCCCGTGTGGGACCGCGGCCGACTCGAGCTCCGGTTGTCCGCCAACACGCACAGCGGCGACCTTGCGACCATCGACCTGTGGCGGGCGGTCCGGGTGATCGCCCGCGGGGACACCCTCGCCCCCGTCGGAGCGGAGCCCCTCGCGGGGCATCACGCACAGGCGCGCGTGAGCTTCCTCATCCCTGACGCTCCCGCCGATTTCACCGTGCTGATCCAGGACGACTCGACGCGAGCTGCGCGAGTGCTGCGGTGGCGCGACCGGGACAGTGAAGGGCGTCGCGTCTTGCCCTGACGGCGCGGGGCGGAAGCGACCGATCGCCGGGGAGGGCGCGGACAGAGTGCATCCGCGCCCTCCCCGGCCGGTCGGCCATGCCGCCGGGCATCAGGCGCATTGATCGTCCGGCGCTGCACCCTCGGCGATCATCGCGGAGGGCCCGTCTGTCCATCGTTCCAGCGCGCCGAGAAAGCGCTCAACGTCGTCTTGCGACGTCGCCATCCCGACCGAAGCTCGAATCGCACCGACGGGTCCACCGTCCATGCATCGTGCGAACCGTTCGAGCGAGAAGGGTTCGCGATCGCGCTGGGTACCGGCCAGGCAGCCGCGAACACGGCCGGCCTCGAACGCAAACGCCCGCTCCGCGGCCCCGGGGTTGCAAAAGCACCCCGACCGAACCGCGATCCGCTGTGTGGCGAGAGATCGTTCCACGTCCCAGTGCGGGATCCAGCGCCCGTGCCGATCGACGAGAGTGAAGGAAACGGTCCCTCCTCGTGCGACGAGCGTCGCCGGCCCGTGCACCACCACGAGCCGTCGGCCATTCCTGTGGCGGAGCGTCGCCAGTCCGCCAAGCACCAGCCCCGTCAGATCCTGGACGTGCGCTCCGATTCGCTGGACCCCGATCGCCTGAAAGCGACGGAGTCCCTCCGGGATGGCCGACAGCGCCAGGAAATTCGGTGTGCCGTCCTCGAATCCTGCGGCCCCTGCTCGCAGCAGGTGCGTATCGTTCTGTACCGAGGAGAATTCGACCGTCCCGCCCGCGAACCACGGCCGCTGCAATTGCTCGAGCGCCGATCGCCGCGCGACGAGCGCGCCCACCCCGGTCGGGTAGCCGGTGATCTTGTACAGCGAGAGCGTCACGAAGTCGGCCGGCACCGCGCGAAGCGACAGCTGCGCGGTCGGCAGGTACGCGGCCGCGTCGAGCAGCACGGAGAAGCCCAGCCCCTGTGCCAGGCGGACGAGTGCCAGCGGGTGGCGCACGCCGGAGAAGTTCGATTGGGCCGGGAAGGCGAGTAGATGCGGCCCACCCCCAGGTTCCAGGGAGAGATGACGTGCTACGTCGCGGAGCCGGAGTTCTTCGTCCAGGGGGATGTAGCGCACCACGGCTCCCTTCCGGCGCGCAAATTCCCGCAGCCCGAGCACAGAATTGTGGTTGTCGGCCGCGAGAACGAGCCGCGAGCGACGGCCGAACGCGAAGCTCTCCGCCACCAGCTTGGTTGCGGCACTCGCGTTCGCGGTGAAGATCACCTCGTATTCCGAGGGGCTCGCTTCCAGGAGCGCCAGCACGGCGTCACGCGCGGCGTCGCCCCACGCAGTGCTTCGGCTCGAAGCAGGGTTCTCCGCGTGTGGGTTCCCGAAGACCCCCCCTGCCAGCAGTTGCGTATGCCACGCAAGGTGCGAGGCGAGATAAAGTGCGCTGCCCGTGTGGTCGAGGTACACCTCCCCCCCCGCGTCCAACCGGCTGAACTCCGCCTGGCGCAGCTCCCGGAACTGCTCCTCGAGTGCCGGCGCCCTCGCGGGCGCAGGCGGATTCGATGAAACTGGTGTGTCGGCCGGCATGCAAGTCGGGGATGTCTTCGCCATGGCGCGTGTGAGTCAGAATGTGACGCCGACGACCAGCGGGATGAGCATCGAACGCCGTTCAGCCGAGCGGATCAATCCCTGCGCCCGGGCCTCGACAAATGCGGCGCGGGTGCCCGCGCGCCAGGAGATACCGGCCCCGGACTGCAGGATGAGTCCCGTGCCGCCGCGCCCGCCCGCCGCGGCCGTTCCCGACCTGGCGGACATCCACCCCTCCTGAGCCACGCCCAGGCCCGCGAGCCCGTAGCTGCGTCCGCCCAGGAGCCTGGGACCGTCACCGACCAGGCTGGCCGCGGCCCACACGGTACTCGATCCGCGCATGTGGGCGACTGACGCGGTGGCGGCGTCCCAACCTTCGGGGGCTGAGGCGTCGGCGGGGTGACTGTACCCGACGTCGCCCCGCGCTGCGAAGCGGGTTCCCCGGATTGCCTTGGTGAGGGATCCCTGAACCACGTATCCGACCCCGCGTCGCCACGTGTCGCTGCTGGCCCACGAGGGTCCGACCGCAACGGCGACGCGAAGCGGCTCCGGCGTGCGGTCCTCCTGCGCGCGCAGCAGCGCTGGCGCGGCGGTGATGAGCACCAGGGCGGTGAGCGCATCTTCAGCCCACCGCTGCGGTCTGCGCTTGTGCGGCGACATGACCCTTTCTCCCGAATCGACGGTTCTGAATGCCGAGGGCACACTGCCCGAGGACCTTGACCCTCGTTGCTGAACCGGGGGTGAAGAACGGCTGAGCCGAGGGTTTCGAGACTCGGATGGACCAGCGGCGCCCGGTACTCAGGGGTTCCTCATCTGGCGTTCAGCAGGGGCAGCCACTCTGGCGAACGACTTCCATCCTGAGGCAGTGATGTTCGACCCCGACAACCAAGAGCCGCTTCGGCGTCGCGGCTTCCTCAAGGCCGCCGCCGCCGCCGCCGGAGCGGCCACCGCATTCCTGACCACCATCCCCGCGCTGCGCGCCTTCGTGGCTCCAGCCACCGCACCGCCTCCCCGGGAGAACTGGGTGAGCCTCGGCGAGGCCGACCTGTTCGACATCGGCGTGCCGATCAAGCGAGACTTCGCCGAGGCGGCCAACGACGCCTGGGTGGAGAGCCGGGCCATCCGCTCGGTGTGGCTGTATACGGCGGATGGCGAGAACTTCATCGCCTACAACGGGCGGTGTACGCACCTGGGCTGCAGCTACGAGTACGAGGTGGACAAGCAGCGCTTCCATTGCCCCTGCCATCACGGGCTGTTCGACGGCAAGACCGGAGCGGTGATCGGGGGTCCGCCGCCGCGGCCGCTCGACACGCTGCCTGTGAAGGTCGAGGACGGATACGTGCTCGTGCAGTACCAGGACTTCCGGATCGGCACCTCCGAGAAGACGGTGGCGTGATGGCCTCCTCTCCGTCCCGCTGGTTCGATTCCCGTCTTGGTCTGGCCTCGCTCAGGGCTGCGCTCCTCGACCGGGCCGTGCCGGATCGGCTGACCTGGTGGCACACCCTGGGGAGTGCGACGCTCACCATCTTCCTGGTGCAGGTGATCACCGGTGGGGTCCTCGCGACCTATTACGCGCCCTCGCCGGATCACGCGTACAGCAGCATCCAGTTCCTCGAGCGACAGATCACCGCGGGGGCACTGCTGCGTGCGATGCACCGTTGGGGCGCGAGCTTCATGGTGGTGCTCACCGTGATGCACATGGTGCGGGTCTTCGCCATGGGCGCCTACAAGTACCCCCGCGAGGTGAACTGGGTTCTCGGCGTCGTCATGTTCATCCTGGTGCTGGGCTTCGGTTTCACCGGCTATCTGCTCCCCTGGGACCAGCGAGCGTACTTCGCGACCGAGGTCGGGACCAATATGGGAGGGACCGCGCCCCTCGTGGGCCCCTGGGTCGTGCGCCTGCTGCGGGGGGGGGAGCCAGCTCGGCGCCGCGACGTTGACGCGCTTCTACGCCTTCCACGCCATCTGGCTGCCGCTCGTTCTGGGAAGCCTCGTCGCGCTCCACCTCGCGATGGTGGTTCGCCAGGGCATCGCGCCGCGACCTGTGACGCTCGAGGATCAGCCGCCCGGCCGGACCTCGGATGCGACCTACCCCGCGTACTACGAAGCGCGGTACGCCGCCAGCAAGTCCGGGCAGACGCGGTTCTGGCCCCACATCATCGCGAAGGACCTGATCGTCGCCGCAGTCACCGTGGGGCTGCTCGTCGCACTGGCGTACCGCTTCGGCGCTCCCCTCGAGGCGCCCGCCGACCCGACGGATACCTCGTACGTGCCGGTACCGGAATGGTACTTCCTTCCGCTGTACCAGCTCCTCAAGCTCTTCCCGGGACGGTTCGAGGCGGTTGTGGCGCTCGGGGTGCCCGGGTTGCTCCTCGTGACCCTCTTCGGACTGCCGATCGTCGATCGCGGAAGTCGCCGGAACCTGCGGCGCCGCCCCGCGGCGCTCGGAGCGCTGCTGCTGATCCTCGGGGGAAGCGCGATGCTGCTCGGCGCCGCCGTGAGGGAACAGCGAGGGCGCGCGCAGCCTGACGCCTCGGGCATCCCGCTGACACCCACGCAGGTGGCCGGACGCGCCATCTTCGGCCAGCAGCAATGCCAGAGCTGCCACCTGGTGCGGGGGAAGGGCACCGACAAAGGCCCGGACCTGACGGAGATCGGTCTGCGCCATTCGGCGGCGTGGATCCACAGCTACCTCGAGCAGCCCCGGCTCTTCCGCCCCGACGGAGAGATGCCTGCCTTCGGGCCTCCGACCCTCACGCATCAGGAGATCGAGCAACTGTCGCAGTACCTGGTGACGCTCCGCGGCGCGCCAGGGAGCCAGCAGGCTCCAACGATCGCCGACACCTTCCCGGACCTTCGGGCACGGTCCGGGGCCGACAGTCCGGCCGCAGCGCGCCCATGACTCCCACTTGCCCTCATCGCACGGAGGACCGATGCGTCTGAATCCCTTGAGGTTGTTGTTTCCGCTGATCCTGGTCGGCCTGGTGCCGCGGCAGGCTCAGGCCATCCCCGCGTGGGCCAGGAAGTACAACGCGAACTGCTCGATGTGCCACGCGCCGGCCGTGCCGCGGTTGAACGCGAAGGGGATCGCGTTCAAGTGGGCCGGCTACCGCATGCCGGAGGAGATCGGCGAGCGGCAGGACGTGGAGAAGATCCAGGAGTACCTCGCGGCGCGCGCGCGGGCCGGGTATGAGTTCGAGCGCATCCGCGATGAAGGCACGACGCAGAATCGGCTCGGGCTCTCCGACGCCAGCATCTTCATCGCGGGGCCGATCGGCCGGTGGTTCGGCGGATTCACCGAGTTGCAGCGGACGGAGGAGGGCGAAGTGGAAGCGCTGCTCTCCGTCTCCGCGCTGCGTGGCAGCGCGGAGCGATACGTGGGCGCCCGCTTCGTCCAGGGCCACGCGCTGCTTCTGGGGGGCGGCGTCGCCGGATTCGATCGCGCGATCGGGATCTCCACCCCGCTGCCGTTTGGCCAGGCGAACACCGCCCTGCCCGTCCGGCTTGCCGGGGACATGACCGGTGGCGAGGCGTTCGTGGTGCTCGGGCGCAACCGGTTTTCCGTCCAGCTCCTGAACTCCGCCCTCGGGCCGTTCGCAACGCGCGGACCCACGGCGCGCGACGTCGTCGTGACCAACCAGCTGATGTGGGACGATGCCGGGGCTGGCCTCGGTGCCGCTGCGTATTTCGGCCAGACGGAGGGGCTGGTGGAAACGGCGCCAGAGCGCCGTGCCCGATACGCCCGATTGGCGCTCACCGCCAACAAGTACTTCGGGCCGGTGGAGCTCCTCGGCGGCTACGTGTACTCGCGTGACCGGGGCCTGCCGGCCGGCGAGGGGTTCGCTGCACCGACCAACACCGGCCAGGGCTACTGGGTATCCGGGCAGGTGACGCCGCGCCGCGGGGCGGAGACGCTCTTCCTCCGGTACGAAGAGAACTCCCCCGACCGGAACGTGAGCCTGGCAGCGAAGCGGTTCGTTGCGGGCGCCGTCCTGCCGATCAACGTCCCGGAGTACCTGCGCGCGGCGGTCGAGTACCGGCGCGGCTTCGGCGATGGCACGCCCCGCTCCAACGGGCTCGCCGCCGAGCTGCAACTGACCTTCTGATCACCCAACCGGGAGAACCTGACGATGTCTCGCTGGACCATCCGCCTGTCCCTCCTCCTCGTGCTGCTGGCCGGCACCCGCGCCGGCGCCCAGGCGGCGGACGGGAAAGCGCTCTACCTCAAGCAGTGCCGAAGCTGTCACGGTACGACCGGCAAGCCGACCAAACAGGCGCTGCGGGAGACGCCCAGGATCCCGACCATGGATGCGGAGTTCCTCGCGAAGCGCTCCGCGGACTCGCTGGTCGCGGTGATGCAGAACGGGGTCGGCCGCGACATGAAGTCGTTCAAGAGCAAGCTGTCTCAGGAGGAGATGAGGGCCATCGCCGCGTACCTCCGGGAGACGTTCGTCGAGGAGGTCAAGCGGTCCCCGTGAGGCCTGACCCGCCGCTGCATGCCAATGGAGAGCCGAAGCCGGGTTCCGTGGGGGGGCCCGGCTTCCTTCCGCGGCTCGCCAGTCGCCTCCCGGTACGCCGTGGGGTGAGTATCGCGGTTGCTGCCGGTGCCGTGGCGGGGCTGGTGGTGATCCACCCCGTGGCGATGGCGGTCTACTGGTTCGAGTTTCACCCCGACATTGCGGGCGTCTCCTCCCTCTGGCAGTTCCTCCAGTACCGGGTTCGTGCCGGATTCCCGGCGCCGATGCTGGCGATGTCCGGGCTGTTTGCCCTCACCGGGGCACTCCTGGGCGGCGCGGGCGCGTTCGGCCTGGCCGCCCTCGCGTGGAGCGAGCGCCGGATCGCGCGACTCGAGCTGGAGCTCAATCGCGCGCTGCCGGCGCTGCTCTCAGCCGGTGAAGGGGAGACCCTGGAGTTCAAGGCGAGTGTGCGGTGGGACTACACGGCGCGCCGCGTCAGCAGGGCCCTCGAAGAGCCCATCGTCCGGACGATCGCGGCGTTCATGAACCATCGAGGCGGGACACTGTTGCTTGGCGTTGACGACGCAGGCCAGGTGGTCGGGCTCGCCCAGGACTACGCTACCCTCCATCGCCAGTCGCGCGACGGCTTCGAGCAATACCTCACCGGCCTGGTTCGCACCGCGCTTGGCGCGCACCGTTGCGCCCTCATGCACGTGGTGTTTCACGACGTGCACGGGCGGGACGTCTGTCGGGTGGTCGTCGAGCCGGCACCCGACCCCGTATTCGTCGAGCGGGATGGGACGGCGCACTACTACGTCCGCACGGGGAACGCCACGCGGGCGCTGGATCCGCGTGAAGCCATGATGCACATGAACGCCCGCCGCGCGTCCGCATAGGACGCATATCCTCACAGTGCGCATGCCGCGCCGCTTCGCTCATTGCGGCATCGGAGGATCGTTCGGCCGGCGCGCCCGGCTCGAGGTCTGGGTGTGTCGAACGACCCAGCGGCCGGGCCGCCGTTCGAGAATCGCCGTGCCGCGCCCGAGGTTATCGATCGTGCGGTCCGCGCTCGTCGCCTGCAGAGCGTACCGGAACGTCGCCCATGCCAGGTCACCCTGGACGTGCGCCTCGATCTCGAATGGGCGGTAGCGGAAATTCTGCATCTCCTTGAGCTCGGGGGCCAGGTGATGGTCGCGGTAATCGCGCCATCCGCGGTTGATCCCGGCACCCTCGACCACGGTGAGGCTGTCGCCGGCATAGAGCGTGTCCAGCGCCGTGAGGTCGCCGCGTTCGGCGGCGGCAAACAGGGCGCGGACCGTCGTCACTGCAGCGGCCGCCTCCCTCCCGTCGTCGGCATGGGCATGCGCCGTCGCGCGCGGTCGCAGGGAGTCGCGGGCGGCGGCGTGGCCATGCGCTTGCTGCGCGTGCGCGAAGGCGGGTATGATGAGCAGCGCCGCCGGCAGCGCGGGGCCGCGCACGATCCGTCGGACGGCGACGCAAGCACGTTCCAGGAACAGCATCGGTTTCTCCACGCAGGGGGGAATGGTCTGAGGGCACGGGACGGAAGCTCTCACCGTTGATCCGGGCTACGCGAACCGCGAAACGTGTCACAACTTTTATCGGCTGTAAAGCGGCTGGCGCGATTCGGGCGCTACTCCCGGTGGCAAATGCAGGGGCGGCCGGGGGCGCGTCCGACCGCTGCTCGCGTGGCGGTTTCCGCCATGGCGGGCGCCGTGGCGCTGATCCTGCTCTCTCGCGGCGACCTTCGAAAGCCCGCTGCAACGGCTGGCCTGGATGCCGACGCGGTGCGAGCCGGCGCCACCGTCTATCGGCTTCACTGCGCGAGTTGCCACGGGATACGCGGCGAGGGGGCTCCGAACTGGAAGCGACCCGGCGCCGGGGGCGTCTACCCGCCGCCGCCTCACGATTCCACCGGCCATACGTGGCACCACCCGGATGGCCTGCTGTACCGGATCGTCGCCCTCGGCAGTGCCGAGGCGCTTGGCGACACGGCCCACGAGGAGCGTTACGGGATGCCCGCCTTCGATGGCAAGCTGTCCGGACATGAGATACGTGCGGTCGTTACGTTCCTCAAGGTCCGCTGGACCCTGGCGCAGCGCCGCGGGCAGGCGGACTTGAGTCGTGCGGATCCATTCCCGGACTCCGCCGCGCCGCGACTCACGCGAGATGCCCGCGAGTTGCGCGTGCGCCCCTTCACTCATCGTCCCGCCTGGTGCCCACCGTGCTGATCCTGATGGAGATGGGTTTCCCGCGCGTTGACCCGGTGATCCTGGATCTACCTGGCCCGCTCGATGTGCGGTGGTACGGTCTGATGTACCTGGCAGGGTTCGCCGCAGCGTACGGCGTGCTGCGGCATCTGGCGCGGCGGGACGAACTCCCGATCCCGGCAAACGCCGTCGGTGATCTGCTCGGGACCCTCGCTCTCGGCGTTCTCGTCGGAGGACGACTGGGCTACTTGCTCTTCTACGGCTGGACGGCGGTTCGCCGCAATCCGCTCGAGGTGCTGCGCATCTGGGAAGGCGGCATGTCGTTTCACGGGGGGCTGCTCGGGGTCGCCGCAGCAGGAGTCTTCTACGCGAGGCGTCACGCCATTCCGCTGGTGCCACTCGGCGATGCCATGGCGCTCGCGACGCCCTTCGGCCTGTTCGCGGTGCGCCTCGCCAACTTCGTGAATGGGGAGCTGTACGGACGAGTCGCCTCCGCGAACGTCCCATGGGCGGTCCGCTTTCCCACGGACCCGGTGGCACTTGCCGCACTCGGGGCAACAGGCCTCCCGCTCCGCGAGCGCGAGCACCGCATCCTCGAAGCTTTCGATTCCGGCGCGTGGGATGCGATCCGTCCAACCGTCCCGTTGCGCCATCCGTCGCAGCTCTACGAGGCGGCCGGTGAGGGCGTGCTGCTGGCGCTGATGCTCTGGCTTGTCCTGTGGAGCGCTCGGGGAGGAGGGCGGGCCGCCGGGCAGCGCCTCGACGGTACCTTCGCCGGCCTGTTCCTTCTTGGGTATGGGGCCGTCAGGACGGCCCTCGAGCTGTTCCGCCAGCCTGATGCACAGTTCCGAGGGCCGGCGGACCCGCTTGGCACGGTAATCGGTCCGTTCACCATGGGCCAGGTGCTGAGCAGCATCATGATCGTCGCCGGGATCGTCCTGCTCCTTCTGGCTCACCGCGCGCGGAAGAGCGCCGCGCCGCGGCCAACCTGGAGGTGATCGGGGTTGCGCGGCCGCAACCCCGATCAGGAAATTGCTGGCGGACGCTGGTCGGCAACCTCTGTCATGCGGCTACGGCGTCTTCGCGTCGGTGGTGTGCGGTTGCATCCCGTCGCCAAGGATCACGGGAAGCCCGTTACGGTTCGTGGGCACGAAGTAATAGCGAGTCGCGGGGCTGTCGAACGCCTTGTATTGCAGGTAGCCCGTCGAGAGTGTCGGGTGATGGCTGCCTGGGCTCGAGCCTGCGCCTCCCCGCGGAGCACGATGGCCTGCGCTTCACCTTCTGCGCGAATGCGCAGGGCGTCCGCCTCTCCCCGGGCGGCCGTGCGTGCGATGTCGGCCTCCCGTTCGGCCACGGCAACCTCGAACGTCTTCTTCGCGACCGCCTCCTGCATGGCGAGCTTCGCGGATATCGCCCGGGTGAGCGTCTCGTCGTACGCGATGTGATCGATCGAGACTCGGTCGATCAGGAGCGGCTTGTCCCCGATCGCCTGGCGGAGCGCAGCGGCGATCTCCTGCTCGATCGCGGGTGACGCCTTGGCGACGCTGGCGTGCGGCTGGTTCGCGAACGCTGCCCGCGTGATCGTCACGAAGGGCGGCCGAATGACTTCGTCATAATACTGCCGGCCGATCCCGGTGGCGAGCTGGTAGAGGCGCGCCGGGTCCGGGCGGAAGGTGACCGTCACTCGTGTGGCGACATGGAGGGCGTCCGACGTCAGCACCTCGACGGGCTCGGTCCGGCTCTGCCACGTCACGTCATAGGCGACGTAGCCGTTCCAGGGCCATCGCCAGTAGAACCCCTCCGGTCGAACTTCCTGCTGCAGCGCGGGCTTCCGCAGCGCCGAGTACTTCACGCCGAGTTGCCCGGTTCGGATGGTGCTTCCACACCCCGCCACGAGGATGGCGGCGATGGCGATCAGTGCCTTGCGCATGGTGACCTCCGGCTGGAGAGGGGTGCGGCGACGACACGCGCCGCGAGTGCACTCTTTCGATGAGGCCGAGGGCTGAGCAAGGGCTGAGCGGCGGCTGAAGCTCCAACGCGACCTTCACGGGCGGGTCAGGGCGGCCCGGAAGGCGAGGACACTGGGACGCCATGTCGGGGAGACCCCGACGCAGCGTCCGGCGTCGTCCTCTTTTATTCCGCATGAAGCGCTGCGATGCTTGGAACCGATACTTTCTCGCAGGGGGCACCATGGCCCGGATTCTCGTCATCGACGATGACGCCGCGATCACCAGCGTGCTGCGCCGCGGCTTGAGTTACGAGGGTTTCACTGTGGAAACCGCCGCCAGCGGCTCACAGGGGCTCGCGGCGGCTCGAGAACGCGCCCCGGACCTGGTCATCCTGGACGTCATGCTCCCGGGCATGGACGGCTTCGAGGTGCTCGAGCGGCTCCGGAACGCGGACCGAGGCCTGCCAGTGCTCATGCTGACCGCCAGGGACGAGCCCGCCGACCAGGTGCGGGGACTCGGAGACGGCGCCGACGACTACGTCGTGAAGCCCTTCACGTTCGACATCCTTGCCGCACGGGTCCGCGCGTTGTTGCGCCGTGGCGATACCGATCGCCCCGAGGTGCTCCGCTTCGAGGATCTGTCCCTCGATACCGGGACGCGGCAGGCCCGGCGCGGGCCGCGCGTCATCGACCTTACCGCCACCGAGTACGAGGTGCTCCGGCTGTTCATGCTGCACCCACGGCGGGTCCTTCCGAAGCACATGATCATGGACCGGATCTGGGGCTATGAGGAGACGGCGACGTCGAACCTCGTCGAGGTGTACGTGAAACAGCTCCGGCAGAAGCTCGAAGCGGAAGGTGCCGCTCGGCTGATTCACACCTTCCGCGGGGCAGGGTACGTCCTCCGAACCGAGTCCCGGTGACCCTGAGGCTGCGGCTCGCCCTCTGGTATGGCGCCCTGACCGCCGCCGTCGTCGCACTCGCCTGCGCGTACAGTTACGCGGTGCACAGCCGGACGCATTACGACGAACTGGACCGAGGACTCGTTGCGACGGCGCATCACGTCAGCGAGGAACTGGAGAGCGGACGGTCGGCCGCCGACACGGTGCGAATCCTCGGTGCGTCACTGGCGCTCGGATCCGGAATTCGCCTCGTGGCCGCTTCCGGGGCGGTGGTTGGAATGTCACCGGCGGCGCGCCAGGTCCCGGCTCTGCCGCCGCTCCACGGTGCACTCTTGCGGGCGACAAGCCGGCCCTACCCGGCTATTGGCGGGCTTGCGCCGGAATTGCATCACGCCAGGCACCAGGGCGGGCAGTTCGGGATCGTGGGCTCCAGACCCGTTCGTTGGCGGTTCGTCGCACTTCCCGCTGCTCCGAGCGGCATACGCGTCGTGGCTACAGTCCCGCTCACGACCATCGACTCTGCCGTCGCCGGCTTCGGCCGGTTGATGGCGCTGTTCGCCGCCGCCGGCGTGATCCTCGCGTTCAGCATCGGCTGGCTGGTGGCGGGGCGTGCGCTCCGCCCCGTGTCGGCCCTCCGGGAGATTGCGGCGGAGATCGCGAGCGACCGTCAATTCAGCCGTCGGGTGCCCGTCGCCGGGCGAGACGAGCTTGGCCGGCTGGCCGAGACATTCAACCTCATGCTCGGGAGCCTCGAGGTCGCGTACTCGAGCCAGCAGCGATTCGTCGCGGATGCGTCGCACGAACTGCGGGCACCACTCACGGTCATTCAGGCCAACCTCGAACTCCTCAGATCCGGCCGCGCAATGCCTGCGGCCGACCGGGAGGGAGCGCTCGGCGAGGCGCACCTCGAGGCGGTGCGACTTTCGCGCCTGGTAGCTGACCTGCTCGCGCTCGCCCGGGCCGATGCCGGGGCCCCGCTCCGCATGCGCCGGGTTGCCGTTGACGACCTGGTGCTCCAGATGGTCGGTGAGGCGACGCACCTGGCGCGAGGCCAGCGGCTCGAGATCGCCGGGACAACCCCGGTGACGATCGACGCGGACCCGGACCGCCTGAAGCAGCTTCTCCTCATCCTGCTCGAGAACGCGATCAAGTATTCGGCACCGTCGTCGGTGATTTCCGTCCGCCTGGGTCGTGATCAGGAGGACGCGATCATCAAGGTGTCGGACGCCGGCATCGGCATCGCGCCGTCCGATCTGGACCGCGTCTTCGAGCGCTTCTACCGTGCCGATCCCGCGCGCAGCCGGGACCCCGGGGGGACTGGTCTCGGTCTTCCCATCGCCAGGTGGATCGTCCAGCAGCATGGCGGCGAGTTGCGGCTGGAGAGCGTTCAGGGCGAGGGGACGACCGCGACGATTCGCCTGCCCCTCTAGCAGCCAGTCGGCATGCCGCGGCGGGCCGCTGTCGAGGCTCAGCCGCTCTTCATCCCCATTTCAGGGTCGTCGCGCACTGTGCACCGGGATCCGTTCAGGCAGGATCATGCGGGCACCACGCGGGTGAGGTCACGATGGCACGTGAGCGCATCGCTCTCCCGGTGTCGCCATTCTCCGGGGGGGCCCTGGAAGCCCGGCAGATGGAACGCGTCATCATGCGCATTCCGGGCGTCAGCCGGGCAACGGCGAACGTCGAGATGGAGATGCTGTACGTGGAATACGATCCCGCGGCCTGCCAGCCGGGCACGCTGATCGCTGCGCGCGCGACCGCGCTGCAACACGCTGGCCCGGTCGCAGGCGTGTCGCCGACTGATCCGAGCCGGTGTGCCATCGACCCAGGCGCGCCGGCGGGGCGGCCAGACGAGGTGCCCGGCGACGAGCTGGTTCGGAAGCTTGTTGTCCGAGTACTGGCGGTCGTCCTGGCCTTTGCTGTCGCGGGCATCGCCGCGGCCACCGCGGCGCGGTTGCGCGCGATGCAGTTGGCCCTCGCCGGCTTCACACTGCTGCTGTGCGTCGCGCTCCTCCGCGTGCGCGCGCCACGATCGAGTGGGCAGAACCCAGCCAACGACGATCCCGCTCGCCCGGTCGGCCCTCGCGATGCAGATCTGGCATGACACCCCTGATACGGGCGACGCACCCCGGCCCGGGCGGGCTCCTGGCTGGCCGGGACAGCCCCCCGAGACCACGCTTCATGACGACCGGTCCTGTGTCGTTCCTCGCATCGTGGCGGAGGCTCTGGGCGGCCATGCCGCTGGTCCTGCTGGTCGTCGGCGTCCCCGCGCAGTCGCAGGCACGGCCATCCTCGCCGTCCACAGTGGTGCACGTGATGCTCGGCGTGTACGCCCCACCCGCCGGCGGTCCCCTGCAGGGCGTTACCCCCCTTGCAGGCGCACAGCTCGGGCGCCGGAGCGGCGGTCGCTTCGCGCTGATCGTGACCGGCATGGTCGTGCAGCCGCGATGCGCTCCAGGGCGGTGTAGCGAGGCCCTGCTCGCAGCCGCAGACGCCGGGGCGGAGTATCAGGTTGGGCGGGTGACATCGGCGATCCCGGCAACTGCCTTCATCAGCGCCGGTGCAGGCGCCCGCTGGGTGGAGCTGCGGTTCCCCTCGGCGCAGGATGTCCGCTCCGCCTCCCCCAGCGGGTTCCTGGGAGCGGGTGCGGAGCTCCGTTTGGGTCGCGCAGGCTTCCGGACCGAGGGTCGGGCCTATGCCGCAAGGTCGGTGGTCGGGTCACCCAGCCGTTTCGGGCGCGAGATGACCGCGACCGCCGCCCTCAGCTACCACTTCCCATGAGCCGACACATGACCCACCCGATTCGCTTGACGACCGGTCGACGCATCGCGCTCAGCGTCCTCGCGTCCGTCGCCGTTCTTGGGCTGCTGGGGTTCGGGATGGCCCGGGACGCACGACTGATTCCCTCGCCGCTGGTCGGCGGACCCGCGCCAGTCTTTTCGCTGGCCATCATGGCCCCAGCCGACTCGCTCGACCTGGGTGATGGGAGTTCCGGCGATACCGTACATTTGGAACAATTGCGTGGCGGTGTGGTCGTGGTCAACTTCTGGGCCTCGTGGTGTCTTGCCTGCCGCGAGGAGCACCGGGCGCTGAGCCGAACCGCGGCACGGTACGCACCGCGCGGGGTTCGCTTCTTCGGGGTGCTGTACAAGGACGAGCCGGGCAACGCACGGCGCTGGATTGCCGAGATGGGGGGACAGACGTACCCCACCCTCCTGGATCCCCGCGCGAGGACCGCGATCGACTTCGGACTCTACGGCGTTCCCGAGACGTATTTCATCGATCGTCGCGGCGTGATTGCAGCGAAGCACATCGGAGCGGTCACTGAAGAGACGCTGACGGCGCGACTGGATTCGCTCCTCGTCTCGCCGGAGCCGCCGCCCTGATGTCGCGGTATCCCCTTGGAACCGGGGGCGGCCGGGCGTGGCGGGTCCGGACCGCGACGAGTACGTTCCATGCATTCGCCGGCAGGACAGCCGTGCGATCCAGACCAGCCATCCCCATGCCCAGACTACGAACGCCCGCTCTCCAGGACACCGTTCGCCTTTCCGCTGACGGCCTGGCGAAGGTTCTTGGTGATCTCGAAGCCCGCTTGCTCAATGCGATCTGGGTGCTCGGGGAACCCGTACCTGCCCGGCGCGTGCATGACGAGATTGCGGCGGAGCACAAGGTGGCCCTGCTGACGGTGATCACCGTGCTGAACAAGCTGGTGCGAAAGGGGATCCTGCGGCGGGCGAAGCGGCATGACCTCTTTCACTACGAGGCGCGCTATACAGAGGCAGAGTTCCTCGCGATGGCGTCCCAGCGGGTTGTCGAGGGGATCTACGCGCTCGGCCCCGAGGCCGTGGCGACGTCCTTCGTTGACGTCGTGGCTCGCCACGATCCCGCGCAGCTGGCTGAGCTGGGAAGGCTCGTGCGGCGGCGGCTGCGGGAGCAGGAGGGGTAGGCGTTCTGTGGAGCGCCCATGAGCCAGAGTGGGGCGGCCTCCTGCGGGGCTCCCTGTCAGAGGCAGCGCCTGGTCGCCACCGCGATCCTGCTGCTTCTGATTGCGGGCACCAGCCCCGTCGTCGCGCACCACGTGCCCCTCCCTCTCGATCGTGCGCTGGGCAGGATCGATCACATCGGCGGAGTCTGCGTGGCGGCGCTCCACCAGATGCTCCTTCCCGTTCACTGGAGCCTTCACGTGCTGCTGGTCGGGGGCCTGGGCTCCGCGGTAGCGGAGCGCATCCGCGCCTGGCGCCGCCTCCGACGGGCGCTGGCGCCGCTGGCCATCCTTCCGCCGGCCTCTGGCGACCCCATCGTTCGAGCCGCGGTCCTGGCGGGGCTCGATCCAGCCAGGCTCCGGGTGGTGCGAGGCCTCCCCAACCCCGTGTTCACCGCCGGCTTCGTGAGCCCGCTCGTGTACGTCGCGGAGGAGCTGGCACCGAGGCTGTCGGAGTCGGAGCTGGTGGCGGTGCTTGCCCACGAGTCGGTGCACGTCTCACGGCGGGACCCGCTCCGGCTGTCGCTGCTGCGCGGCCTGTCCCTCGCGTTTTTCTGGATTCCGCTGGTCCGTCGCCTCGCGGAGGACTTCGCGGACGATGCGGAGTTGGTGGCCGATGACTTCGCAGCCCGTCAGGCTGGCCAGCTGCGGGTCGCGGCGGCTCTCGTGTCGCTCTCGTCGTGGCAGGGCGGTGATGTCGACCGGGAACCGCTCGTCGCATTCCGGTCGACCCCGCTCGTCGCCCGGCGCGTGCAACGCCTGCTCGGCGAGGGGTGCATGGCGCCCAGTCACGTGACACGGCGAGCCGTGATGGCAGCCGCGATCACGCTTGGCGCCGTGTGGGGGATCGGGCTGCTCATGGCCCACCCGATGCCGAGCGACCACGGTCGAGGTGTCGTTCACTGCGCGCATCCCACGTCATTGCCGTTTGGCCACTTGTTCTGCAAGGCTCGGCACACGGCAGCGGAGCCGTGTCCGCATGCGAGTGGTCGGGCCGCAGGGCTCCTGGCCGGGCGGTAGCGTGCTGGGTCCATCCTTGCGGGCACGTGGCCCCGCCGCGTACTTTACGCGTCGTAAAGCATGCGGTGCCTGGCGGCGCCGCCCCTCCCTCGCTCTGGATCGCCCATGCGCTTCGTTCGCCAGATCGTGCTGCTCGCTGCCGCAAGTGGGGCCCTGCTCGCGATGCCGCTCGAGCGGGCCTTCGCACATGGACGCCTCAAGGCCTCGACCCCGGCAGCCGGTGCGCACGTTGTTGCCGCGCCGAGGGTCCTTCATCTCGAGTTCACCGAACGCCCGGAGCTCGCGTTCTCTCGTGTGGAGCTCACCGGCCCGACGGGGGCAGCGGTCGCGCTCGGGACCCTCCGGGCCGACCCGCAACTGCCCGCCGCCCTGATTGCCCCCGTTGCGGGGACTGCCCTTGGCCCGGGGGTGTACACGGTGCGCTGGCAGATGGCCGGAGCCGATGGTCACCCGGTCCGCGGCGAGTTCGCCTTTACGGTCGTCGGCTCGGCAGGCGCGGGTTCGGCCATGGGACGAGCCGACTCGGTCGGGGCTGCGTGCTGCCGGGCCGGGCCCGCCGCCGGTCCGGCGCCACCGGCGGCGCACCACGCGGACGCGCCGGCGATTTTCAATGCCGAATCGCCAGGTTACGTCCTCCTGCGCTGGCTGAGCTTTCTCGCGCTCGTCCTGCTCCTGGGCGCGGTCACGTTCCCGTTGGTCGTGCTCCCCATCTTTGACCGGTTCGGCAACCGGAACCGGCTGCCCGTCTCCCTCGACATCAGGCGTCGCGCGCGCGGCATCGGAACCATCGCGGGCCTTGCGCTGATCGCACTCGCGATCGCGCGGTTGCTGGCACAATCCTATGCGTTGCATGGTGCCGCGCACGTGTGGCATTTCGAGCTCGTGCGCGCCATGCTGCTGCAGACCGTCTGGGGCTGGGGGTGGCTGCTGCAAGTGCTTGGCGCCGTCATCGCGCTGGTTGCGTTTCGCGCCGCGGCACGGCCATCACGGATGGCGTGGGGGCTCGCCGCGGCCGGCGCGCTGATGCTCTCCACCACCCCGGCGTTGTCCGGCCACGCGGTCGCCGCGCCTCGACTGAGCGCGATCGCGGTGGTGGTGGACTCCCTCCACGTGATCGGAGCTGGTGGATGGCTGGGCAGCCTTTTCCTGCTGGTCGCTGCCGCGATTCCGGCCGCCCTCAGCCTGGAGGAGTCGGACCGCGGCGAGACCGTCGCGGATCTCGTCAACGCCTTCTCGCCCACGGCGCTGGGCTTCGTGGGAGTGCTGGGCGCGACGGGTCTCTTCAGTGCCTGGATTCAGCTCGAGAGCTGGAGCGCGCTGTGGCAGAGTGGGTACGGTCGCACCCTCCTCGTCAAGTTGGGTGTGCTCGGGCTCATGGTCGGGACAGGAGCTTTCAACTGGCTACGCGTCCGCCCAGCACTCGGCGACGCCGAGGGAACCCGGCTGATTCGTCGTACGTCATCAATCGAGATCGTCGTCGGAGTCATCGTCCTCCTGGTCACGGCAGTGCTGGTGGCCACCGCGACGCCGGCTGGCATGCCCATGGGTGGAATGGCACATTGACGGGAGTGATCTGCTGCCGGGATCGGTCGGCGCACCAAGGTGTCGGGTGTTGTGATCCCGTCCCCCACGTGGCCGACTGACCGCAGCGAACGCCGGGTTTCCGATGATCGACGCTCAGGTGTCCGGCCCACGACACGAAGGGTCCTTCACGTCCGGACCGGTCCCGCGGCGCAATTACATCTGGAGGGGTGTTGCCCCAGCTCGCGACGTCCCAGGAGGTGGCTCATGTGTCATCGTTCGCGTTCCATCGCGCCGCCTGGTGTGCGCGTTCGTCCGTGGCTGCCATGCGTGCTCGCAGGATCGATGTTCCTCGCCGCATGCGCGCGTGCGACCGGCGGGTCGGACGTGCCGGTGCAGAGTGGTACCCTCGCCTCGCAGGGCTGCGACCAGGCGAGCGCCCGGGTCGCCGCCATGCTCTGGCCCGCCGGCCCCGCGTCCGATCCACGCCTCGAGCGGGCCGACATCGCGCCGTATGTAGCAGCGGCTGGGCAGATGCTCGCCGTGTGCACCCCGGTCGCAGTCGCCGCGCATCAGCGTGAACAGGAGCTGGGACTTCTCGCGGCCCAGGACGCGGTGCGGAAGGAATTGGCGGAGATGGCCGCGCTCGACTCGCGGCGGCTCGCGGAGCTGCTGCCGGTCCATGCGCAACACGTGCGCCGATATCTCAGCTTGACCGAGGCATTGCGGGGGAGGTCCCGGTAGGACGCCCGGAATCCTCGAGGAGGACAGGATGACGAATCGAGCGTTCCCACGCCACGCGGAGAGCGTCGTCGCCGTCGAGGCGCCGCCCGAGCAACTGTTCGAGTTGCTCGACGATCACTCGCGGCTCTCCGCGCACATGACCAGGCGCTCATGGATGATGGGTGGCGGGCGAATGGTCACCGCGACGGATGAGAGGCACGGTCGCGAGGTCGGATCGCACATCGTCATCTCCGGCCGGGTGTTCGGCGTGCGGCTCGCCCTCGACGAAGTCGTCGTCGAACGCGAGCGAGCGCGTCGGAAAGTGTGGGAGACGGTTGGCGATCCGCGGCTGCTCGTGATCGGCAGCTATCGGATGGGATTCGAGATCGACGCCGACGGGCCGCGCAGCCGGCTGCGCGTGTTCATCGAGTACGCACTCCCGCAGCACGGCGTCTCGCGCCTGCTCGGACGCTTGCTCGGGTCATGGTACGCACGATGGTGTACGCGGCGAATGACGGCGGACGCCGTACGCATGTTCGGTCCCCGAAGTACCCGTGCAGAGTGGCACGGGGCTTCGGTGTTCGGTGGCTAGACACCTGCTGGTGGGTCTTGGTGGGCTGGTCTAGCTTGTATGTCCCATCCCCTCGAAGGACCAGGGAACTTTCGGAACCCGGCCGTGTAGCCCCCTCGTGACGCGTCTCCCCACCTAAGCGCGCTTGCTCTGGCTGTTCTTTGCTGCCCTGCAGCTCTCGCTGCCGGGTGCTGCCGCCTGGGGTGACGCGCAGATCCAGGCCGGCGCTCGGGGCCATCCGGCGAGTCACGTCGAGGAACGCACCTCCCCGAATTGCCCCCGGGTGCATACGGATGGCTGCCTGCTCTGCCGGTACCTCGGCGGTCCTCAGCCTCACGCGGCCGGCAGGGTAGCGCCTCCGGTGGCGAGCGCGCGCGCGTCGGAGTTTCCGCCGCCACGCACGCAGCGGTACAACGTGCTGAGCCTTTCGCTCGCGCGCTCGCGAGCTCCGCCAGCTCTCCTGCACGCCTGATCCCTCGCCCCGGACCAGGTTTCAGCTCGAATTCCGAGGCACGCGACGCCGAGTCTGTTCAGGACCGGACCCGTGTCTTCGACTGTCCAGGAGAACCCCCATTCATGCGAACCGTCCTCGCGCGCCGAATCCTCGGCGTGTCCTTCATCGTCGCGCCGATCACCTCGGTGGCCGGCTCCGTTCCAATCCCTCGCGATTCCACACGAATCGCGGTCGCCGTTCCACCGATTGCCGGGGTCGTGCGGGACACCAGCGGCGCTCCGCTTCACGACGCCCAGGTGGTTATCGCGGCGCTGAATCGGGTGGTGGTGACGAACGATTCGGGCCGTTTCGTGTTCACCGGTCTGCCGGCCGGAACTCACCATCTGAGCGCGCTCCTGCTCGGGTACCGGCCAGGGCATGCCGACGTGACGCTTCCGACGACGGGCTCGGCGCCCGTGCAGGTCACGATCGTAATGGCGCGAGCCAGCACCGTTCAGCAGCTCTCGGCGATCCAGGTCACGGCAACCCCGATAGGCACGGATCCGCGGGACGTCGCGCAGTCCACCACTGAGCTCTCCGAGCGGGCGCTGGCGCGGGGAATCGGCGGCTCCGTCGCCCAGACGCTCGCCCGCGAGCCCGGGATGGCGGTTCGGTTCAATGGACCAGCCGCGTCCGCCCCCGTCATCCGCGGGCTGTCCGGCGAGCGCGTGCTCGTGCTGCAGGACGGGGAACGGTCGGGCGATCTCGCCTCATCCTCCCCTGATCATGCGGTGTCGATCGACCCTCTCACGGCGCAGCGGATCGAGGTCGTGCGCGGCCCGGCTTCGCTGCTCTATGGCAACAACGCCCTCGGTGGTGTGGTAAACGTCATCTCGAATGACCTGCCGACCTCCATACCAACTCACATCGAGGGCTACCTCGCTGGTCAGGCGGAGTCTGCCACACCCGGAGGCGGGTCGGCAGTCGGGCTCACGATGCCGCTTGGGCCGTCGCTCGCGGCGGTACTGAAGGCAACCGGACGCCATACCGAAGACCTGCGGATGGGCGGCGGCGGCTCCCTGGAGAACTCCTACAACCAGAACTTCTCCGGAGTGGGCGGGCTGGCATTTGCGCGGGGGGCCGCCTCCGCCGGGCTGCTGTATCGTGGCTACGGCTTCAAGTATGGCCTTCCATCCGCAGACGGCGAAGGCTCACACATCGAGGGAAACCGGCAGGAGCTGAGTGGGCGGACTGAGATCGGTGCTCCTGTGGGCCCGTTCTCATCCCTCAAACTCGATGGTGCCGCGCAGTGGTACACACACGATGAGGTGGAGCGCTCGGGTGCACTCGGCACGCGGTTCAATCTCCGTACGCAGTCGCTCGATATCCTCGGGAGGACGCAGTTCGGTCGAGTGACCGGCGCGGTGGGCGCATCGGGGCTGTTCCGGCAGTACGAGGCGACCGGCGAAGAGGCACTCACGCCTGCGGCAAACAGCACAGGAGCGGGCCTTTTCCTGTACCAGGAGGTGCCCCTCCGCACCGCGCCCACGCCGGATAGCCGTGTGCCGCGGCTACAGCTTGGAGGCCGGTACGACATCTACGACATCGCCTCGAAGACCGGTGCGGAGAAGTTCGGCACAGGCCGCGCCCTTCGCTACTCGAACGTCTCGGGCTCGGTGGGACTCAGCATTCCGGTCGCCGCGGGTGTCACCGTCGCGGCAAGTGCCGCACGTGCCTTCCGGGCGCCGACGGTCGAGGAACTCTTCTCGAACGCCTTCCATGCGGCGGTGGGGACCTTCGATCGTGGGAACCCGGAGCTGAAGGTGGAGACGAGCCAGGGGCTCGACGGAATCGTGCGGGTCGAGCGGCGCGGCCTCACCGCCCAGCTCTCCGCTTACGTGAATCGCGTCAACGACTTCATCACACCAAGCGTGTCAAAGGACACCCTCGTGGAGGGGGAGGGCGGTCCCCGCTCAGTACCCCTCAACCACTTCTCACAGGCCGACGCGACGCTCAAGGGCGCGGAGGGACGCGTCGAGGTCGAAGTGCTGCCGCGCATCGTCCTCGGCACGATGGGCGACGTGGTGCGAGGCGCCTTCCGGAGCGGCGAGCCGCTGCCCTACATGCCGCCTGCACGCCTGGGCGTGCTCGCCCGCTATGACGATGGGCATTGGGCCATCGACGCGGAGCTGCGTCATGCACTTGCGCAGGTGCGCGTGCCTGTGTCGCTGACGACGAGTGACCCGGCGGGGATGCCCACGTCGGCCTTCGACCTGGTGAACCTCAGTGCCGGTTATGCCTTCGACCTCGGCGGGCGGCGCCACCTGCTGACGCTTCGTGCAGACAACCTCCTGGACGAGGAGTACCGCGAGGCCACGAGCCGGCTGAAGAACTTTGCGTCCAACCCGGGACGGAACCTGGCACTCGTCTACCGCGTGACCTTCTGATCCCCTTGCGGCCGGTCGGGGGCCGGTGTCACCGGCCCCCAACCGGCTGGCACCTGGTTGACCTGCGACACGAGTCCGTCGTCTATCGGGTTGGAAAATCCACCCGACGCTCCAACGGTCCGAGAAAAGGCCCTACGACGATGACGCTCACGTTGCCTCCCCAGCCGACCACCACGGGGACCGACCCCGTCGCGCTGCTCATCGCCCGCTGGCGCGAGGATCCGGGTGCCACCTACCAGACCTGGTTCCTCTGGGAGGAGCGGCTCAAGAACTTCCGCTCGATTCGCCGGGGACTCGCCGAGGTGGTGAGCGAGATCGAGGCGGGATCATTCGGCACCGCGTACAAGGGGTCGTCGCTCGAGACGGTCGTGGGCTCGATCGCCGAGCAGCGGCAGATATTCAAGGGTGCCGACCACGCCTGGCTCTGGAAGCCCAAGCTGCGCATCCCCGACATCTACGAGAACCGGCAGAACCAGGTCGCGTTCGGTCGGTTCCTCCATGCGAGCGCATGCTGCGACAACGAGCGGCAGGTGCTCGAGGCGATCCGCGCCCTTGCGAAGGTGGAGATCAAGGGGCTCGGACCCGCGGCGGCGAACCTGCTGTACTTCCTGCATCCCACGATCGCCCCACCGTTCAATACGGCGATCGTGAAGGGCTACAACGCGCTTACGGGCGCGCGCGTGAAGCTCGGGCGCTGGGATGAGTACCTGGCCATGCGCGACGGGATCCTGGCGATCAACGCGCGCTTCCGCGACCAGCTCTCGAACGACCTCGGCGCCGTCGCGGGGTTGCTCTTCGACATCGGCTCGGAGCGTTACGTCGCGCCCCCCGCGGCGGACGACGAGGCTGCCCAGCGCGCCTGGGAGGCCGATCTCGCGCGCGTTCGGGCGGAGGGCACGGCGGCCGACAAGGCGCTCGCCGCGGCGAGGGAAGGGGACCGGACCCACACGGAGGTACAGGGGTGGCTCCGCGACCTCGGCCTGGCGCTCGGCTTCGATGTATGGATCGCCAGCAACGACGTGAGTCGTCCCTGCGCCGGTGGGCGCCTTGGCGACGGATGCCTGCGCGGGCTGCCCCCCTCCATCGAACAGGCGCCGGGCGCTGATGCGGTCCGGCTGATCGACGTGCTCTGGTTCGAGCCGGGCAGCGGGCGTGTGGCAGGGGCCTTCGAGGTGGAACACACCACCTCGATCTACTCGGGGATCGTTCGGCTCCTGGACCTCGCGTTCGGCGACCAGGACCAGCCCGCGAAGGGGCTGTTCCTCGTGGCGCCGGACAGTCGGGAGGCGGACGTCCGGGCCCAGCTCGCCCGTCCCGCCTTCAGCCGCGTGGCCGACCTGCAGGTGCGGTACCTCGCCTACGGCGACCTGGAGAAGCACCGCGAGTCGATGGCCCGATTCGGGGAAGGGATGAAGGCAGTCGAGGCGATCGCCCGGCAGTTGTAGCAGGACTTCGGCCTTGACGGATGGGGTGCGCGGCTCTTGCAGGCTCCCCCGACACCACCGATAACGCGGGTCGGTGTCGCCCTTACTGACAGCGGCAACGCCGCGCCCCATCGTGATCGCATCTCAATCAGGAAGGTGTCCATGCGGTACGGCTCGCGCGTCATCCTGCTGGCCAGCCTCGCCACGGCGGCGGCATGCGCTGCTTCGAGCGAGCCGGCAACCTCGGGGCGGGCCGTGGGCGGTGCTCTGCTCGTGGAGAGTGTGGTTCCGGCCGGCGGCACCGTGGGCGTGGACCCCAACGCTCCTATCACCGTGGTCTTCAACCATCCGATGATGCTCGGCATGGAGGCGCTGGTGATGCTCCACACCGGGAGCGTGACCGGGCCGGCCGTCGCGGGCAGCGCGACGTGGTCGAGCGATCGCACGCGGCTCACCTTCACACCCGCTGCCCCGCTCGCGCCGCACACGACCTACGTCCTGCATCTCTCGCCCAATCTCAAGGACCGCGACGACTCATCCCTCGACTGGGCCACGTGCGCCCGGACCGTCGGGGGCACGGCGGCGACGCCAGGGATGTTCGGCGGCGGGATGATGAGCGGCGGCATGGGGCCGGGGATGATGGGCTCCGGCTGGCAGGCGGGGTCGGGCGCCTGGGGCTATGGAATGCTCCTGACCTTCACGACCGCGGATTTCGGGAGGTCGGATGTCCCTGGTGCCGCCCGGCGCTCCGAGGTAGGCGAAGCGAACGCGGAACACCAAGTTGGAGACGCGGAGCTCACGGTTCTCACTGAAACCGGCCGAAGGCCGATGCCAACAACGCTCGAGAGAGAAGCGAGCTTGTCTGGCGAGGCGTTAGGATTAGAACGTCCGGAGATGATCGCCGCGAATGACCGGACGCTTTTCGTGTACGATTTCGGTGATCGCAGGCTGAAAGCCTTCGACTTCCGGGGCCGACTTCGCTGGTCCTTCGGAAGCGCAGAGGCAAATGAGCTGCCGCTTCCGAGTCCAATGGACATCAAGGTCGCGGATAGTGGATCCGTATTGGTGCTCGAAGGGTCGTCGCGTAAGGTGATTGAACTATCGCCGGACGGTCGGCTTAGCAGCGTGCGTAGACTGCCGCGGGATTATCGGCGGATCGAACCGGGCGGTAATCACAGCGTCTGGGTGCTCGATCCAATTCTCGGTGGGGAGCTTGGCTTCTTGATGGACTCGTCAGGGGTGATGAAGCGACGAGCAGGGCCGCCGACCGCCATCGCGAAAGTGGCTCCGATGGCGCGAGGGTCGAGGACAGCAACGGCGCCAGGGTCGGACTCGATCTGGATCGCATATGAATTTGGAAGCTCCGTTGCAGTACTGGGATCGCAGGACCGACGAGCAGCGATTGTCAACGTCGGGACTGAGCAGCTGCGTTTCCCCAATGTATTGACGTGGAAAGACCCGCAAGGATATTCAGTGCTCAGGGTTGCTCCGGATGCTCCGCCGGCTGCACGATCGATAGCAGTATCCGGAGAAGAGGTACTTATTCTTTATCAAGGCAGGTCCTCGTTGAATCGCCGCTTGATCGACGTGTATTCACGTGGCGACGGTAGGTACAAGGGCACCTACCTGATGCCGTATCCAGTCCACGCGCTAGGAGCGGCCAATCATTCAATAGTGTCGCTTAGGACCAAAGGAGCTGGCATGATTGAATTCTGGAAGCCAGCTGCGCCGGCTGGCGCTGGACTCCCGTGAACTGGAGCTGTTCAGGATGGCGGGTCCTGGTGACAACGCGGGGCGCGATGACCTTCTGTGCCGCTCTCGTAGCGTGCCACACGCCGGCGCGGCCAAACGTCACGATCTCCTCCGAGCATAGCGACTACTCTCCGGTCGTCCGAATCCGCGGCGAAATTGCGGCGCGCCGCGACTCTGTCATCGTCAGTATCGACTCCGGATGGGTCGGAGTTCCCGGTGTGAAGCAGCCCGGGGCGCCCCCTGTCATGCGCGATCTCTTCCTGACGATGCTGATTGCGACTGCCAATAATGAGCCATCATCCGTGGCAATGACGCCGCAAGCGCCTTGGCGTGTGGCAGCAGAAGGTGACTCGATCGCCCTACCAGGGGAGTGGAAGCCTGGAGAAGTGCGACCTTTGCCTGCCCGCTCGATCGGAGTCCGATTGCCAGCCGGTCTCGACCTCGGACGGTCGTGGATTGCAGTCCGCATTGCGGGGGCTGCAATGACCTCGCCAGTTCGCCTTAACAATGGGAGCATCGTGCCGCCACGCGCAGTCAGCGATGGCGTGCGAGTCTTCGCTTGTTTTGAACGCAGTCTGCGAGGTCAGCTCGATTCGGCGAGAGCAAGAGCAATGGCCGAGACATACACGTCCGCATGTTGAGGCGCGCGGATACCACAGCCGATGTGATAGTGAGTGCTGTGCGGCTCAGTCGTGTGGTATTGCTGCCGACGCGTTTCCTCCAGCCGTCCCGCGGCACCCCAAGCCTGCTTTGTGTGCTCCTGAGTCTCTGGCTCCCGACATTCCTCGGTGCTCAGGATGTATCGACTCATTCCGAAATGATTCGGGGCCGCGTATCGAGCGACTCAGGACCCATTGTTGGTGCAGCGGTGATTGTTACGCGCGGTCCCGATCGCCTCGTTCAGCAGACGACCACTGATACTTCGGGACGGTACAGCGTTCGGTTCGATCCGGGGACGGGCGACTACCTCGTGTACGTGGCTGCGTCTTCTTTTCGGCCGGCCCGTCGGAGGGTTCAGAGCTTCGGAGACGGCGGAAGCTCAAAACGTGAACTTGTCGCAGATTTTGTACTTGCTCGAGACCTGACCACGCTCGACACCGTCCGGGTCCGAGTGAACCGACCGGTGCGGGCCCGAGCGGAGGCATCGGCGATGAGCCCGGAGACCGGTGCCGCCGACCGCTGGGTCGAAGGCGTGAGCGGGCAATTGCCGCCATCTCTTGCCGGCGATCTTGGCGCGCTCGCGGCAACCATCCCCGGCGTGACGATGACGCCGGTAGGACCAAGCATCCTCGGAGCGGGACCGGCCGCCAATCTCACTACCTTAAATGGTCTCGGCACGAACGCGTTGAGCGTCCCTCGGGCTGCCCGAACACAGACACGCGTCACTGGCGCGACGTTCGATCCGACACGGGGTGGCTTTGCGGGAGCAAACATAGATGTACGTCTCGGCCCGGGCAGCCGCGACTTCCAGGAGCGGAGCGCCTTCTTCACTCTCGAGCCGGCTTCCCTTCAGTTCGACGCTGGAGGCAGACGCGGGTTCGGCACCCGCAGCGATGGAGCAGTTGCGAGCTTCGGCGCCAATGGCGAATTGATTCGTCGCGCGCTGACGTACAACGTGGCTCTGGATCTCGCTCGACGCGAGACCGATGGTCGTTCCCTTTTTTCATCCGAACGAGCCTCGCTATTGCAGGCCGGCCTCTCGCCCGATAGCGTGGCCCGACTTGCCGCTCTCGCTCCATCGATCGGCCTTCCGCTTCGCGACAGCGGCTCCCCGCAGCGCCTCTCCATCACGTGGCTCGGCCGGTTTGACGATACTCGCGACTCCCTCGATACGCGGGCAGTGACCACCTACGTCAGTCGCACGGCTGAAGACGCCGTCGGGGTGAGTCCTTTCACGGCAGCATCCGCATTTGGCCACCAAACCGCCTCGGCGTTTGGCCTGCAGGCGACCTGGCGGGCGTTCACCGGGCCCGGGCGCCGGGTGCTGAGCGAAAGTCGAGCAGCGCTGAGCCGAGAGGCAACAATTAGAACTCCGTTTGTTGACCTTCCGGCAGCCAGCGTTACCGTGCGGTCCCCCTCGAATGCGCCGTACGGAGGATCAGAGGTGGCGACCGTCTCGATGGGCGGGGCGTCCTACATCGCGTCCCGTGATGATCGCTGGACCGTGGAGGGAGCGAACGAAACGCTGTGGAATTGGCGCGGTGCTCGACATCGCTTCAAGTCACTCCTCTGGGGCCGATTGGACGGCCTCAGGGAACAGCCGGCGGCGAACCGCCTCGGCACCTTTTCGTTCGGCTCGATGGACGATCTCGCGGCTGGACGCGCATCGAGCTTCACACGCACTCTGACCCAGCCAGAGCGGGTCGGCCGAACCTGGAACCTTGCCACGGCTGTGGCTCACGAGTGGGTGCCCTCTCGGTACGCGAGCGTGATCTACGGAGCGCGCGTCGAGGCGAATGGATTCGGTTCCGCGCCCGCTCGAAACGTGGCGCTCGAGGAGGCTCTCGGGGTGCGAAGTGGAGTAGCTCCTTCGCGCCTCCATGTGAGTCCGCGACTGGGATTCACCTATACCTACAACCGCGACAAGAACAATGGCGCGGGCCAGATGTTCAATCCCATCGGTCAGTTCAACCGGGGGATGAACGGCGTCGTACGTGGTGGGATTGGGGAATTCCGCGGGCTGTTCCGGCCGGAAGTCATCGCCGATGTGTCGGCCGCCACGGGGCTCGCCGGCGCGACAACGGCGCTCGCATGCGTGGGCGAAGCGGTTCCGACTGTCGAGTGGACTCGCTTCGGCGCAGATCCCACCTCGATTCCGACCGATTGCGCGTCGGGAGGAGGCGTTCTCGTTGAGCGAGCGCCTTCGGTGACGCTGGTGGATCCCGCGTACGACGCGCCGCGGAGCTGGCGCGCGTCGGTCAACTGGACCACGAATGTCCGGAAGTGGGTCGTTCAGCTCTCCACACTGGGATCGTACGATCTCGCGCAGCCGGGCGTCCGAGACGTCAACTTTGCAGGCGTGTCCTACTTCGAGCTCGGTGGTGAAGGGAACCGTCCTGTCTACGTCAGCGAGTCTGCGATTGACGCTCGCACGGGAACCGTGTCGGCTGTGCAGTCGCGACGCAGTGCGGACTACGGCCGAGTCTCCGTGCGCACGAGCGACCTTCGCGGATATGGGGGGCAAGTAACGATCGGGGTCGCACCGGATCTCTTTCGCCTGCGCAGCCGGATACAGTTTTTCGCCAGCGCGAACTACACACTGCAGGCGACTCGGCGGGAGTATCGCGGATTCGATGGTGCCGCCTTTGGCGACCCACGAGTCACCGAATGGGCGCCGAGCGCGGGCGACGCCACGCACGCCGTGGTGCTGAGCGGGGGAGTGAGCCATAGACGCACCGGAACGGTCACGCTCTTCGGCAGGCTGCAGTCAGGACTGCCGTTCACTCCGATTGTGCAGGGCGACGTGAACGGCGATGGCCGCGGCGGGGACCGAGCTTATATACCTCCGACGACGGCAGGCGCTGATCCGCTCAGCGCACTCCGCGCGGGAGGTTCCGCCGTCGCACGTGCGTGCCTGAAGACCTTTGCAGGGCAAGTCGCAGCCCGGAATGGCTGCCGCGGCCCCTGGACTCACACCCTCAACATGCAGTGGGTGCCGCCAGTTCCGAGGCGATGGGCGCGGCGCCTCACGCCTCGTGTGTACTTCCAGAACGTACTGGGCGGGATCGACCAGCTACTCTATGGCAGCAACGGATTGCGCGGGTGGGGAAGCCAGGTCTCGCCGGACGCCGTGCTCCTCATCCCGCGCGGATTCGACCCGGTCACTCGAGCGTTCCGCTACGACGTCAATTCCAGGTTCGGGGAGACGCGTCCGTCGCGGGTCCTCGCACGTACCCCGTTCCGCATCTCCATCGACGTGGCGATGGACCTGTCGGTGCCATACCCCGTGCAGCGGCTGCGACGCGCCCTCGAGCCGGTTCGTGGCCCGTCAGGCCACTGGCAGCGTCGAAGCGCCGACTCGATCACCGCGTACTACCTGCGTTCGACCTCGAGCGTCCACCGGCTGTTGCTCTCGAACAGCGATTCGCTGTTCCTCAGCGGTGACCAGATCCGGCGCCTCCGCATCGCCGACTCCGTATTCTCGGAAGAGGTCCGGAGCATCTACCGCCCGCTCGGCGAGTACCTCGCGGGCATACCCGATGAGGAGCCAGGGAAGCCACAGCTTGAGCGCGTTACCGCCACTGAGCGGGCGTACTGGCAGGTGTTCTGGAAGCAGGTGCCGATAGCCGATTCCATCGTTACGCCGACGCAGCGTTCGCTGATCCCCATGTTCGAACAAATGGTGCGGACGCCGGAGGATCGACGCAACGAGAACAGTCGATACCAGTTCGGCGAGTCGGTGCCACTCCGACCGCGGCCGTGAGGATCCGGCCCTCCGTGGCAGCTTCGTCGGGTGTAGACTTCCGAGGTGGTGCCGTGCCGCAGGACCTCGCTGCGGCCTCCGACGTCGGGAGGAGAGCCTCCTCGCGTTTGTGGGTAGCACTATGGGTAGCACAGCATACGCCGCGATACGCCGCGCGCTTCCGGGCTACGCTGGGAGATTCCGGATTGGCTGACCCCTCCAGAGCGCCCTTACGGCACTCATAATGCCGGGGTCGCGGGTTCGAGTCCCGCCCCTGCTATCGGTGTGAAGCCCGTCGAGCCAACGGCTCGACGGGCTTCTTCCCTTCTCGGAGCTCCGACCCGAGGTCGACGCCTTCAACGGTGCCCTGCGCGCCCGCAGCCGGCTGGCCCCCGCCTCGCGCAGGACATGCCCGGCCCGCCAGTCGCCGTGATTCGCGCGGTCCACGCGCATCCGGGCGGTCGGGACTGCCTCGGTGCCGCTCAGTCGAACCAGCTCTCCACCTTGGCCCGCGCCGGCACCCCGCCGGCATGCACCACCGCGTCGCCGATCACCACCCCGGGCGTGGACATGATGCCGTAGCGCATGATGTCCTGGACCGCCTCGACCTTCTCCACGGTGACGCGCCTCCCCTTCGCGTGCGCGACCTCCTCGATCAGCTTCGCCGTCGCCTTGCAGCTCGGGCAGCCGGTGCCGAGCACCTTCACGGTCGTCATGGTGCGCCTCCCCAGTGCTCAGAGCACCGCGTTGAAGATGTAGCCGACGGCGAGGATCCCGCTCGCCACCACCGCGATGAAGGTCGCGATGAGCCGGACCTTGAGCACCTTGCGCAGGATGACCATCTCCGGCAGGGACAGGGCGATCACGCTCATCATGAAGGCGAGCACGGTGCCCAGCGCCGCGCCTTTGGCGAGCAGCGCCTCGACGATCGGGATGATCCCCGCGGCGTTCGTGTACATCGGCACCCCGATCGCCACCGCCAGCGGCACCGACCACCACGCGTCGCGTCCCATCAGGCGAGCCATGAAATCCTCGGGGACGTATCCATGGATCACGGCGCCGATGAGGATCCCCACGAGCACGTAGGGCCACACCTTGCCGACGATCTCGCGTACCGCGGCGAATCCCGCGCCCACGCGGTCGGCGAGGGTCATCGTGTCGCGCACCGCGGCGGCCCGCGTTCGCGGCATCTGCTGCACCCAGTCCTCGAGGGATCCCTCCATCCGGGCCCGGCCGATCACCCATCCCGCCACGATGGCCACGGCGAGCCCCAGCCCCAGGTAGAGCGCCGCCACCCGGAACCCGAACAGCCCGAAGAGCAGCGTGAGCGCGACCTCGTTCACCATCGGCGCGGCGATCAGGAACGAGAAGGTGATCCCGAGTGGCACGCCAGCCTGCACGAAGCCGATGAAGAGCGGCACCGCCGAACAGGAGCAGAAGGGGGTGACGATCCCCAGCGACGCCGCCATCACGTTGCCCACCCCTTCCGTGCGGCCAGCCAACAGCGCGCGCGTGCGCTCCGGCGTGAAGTGCGAGTTCACCATCCCCATCACCATCACCACCCCGGTGAGGAGGAGGAGGACCTTCGGCGCGTCGTAGAGGAAGAACTCCACCGACTCCGCGAGGCGGGAGTCGGCGGCGACCGGCAGGAGCGCCACGATTCCGCCGGCGAGGGGCGCGAGGGACTGGTAGGCGAGGAACCAGAGGACCGCCGCGAGGCCGAGGAAGAGGCGGGGCTGACGCTGCGGCATGTGGAGGATCGCGTTCACGACGCCGCCTTCGTGAAGCGCGCGGGGCGGCCGGGAAATGCGTGCAGCCGCCGGCGAGCGGCCTGCAGCTGCGGCGCGGGCACGCCGCCCGCCACGTATGCGTCGACCAGCTGGCGTGCCCACGGCGGGAGCGCCGTGCCGAGGCGGTAGAAGACGCGTCGCCCCTCCCGCTGTGGCTCGACCCAGCCCGCGTCGCGCAGCACGGCGAGATGCCGCGACACGGCCGGCTGCGGCGCGTCGAGCGCCGCCTCCAGCTCGCAGACACAGAGCTCCCGCTCGAGCGCGAGGAGGGCGAGCATCGTGCGGCGGGTCGGATCCGCGAGGACATCGAGGCCGGGGCGCATGGGGAGATACATACGATCCCCGACATATGTGCGCAGTCGGATATCTCCTGAGGCAGGGTGCGGCTTGCCCGTACGGCAGGTTGCGGCGCCGGTGACCCGGACCGTGCTGGGCTGGCTCGCCGCCGGCCCTGGTGATGCGCGCCGCCTTCACGTGACCATCGTCACGCCACCACGAACTCGCCCCCGCGCTCACTCACTTGGAGCCCGAACCTCCGGCACTCCCGCTCCATCCGCGCCCTCAGCCATTCGCGCTCCTCGTCGGCCGGGCGGTTCAGGCGGAAGTGATGAATCCGAAACGGCAAGATGGTCAGCGCCTCCAGCCGCCCGGTCGCCGCGTCGAGCACGGGGAGGTACATCAGCACGAGGTCCGCGCGATAGTCCTCGTGGCCGCTGATCCCTTCGTAGTCGTTCAGGAAGTCGCCGCAGCCGTACAGGATGAGCCGACCACCATGCACCTCGATCCCCAGGGGATGGTGCGACGAGTGGCCGTGCACGATGTCGATTCCCGCACGATCGACCAGGGCATGCGCGAAGCGCTCGTGCGCCCGCGGGATCCCGTAGCCCCAGTTGCCCCCCCAATGCACGGAGGCGATGGCGATGTCGCCCTCGGCCTTCGCCTGGCGCACGAGGGAGGCCACGAGGTCGACGCTCGCCGCCGAGAGATCGGGGAGGAAGTGCACCCCCGCCGACGTACTGGTAGCGGCCCACGCATTGGTGATTCCGGAGCTCGGGAGCCCGAAGGCGAAGACGAGCAGGCGCGTCGCGCCCGCGGTGGTGAGGAGGGCGGGCGCCTGCGCGTCCCACAGGTCACGGCCGGCGCCGGCGACGCGAATCCCCGCGCCCTCCAGCGTGTCCAGCGTCTCCACCAGCCCCGCGGCTCCCCAGTCGAGCCCGTGATTGTTGGCGAGCACGCAGCAGTCGATCCGCGCGGCGCCGAGCACGCCCACGTTGCGGGGATGCATGCGGTAGTTGATCCCCTTCGGCTCCGCGTCCTCGCTTCGCGTCACGGCGGTCTCGAGGTTCACGATGCGGGCGTCGATCGCCCGCGCCTCCAGTGCCTCGAGGGCGTCGCCCCACACGTACGACGGGAGCACCGCGCGCGGGATCTTCCCGGACACCCGCTCGGCGAGGGTCAGGTAGGTCAGGGCGGAAGTGGCCACGGGCTCCTCGAGGCGCGGGTCCGAGGGGAAGGGAAGGACCTGGTCCACCCCGCGGCCGGTCATGACGTCGCCGCAGAGGAAGAGCGTCACGCGGCCCCCGCCGGCTTCGTTCACGGCGCGTACCCGGCGCAGGCCGCGTGGCGCATGCTGGGCTCCGGGGGCGCGGTCCGGGGACGCAGCGGGGGAGTGAAAGACCTCTGCATCGCTCCAGCTATCCCGCGGCCTCTTCGGCCTCCTCCGCATTCTCCACGATGTCGCCCGACCGGAAGAGGATCTTCTTCAGGATCTTCCGCCACGCGGGGGTCTTCCGCAGGAGGAATTCCAGGTCCATCCCGAAGTGCTTCATCTCCTCCTGCTGCGCGTTCTGCATGATGGCCTTCGCCTCGGGGTCGGTCTCCAGGGAGAGCCGCTGCGCGTACCAGCCGATCGCCTCCGCCTCCTCGGTGAGGCTGGTGATCATGCGGGCGAAGGTGCGTACCTCGTCGGACAGTTCCTCGGCGGGTTCGTGATACTGGTCGAATCCCATCGGTCCTCTCGTGGTGGGAGAAATGACGCGTCGCTGGGTGCGGCGCCGCCCGCCGCCGCAAGCCGCGTTCCGGGGCGTGCGACCGCCCAGATGGAGGAAGTGAGCTCCCCGCGGTCACCGATGTGACGCGCCGGGGGTGATTCCCCGACTTCCCGGCTCATGGGGGGGACGCACTGTGGGGGGACCCTCACCGGTGCCGCCCATGCCTCCCTCTTCGCGCCCGCTCGATCGCCGCGAGTTCCTGCGCCTCGGCGCCGCGGGGCTTGCGATGCTCCCCACCCTCCGCGGGCGCGACCTCGGCCGGCTCCTCGCGCCTGCGCCCAGCCGCATTGCGCTGGTGCGGGGCGCGGACCGGAAGCGTGGGGTGACGGAGGTGCTGAAGCTGCTCGACCTCACCGCGGTGCGGGGAAAGCGCGTCCTCCTCAAGCCCAACTTCAACTCCGCCGGCGACGCCCCTGCGTCGACGCACAACGACACCCTCGCGCAGCTCGTCACGGAGCTGCACGAGCGCGGGGCGCGCAGCGTGACGCTCGGCGAGTCCAGCGGGCCGCCCCGGACGCGCGGGGTGATGGAGGCGAAGGGGGTCTTCGACCTCGCGCGCGACCTGCGCTTCGACGTGGTGGACTTCGAGCAGGTCGCGGACGACGACTGGGTGTTCTTCCCGCCGGGCCGGTCGCACTGGCCCGACGGGTTCCACCTCCCGCGGCAGGTGGTGCGGTCGGAGTACACGGTCTCCACCTGCTGCCTCAAGACGCACGGCTCCGGCGGCGTGTTCACCATGTCGCTCAAGCTCTCGGTGGGGCTCACCCCGAAACCGGTCCGGCGCACCATGCACCGGTCCCCCGACATGCGGCGCATGATCGCGGAGCTGAACACCGGCTATGCGCCGCAGCTCGTCGTGCTCGACGGCGTGTCCGCCTTCACCGACGGCGGCCCGTCGCGCGGGGAGCTCAAGGCCGGGGACGTGATGATCGCGGGGCACGACCGCGTGGCGGTGGACGCGGTGGGGCTGGCGATGCTGAAGCACCTCGGCGCCAACGAGCGGATCATGGGCCGCGGCATCTGGGAGCAGGAGCAGGTCGCGCGCGCGGTGGAGCTCGGGCTCGGGGCGCCGGGCCCGGCGGCCATCGAGCTGGTCACGGGCGACGCGGAGAGCGCGGTACTGGCCGACAGGCTGAGGGCGATCCTGGCAATGGGCTGAGGGCCGGGCGGAGCCCCCGGGTCGCGCGCCGGCGGTCCCGCGGCGAACTTCCGGGCTGGAAGAACCCCAACCAGCCCGGAATCCCCATGAACCTTCGCCATGCCCTGCTCGCCGGCGCGTCGGCCGCCGTCGTCGTTCCCGGCACCGCGCGCGCGCAGCAGCCCCCCGCGCGGCAACCCTACGTGGTCGGCAACCCGGTCGGGTTGCCGGTCACGCCGGACCCGAATGCGCCCAGCGCCCCCTTCGAGCCGGTCTCGCCGAACGTGAAGGTGTTCGGCGCGATCAACTCGGCGGAGAGCTGCGCCTACGACGCCACGCGCGGGGTGATCGTCGTGCCCAACCGCGGCACGCCGCAGAACGTGCAGCCGAACAACGCGTGGGTGTCGTTCATCAACCACGACGGGTCGGTGCACACCTCGCGCTGGATCGGGGTGCAGTGGTCGCAGGACCGCGCGGCGCTGGAGCCGCCCCTCGTGCTCAACGAGCCGTTCGGGAGCGACATCGCCAACGGCATGCTCCACCTCGCCGATCGCGACGGCGGCACCTCGGCGTCGGACCCGAGCGTCGCCGTGATCCGCCGCTTCGACATGCGGACCGGCGCGCCGGCGGGCGCGGTGCGGGTGGAGGGGGTGTCGTTCCTCAACGACCTCGCGGTGGCGCGGGACGGCACGACCTACGCCACGCAGACGGGGAGCTTCGCCGCGGACGCCGATCCCGCCACGTGGCAGGTGTGGAAGATCACCCCCGACGGGCGGGCCTCGGTGTTCGCCAGCGGGCGTCCCCTCTTCCAGCCGAACGGCATCGCGCTCGACGGCGAGGGAAACGTGGTGGTGGTGAACGTCGGCGACGCGGCGGTGCTGACCTTCTCCCCGGCCGGGGTGCTGCTCCGCACCGAGCAGGCGGCGCAGCCGGAGAGCGACGGGCTCGTGATCATGCCCGACGGCACGAAGTACGTGAGCAGCGTGCGGCTGGGTGGGGTCTCGCGCATCCGGCCGGGGCGACCGGCGGAGCTGATCGCCCGCAACATCCCGAGCGGCGCGTCGATGTGCTACGACCCCGCGGCCAACCAGCTCGTCATCCCGCTCAACGCGAACAACGGGCTGGCGTTCATTTCCCTCGGCGCGGGACGCGAGCGCTAGACGCCGGACCCGCGGTCACGCCGGCGAGGCGCGTCACGATGAGCGCGGCCCACTGCGGGCCGCGCCATCCGTCGGGGCCGTCCTCGTACCACTCGTCCAGGGAGTGTGAGCCGGCGCCGCGGCCGCCACCGCCGATGGTGATCCCGGGGAGCCCGCGCCCGATCGGTACGTTCGCGTCGGTGCTCGACGCGCGCGTGGTGGGGGCGAAGCCGAGGGCGCGCGCGGCGCCGAGGGCGGCGCGGACGATCGGCGCCGAATCGGGCTGCGCCCCCGCCGGCCGGATGCCGATCGTGTCGATCGTCAGCGTGAGCTGCGCGCGGCGGGCCGCGTCGCCGGTCCACCGGGCGTTCTCCGCGCCGAGGGCGCGCGCGAGCACCTCGCGGAGCCGCACGTCGAGCGCCGCCAGCGACCCGGCCGACTCGGAGCGCATGTCCACGTCGGCGATCCCCTCGAAGGGGATGGAGTTCACCGACGTGCCCCCGCGGATGACCCCCACGTTGAAGGTGGTCTTCGGCTCGGCGGGAACCTGGAGGTCGGCGATCCCCGCGATCGCCCGCCCGAGCGCGTGGATCGGGTTCGGGATGCCGAAGGCGCCGTAGGAGTGGCCGCCGGGGCCGTGGTAGGTCACGCGATAGCGGATGCTCCCCACCGCGCGGCTGGTGACGCCGAGCCCCGCGCCGTCGACCGAGATGAAGGAGCCGATGCGATCGCGAAGCGACACGTCGTACAGGTGCCGCGTGCCGCGGAGGTTGCCCGGGCCTTCCTCGCCCACGTTCCCGACGAAGGCGACCGGGCCTTCCGTCTGCACCTTCGCGAGCTGGAAGGCGCGCGCGACGGCGAGCACCACGGCGAGCCCGCGGCAGTCGTCGCCGATCCCGGGGCCGCTGATGCGTGCCCCGTCGCGCGTGGTGGCCACACGCGTGCCCTCGGGGAAGACGGTGTCCAGGTGGCCGGCGATCACGACGACGCGCGCCGCGCTGTCGTGACCGGGGCGCTCGGCGATCACGTTCCCCTCGCGGTCGATCCGGGCGCTGAGCCCCAGCGCCTGGAGCCGCCGCCGGAACTCCGCCGCGCGCCGCGCCTCCTTGAACGGCGGCGCGGGAATCTCGCAGAGCGACACCTGCTGGGCGACGGTCCACGCGTTGTCGCGCTTGATGATCTCGAGCGCGCGCTGGAGGGTCGCGGGGGTCGCGGCGCTCGTGTCCTGCGCGGACGAAGTGACGGGGAGCGCAAGCGCGATGGCGAGGAGGGCGTGGGAGCGGCGGAGCATCGGGATGGGCATCGAGCGGGGTAGGGGAGGAGCACCGGGTCCGGGCCAGCGCCAGCAAGTTGCGCGGCGCGGTGCGCCGGGGGAAGGCCGCGGTCTCACGCCCGGCCGGTCGTCACTCGAGGATCTCGACGTATCCCTCCGTGCCGTGCACGCGGATCCGTTGCCCGTCGCGGATCCTGCGCGTGGCATGTTCCACGCCCACCACCGCCGGCAGCCCGTACTCGCGGGCGATCACCGCGCCGTGCGTCATCAGCCCCCCCACCTCGGTCACGAGCCCCGCGATGGCCACGAAGAGCGGCGTCCAGCTGGGGTCGGTGAATGGGGTGACGAGGATGTCGCCGGGCGCGAGGTCGGCCTTCGCCATGTCGAGGATCACGCGCGCGCGCCCCTCGATCGTGCCGGCGGACACCGCCAGCCCCACGAGGGCGCCGGCCGGGAAGTCGTCGCGCCGATAACGCCCCGTCACGGCCTCGCCCTCCGAGGTGAGCACGCGCGGTGGCGTGAGGGCGTGATGCGACAGGAACGCCGCCTTGCGCCCGGAAACCAGCGCCGGGTCCACCTGGCGCGTGCGCGTCGCGTCGTGCAGCTCCTGGAAGGTGAGGTAGAAGATGTCCTCGATTTCCGGAATCACCCCGGCCTGCACGAGTCGTCCCGCTTCCGCCATCAACGCCGCCTTGTACACGCCGTAGCGGCGGATCATCCCGTACTTCGGGTACTCACGGTAGCCGATGAAGGTGCGGAGGCGGTCGATCATCGCCTTCACCTCGGCGGCCTTCTGCGCGCCGTCGGGGAGCGCGCGCAGGCGGTGCAGCAGCTCCCGCTCCTTTCGCGACGCTTCCTCGAGGCCGGCGTCGAAGCGGCGCCTCGCCTCGCCAGGCGCGAAGTGCCGCACGTTGCCGAGGAGCAGCGGCAGGAGGGCGCGCGGACGCTCGCTCCAGCGTGGCCTCGTGATGTCGATCTCGCCGGGACACCGCATGCCGTAGCGATCGAGCCAGGCGGCGATCGCGTCGCGCACGTCGGCGCCGCCGGGCAGGGCGGGGAGCTCGTCGAGGCATCCATCATCCTGCACGCGCTCCAGGAAGGCGACGACCTCGCGGTGCGGGCGGATCGCGTCGGCCACGTCGAGCAGGGCGAGTCCCATCTCCGAGGTGATGTTCCCGGGGGCGGACTGCGCGAGCGTGTCGGCGGCGTTCTTCTCGCCGAGCCATGCCTGGAGGTGATCGTTCAGCCACCAGGTGGCCTCCATGCCGGCCATCGTGGCCTGGTGGCTCCGCGGGGCGAAGAGGAGGCGCTTAAGCTCCAGCAGGTCCTCACGGATGAAGTCGAGCAGCCCGGGGCCGGACTTCGTCGCGATCTCGCGCTTCATCGCGGCCACCGATGCCTCGTTCTGCGCGACCAGGGCGGCGACGATGGCGGGATCGGTCTCGATCGGCTCCGGCGCGCCGCGCGCCGGTACCGTCCCCGGCGCCTCGTCCGGGAGCGGCACGATGAAGTCGCCCCGGTCGAGGACCGCCTGGAGGGCGTCGCCAATCAGCGGGTCGGATCGCCCGATGAGGGCGAGGAGGCCGGGGCGCGTGGCCGGGGAGGCGAGGGCGCGCGTCGCGTCGACGAAGAGGCGGGCTCCCGCTTCGTGCATCGGGCCGGCGGCGGTCAGCTGCCACATGGAGATGCCGAGGGGCTTGATCGGGTCGGTCATCATCTGCTGGTGACCGACGGAGATGTAGACGTGGTTCTCGTCGTCCTCCCGCGCCGGGATGGGGAAGAGGGTGGTGATCGGCCGGCCCTGGACGACGTGGAATGCGTCGTCCACGAGGCACCACTCGATGTCCTGCGGGCGGCTGAAATGCGCCTCGATCCGCCGGCCGAGGTTCGTGAGGCGCAGGACCTGCTCGTCGGAAAGCGATGGGTCCTCCCGCCGGGTTGCCGCGAGCGGCTCGGCGCGCGTTCCCTCCTCGGGCGAGGCGCGCATGCCGAGGCCCCTGGCGGCGATCACCCGGTCGACGATCGCACCGTCGCGCACGGTCCAGCGGTCCGCGTTCACCACCCCGGCGGCGAGCGCCTCGCCCAGCCCGGGAATGGCCTCGACCGACGCGATCCTGCGGTTCCCGGTGACCGGGTCGGCGGTGAAGAGGATCCCCGCCACTTCCGGGAAGACCATGCGCTGCACCACCACCGCCATCCGCACCGACCGGTGGTCGAAGCCGTTGCGCAGGCGGTAGGTCACCGCGCGCTCGGTGAAGAGCGACGCCCAGCAGCGGCCGACGTGGCGGAGGATCGCCGCGGCCCCGACGACGTTCAGGTAGCTGTCCTGCTGCCCCGCGAACGACGCCGTGGGGAGGTCCTCGGCGGTGGCGCTGGATCGGACGGCGCATGGGACCTCGTCACCCAGCCGCGCAAGGGCGACGGTGACCTCCGCCGCGACGTCCGCGGGGGTGGGGATCGCCTCGATCGCCCCGCGAAGCTCCGCGCTGAGCGAGCGGATGGCATCGTGCTCGTCGAGACCGACTCGCGTCAGGCGGTCGATCAGGTCGTCCGCGAGTGGGGACGCCGACAGGATGCGCCGGAAGGCGTCGGTCGTCACGCAGAACCCCGGGGGGACGCGCAGGCCGTCCATCCGAACCAGCTCCCCCAGGTGTGCGCCCTTTCCGCCCACCGCCGCCACCTGCGCGAGGCCGACGTCCTTCAGGTCCAGCACGGTGCCGCCCATTCGTATCCTCCGGGTGAGCGGCGATGATGCCACCTCCCCCCGGCCTTCCCGCAAGTCCCCGGACCCGCTATATCTTGGATGTGGCGGGGAGAAACCCTCCGCCCCGGATCGTGGTCCGCCAGGCATGCCGCCTGGCGGATTTTTTCTTGTTCGGCCCGTTCGGCGCCGCGACCGGGCGCGCGGGGGATGCGTCAGCCGCTCATCCGCGCACCCGGCCCACGACTTTGGCCTTGATCATGTACTCCCCCTGGCTCCAGACCGGGCAGCCCTCGCGCATCGCGGGGCGCGCGCGCATCTGCTCGATCCCGCGCTCGAGCGCCCTCCGGAAGTCGGCGTCGTTCGACCCGGTGATGACGAGCGATAGTGCTTCACCGGAGCCGTCGGGCCGGATGCGATAGGTGGCGCGCGCGGTCCCGCCGTCACGCAGGTCGCGAGGATAGGCCTCGAGCCGACCAGGGTTGGCGTTATTCGCTCGGGGCAGGAGGCGGATGGCGACGCGGCTGGTGCTGTCCGCCAGCTCCGCGCAACGACGCTGACGCTCGGCGGCGGTGGCCGCGGTGGGGGCACCGGCCGAGCCCTGCGGGACGACGCTGCCCGGAGGCGTCGCGGATCGTGCGCACGCCGCGAGCAGCAGGAGGAGGAGGGGATGCCGATTCATCGAGCGGGTGGAACGGGTCGACGTGCCAGGCGCGGCGTCGC
Source organism: Gemmatimonadaceae bacterium (assembly GCA_036401195.1). Taxonomy (GTDB): domain Bacteria; phylum Gemmatimonadota; class Gemmatimonadetes; order Gemmatimonadales; family Gemmatimonadaceae; genus JACDHQ01. The sequence continues at coordinate 162,981 of DASWVQ010000125.1, forward strand.
GGCTCGTCCATTACTGGGCCGTGCGCCGATCCTGTCAACCGATCGGGCCCCGGATTCGCGCGCGGGACCACACGCCACGGGAAAGGACCGGGGCATCGCAGAACCTCCGCCTCCGTGCGGGAATCCCCGTGCCTCCCGACGGGGGAGCCCCGAAGCGATTTCCACCCTTCCCGGATCGCCCCGGGTCGGCCCTGCGGGGATCTTTGGCTCGACCATGTGCGCGGATCCCCCGCGCGATGCCGACCCGCCGCCGATGCCCGATACCACCCCCCTCTCGCTCGACCTCCGCCGCACCGCGCTCTTCGTGTGCGACATGCAGAACGGCTTCATCAAGCCCGGCGGCTCGATCGGGAAGCTCGGCCTTCCCACGGGCCGCACCGACGGCCCGATCCCGCCGATCTCGGACCTGCTCGCCGCCTTCCACGCGGCGGGGGCGCCGGTGGTCTACTCCCAGATGTGGCTCCGCGCCGACTACCGCGACGCGGGCATCCTCGCGCAGGTGTTCCCCCCGCTCCAGGGGCTGGGACACAGCGTCGCCGACTCCTGGGATGCGGCCATCATCGACGAGCTCGCGCCCCTGGCGCGCGACATCGTGGTGCGCAAGACGCGATGGGACGCCTTCCAGGGCACCAACCTGGAGATGATCCTCCGCAACCTCGGCGTGGACACCCTGGTGATGACCGGGATCGCCACCAACGTGTGCGTGGAGACCACCGTGCGCGCCGCCTTCGTGCGCGACTTCCGCACCATGCTCGCGGTGGACGCCACCGCGTCGTACACCGAGGAGATGGAGAAGCAGAGCCTGGAGGCGATGGCCTTCGGCTTCGCCACCCTCACCAGCACCGCCGCGGTGCTCCAGGCGATCGACACCGCCGCCGCCGTCACGGCCTGAGGCGATGGCCGCGCCCCTCGCCGCCGCCCCGCGTCCCGCCGCCGCGCAGCTGCGGGGGGCGGTGCTGCAGGCGCTGCGCCCCTTCTCGTTCACGATCGCCGCGATCTCCTGTTTCCTGGGGATCGCCCTCGCCTGGCGCGATGGGGGCGCCGACCCGTTCAACGCCGCGCTGACCCTGGTGGCGGGGGTGTTGATGCAGGCCGGGGTGAACCTGGTCAACGACTTCTTCGAGTTCAAGCACGGGCAGCTCGACAACAAGTTCGCGGGACTCGCCATTTTCGGCGACGCGCGCAGCCGCACGGAGTGGGTGATCTACGGGACGGGGATGGCCTGCTTCGCCGTGGCCGTGGCGCTCGGGCTGGTGCTGGTGGCGCGCACCGGGATCTCACTGCTCTGGATCGGCATCGTGGGGCTCCTCTCGGCGTACTTCTACACGGGTGAGCCGCTGAACTACAAGCGGCGGGGGCTCGCCGTGGCGCTCGTGTTCATCTTCATGGGGGCGCTGATGGTCGAGGGGGCATACGTCGCCACCGCCGGCCGCCCCAGCCTGCGCGCGGCGATCGTCAGCATCCCGGTGAGCCTGCTCGTGTCGCTCCTGCTGCTCAGCAACGAGCTGCGCGACTTCGAGGACGACACGCGGCATGGCATCCGGACCCTCACCGTGCGCATCGGCTATGCGCGCGGCGCGCGGCTCTACCGGGCGATGCTCGCGGGCGCGTACGTCGCGGCGCTCGCCGTCGCCTGGTGGCTGCGTGCCCCATGGCTGGCGCTGGTGGCGCTCAGCGCCCCGGTGGCGCGGCAGGCACTGCGCTTCCTCCCGGCGCCGCGCGAGTCGCGGCGGCCGCTCACCCCGCGCACGGCGAAGCTACACCTCGTGTTCGGGATGCTCTTCGTGGTCGGGCTCCTACTGACGTCGTCCTGAGGCGCAGCCGAAGGACCTGGCGCAGGCGCGCTACCAACCGACCCCGAGCGATCTCGGGTTCAGCCCGTACCCTCATCGGTACTTCACATGAGGAAGTACGCGGCGAAGATCGCCGCGGTCACCGCCATCAGCGGGTGCACCCGCCGCCACCCGCCGGAGAAGAGCTGCACGATCACGTAGGTGATGAACCCGTAGCCGATCCCGTGCGAGATCGAGTAGGTGAAGGGGATCGTCACCAGCAGCACGAAGGCGGGGAGGCCGGTCTCGAGGGTGCGGAAGTCGATGCGCACCACCTGGCCCACCATCAGGAACCCCACCACGATCAGCGCGGGCGCGGTGGCCGCCGCGGGGACCGCCGCGGCGAGCGGCGCCACGAACATCGCGGCGACGAACAGCAGGCCCACCACCACGGAGTGCAGCCCGGTGCGCGCCCCTTCCGCCACCCCGGCCGCCGACTCGATGTACGAGGTCACCGAGCTCACGCCGAACAGCCCCCCGATCGAGGCCCCCAGCGCGTCCACCGCCAGCACGCGCCGGATCCCGGGGATGCGGCCCTCGCTGTCCTCGAGCTCCCCCTCCTCGGCGATCGCCGTCGCCGTGCCGATCGTGTCGAAGAAGTCCACGAGCATCAGCGGGAGCAGCAGGGGGAGCGCGCCGAGGGTGAGCGCGGCGCGCAGGTCCACGTGGCTGAAGGTGGGGAAGTGCGGCACCGCGACCCAGCTCCCCCCGGGGAGGGCGGCCACGCCGAGGGCGAAGGCGGCGATGGCGCTTCCGGCGATCCCCAGGAGGATGGCGCCGTGCACCCGCCGCACCATCAGCACCGCGATCAGGCAGGTGCCCGCGAGGGCGATCGCCGCCTCCGGCGTGTGCAGCGACCCGTAGGTCACGGGAGGCATGGTGGCGCGCGGGTCGGCGGCCAGCGCCGCGATCGTCCCGCCCGGCACCACCACGAGCTTCGCGTCCACCGCGCCGATGAAGGCGATGAACAGCCCGATGCCGACGCCGATCGCGAGCCGCAGGTCGTGCGGGATCGCGCGCATCACCGCCTCGCGCATGCCGAGGAGCACCAGGACGAGCACCAGGAGCCCGTCGAGCACCACGAGCCCCATCGCCGCCTCCCAGGACCCGACCGCCGGTGCGATCTGGAAGGCGAGCACCGCGTTCAGCCCCATCCCCGGCGCGAGGGCGAGCGGAAAGTCCGCGAACACCCCCATGAGCAGGCAGGCCACCGCCGCTGCCGCCGCCGTGCCCACCGCCGCCGCGCCGGGGTCGACGCCGGCCGCCGAGAGAATGGCGGGGTTCGCGGCCAGGATGTAGGCCATCGTGAGGAAGGTGGCCACGCCGCCGCGCACTTCGGCGGATACGGTCGACCCGCGCCGCGCGGGGTTCAGGAGCTGGGCGATCACGTGGCCTCCACGGTCTCGGTGACTTCGGTCGTCGCCCCCGCGCCGGCGAGCAGGTCGCGATACCACCGGGCCGCCGCCTCGAGCCGCGGCTCGAAGCCCGCGCACCCCCAGACCACGCTCAGCGTCTCCGTCGTCTCCGGGTGCGTCTTCGTGCGCTGCGAGTCGCGCACGGCGTTGGCGCACGGGCCGGCTGCGTCGGCCAGGCAGAGCAGGCCCCCGATGTCGATCTCCTGCCCCGACGCATTGAACACGTACGCGCTCCCCGCCGGGGCGACGGCGATGGAGAAGGGGGGCTGCGCCCGATCGAGGCTCACCACGCTGATGGGGAAGCCGCTGTGCAGCGACACGGCGTTGCAGGCGTCCACGGCGAGGTTGATGGCGCCGAGCGCTCCCTCCGCGGCCGCGCGCACGAGGTACTCCGACGCGGGCTTCCCGCGCCCGGTGGGCTTGTAGCCGCCGTGGCGGAGCAGGTCCCGGATGGCGGTGCGCAGGGGCTCGTCGCGACGGACGGGGGCGGGCGCGTCGTCCTGGAGGAAGCCCAGAAGGCCGGGGGGCGTCTCCAGCGAGCCGAGCGGTGCGGGGAAGTGCGTGGTGAACGCGACGGCCCGCAGCAGCGGGTGGGGGGCGACGGCGATGGGCTGGGTGGGCATGCGGATCTGGAGTGGGGTGGGGAAGGGCCGTCGCGCCGGAAACTGCCGGGTTGGAAAACTACTGAAAAAGGGAAAACCCTGATTTTTCCCCATGTGCGCGGCGCTCCGAAGTCCATGGAGCGATTCGGTCCTTTCCTTGTTTCAGCTGTTTTCCAACCCGGCAGTTTCTGGTGAGTGGACCCCAGTCGCTCCACCCGGTAGGCGCTTCCCGGACGGCGGGAAAGAGCGGGGGAATGCAGCGTCGAGGAACGCCCCGGGGCCACGGCGGCCGGTCGTTACATGCCCGTTACGGGCCGTTACAGAGCCCGTGACAGGGCCCGGTGAGCCTTCCATCACACCCAACGCATGAGACTACCCGTGAAGAACCTGTCACTCCTGCTCGGCGCGGTCGCCTTCCTCGCGGCCTGCGGTGGAGGCGACTCGAAGGGCGGCGACAGCAGCACCGCCGCCGGCACGACGTCCTCGGGCGTCGCCCTTACCGGGGCCGGCGCCACCTTCCCCTATCCGATCTACTCGAAGTGGTTCTCGGACTACGCGAAGGCCACCGGGGTGAAGATCAACTACCAGTCCATCGGCTCCGGCGGCGGCATCAAGCAGCTCTCCGAGCAGACGGTGGACTTCGGCGCCAGCGACGCGCCGATGAGCGACGCCGAGCTGGCGAAGGCGAAGGGGGGCGCCATCGTGCACATCCCCACGGTGATCGGCGCGGTGGTGGTGACGTACAACCTCCCGGAGGTGACGCAGCCGCTGAAGCTCACCGGCGACCTGGTGGCGGACATCTTCGCGGGCAAGGTGACGAAGTGGAACGACCCGCGCATCGCCGCGCTCAACGCCGGCGTCACCCTGCCGGCGCGTGACATCCTCGTGGTGCACCGCTCCGACGGCAGCGGCACGACCTACATCTTCTCCGACTACCTCGCCGCGGTGAGCCCCTCGTGGAAGGCGGCACCGGGGAAGGGGAAGGAGCTGCAGTGGCCGGTGGGCCTCGGCGGCAAGGGGAACGAGGGGGTGGCGGGGCAGGTGAAGCAGACGCCGGGCGCGATCGGCTACGTGGAGCTGGCCTACGCGAACCAGAACAAGCTTCCCACCGCGGCCGTGCGCAACGCCAACGGTGAGTTCGTGGCGCCGAGCATCGAGGCCGTCACCGCGGCGGCGGCCGGCGTCGCCGGCACCCTCCCGGCGAACACCGACTACCGCGTGTCGATCGTGAACGCGCCGGGGCAGGGCGCCTACCCGATCGCCTCCTTCACCTGGCTGCTGGCCTACCGCACCATGGCCGACGCCACGAAGGCGAAGCAGCTCGCGGAGTTCCTGAAGTGGGCGCTGCACGACGGCCAGCAGCAGGCGGGGGCGCTCGACTACGCGCCCCTTCCCGCGAACATGGTGACGCGCCTCGACTCCGTCGTGGCGAGCCTCGCCGCCGGGAAGTAACGCATGCGCGTGGACACGGGGGACCGCGCCTACGACTGGGTCACCACGGCCTTCGCCGCGATGGTGCCGGTCCTCCTGCTCCTCATCTTCGCCGCGGTGGGCGTGGCCGCCTGGCCCGCCCTCCGCGAGTTCGGGGTCGGCTTCATCACCTCGAGCGACTGGGACCCGGTGAAGGGACGCTTCGGGGCGGCGCCGGCGCTCTACGGCACGGTCGTCTCCTCGGCGATCGCGCTCGTCATCGCCACCCCGCTGGCGCTCGGCTCGGCGATCTTCCTCTCGGAGTTCGCCCCGCGCTGGCTGCGGCAGCCGGTGGCCTTCACGGTGGACCTCCTCGCCGCGATCCCCAGCGTGATCTACGGGCTGTGGGGGATCTTCGTGCTCGTGCCGATCGTGCGCGACCACGTGACCCCCTTCCTCAAGGACACGCTGCACCTGGGGGGCACCCCCCTCTTCTCGGGGCCGAACTACGGGCCGAGCATGCTCTCCGCGGGGCTGATCCTCTCGATCATGGTGCTCCCGTACATTTCCGCCGTCACGCGCGAGGTGCTGATGGCGGTGCCGCGGTCGCAGCGCGAGGCGGCGCTCGCCCTGGGGGCCACCCGGTGGGAGATGATCCGCGACGCGGTGCTCCCCTTCGCGCGCTCCGGCATCGTGGGCGGGGTGATGCTGGGGCTCGGTCGCGCCCTCGGCGAGACGATGGCGGTGACGATGCTCATCGGGAACCGGCACGAGATCTCCGCGTCGCTGCTCGCGCCGGGGTATACGATGGCGTCGCTGATCGCGAACGAGTTCAGCGAGGCGACCGGCGACCTGCACCTGTCGGCGCTGATGGCGGTGGGGTTCGTGCTCCTGCTCCTCACCTTCCTCGTGAACGCGGCGGCGCGCTGGCTGGTGTGGCGCACGGCGCGGGCCGGCGCGGGGGTGGCGCGGTGAGCGCGCAGCTCGC
>DASWVQ010000126.1:0-1520 GCA_036401195.1 Gemmatimonadaceae bacterium
CGTCCCCCCGTGGCCTGGTCGACCTCGCGCCCGCCGCGCCGGCCGCCCCGAAGGCGCCCGCTCCCGCCGCCAAGGCGCCAGCGTCGCGCCCCGTGCCCGCGCCTGATCCCACCCGCCAGGGAACGTCTCCCGTTCTCTGGATCCTCCTGCTCCTGCTCGTAGCGGTGGGTGCGTTCCTCGTGTTAAGGTAACGGCGTGCGGCTTGTACACGCGGCCCGGACGGACGTCGGGATGATCCGGTCCGGGAACGAAGACAACTTCGCCAGCGACGCCGATGGCGATCGTGGCCTCTTCATCGTCGCCGATGGAATGGGCGGCCACGCCGCGGGCGAAGTCGCCAGCGAGATGGCGGTCCAGATCGTCATGCGCGAGCTGGCCGGCCTGCGCGACCTGGGCGCCCCGAACGCCGCCGCCACGGTGGCCGAGGCGCTCCGCCACGCCAACCGCGCCATCCACGACCGGACGTCGTCCGAGGTGGACAAGCAGGGGATGGGGACCACGGCCTCGGTGCTCCTCGTCTCCGGCACCCGGTACATGATCGGCCAGGTGGGGGACTCGCGGGTGTACCTGCTCCGCGACGGCGCCCTCCGCCAGCTCACCAAGGACCACTCCTACGTGCAGGAGCAGGTCGACGCGGGGTTCCTCACCCCCGAGCAGGCGCGCTACCACCCCTACAGCAACGTGATCACGCGCTGCGTGGGGGCGAGCCCCGAGGTGGAGCCCGACGTGTACGAGGGGGAGGCGAAGCTGGGCGACCTGTTCCTGCTCGCGAGCGACGGGCTCACGGGGATGGTGGAAGACCGCCGGCTCCAGCAGCTCCTGCTCGCGCGGGTTCCCGCGGAGCGGATGGTGCACCTGCTCATCTCCGAGGCGAACGGGCGCGGGGGGCTGGACAACATCACCGCGATCGTGGTGCAGCTCGCCGGGGACCACGAGGGGAATGGCTGATTCCCCGGAGACGGTGGGCGAGCTGGCGGAGCTGTACCTGGGCAACCTGCTGTACGCGCTCGAGACCACCGCGATGACCTTCGAGCAGCAGGAGCAGCCCGACCACGCCGCGTTCTATCGCGGCATCGCCCGCAAGCTCGCCGAGGCGCACGGCCGCTCGAAGCCCCAGGGCTGAGGGCTTTTCTCGCCGGCCTTGGTTTACGGTCGGCTCTCGTGTGGCGTGCCCGGGGCCGCGCGGGATTCGCGGCGAGGGGCCCCCGCGGGACCTGAGCGGCGGTCCCTTCGGGCCCGCACGGTCCCGCGAGGGCCCCTCGCCGCGAGCGCGGCCCCGGGCACCGGGGTCCGATGCCAGCCGGGCGGTCCGGACACGCTCGCCGCGCCCGGTGGGGCGGTTCGAGGGTTCGCGCGGGCTGAACGGCGGTGCGCGGTTCGAGCCTGCGCGAGCGAGGTGGGCGCCCAGTCGGCGCCCGGCGGCTCGGCACGACCTCGATGCCCGCGGGGCGCGCCGACCTGCCGGGTGACGCGGATGCGGCACCACCAGCCTGCGCGGAGAGGGGCGAGGGGTCCACCAC
>DASWVQ010000127.1:0-26685 GCA_036401195.1 Gemmatimonadaceae bacterium
AGGGATATGGCTGATTACTACGCGACGCTCGAGGTCGAGCGCACCGCCTCCGACGACGACATCAAGAAGGCCTATCGTCGGCTGGCGATGAAGTGGCACCCGGACCGCAACGGCGGCTCCAAGGATTCCGAGGAGCAGTTCAAGCTGGTCACGGAGGCGTACGATGTCCTCCGCGACCCGCAGAAGCGTGCCGCCTACGACCGCTACGGCGAGGCGGGGCTCCGCGGCGGCGGCGGCGCGGCCGGCTTCCACCACTTCGACCTCTCCGAGGCGCTCAGCGTCTTCATGCGCGACTTCGGAGGCTTCGCCGGCTTCGAGGAGATGTTCGGCGGCGCGCGGGGCGGCGGGAGCGTGCGCACCGGCGCCGACGCGAAGGTCACCGTGCAGCTCTCCCTCGCGGAATCGGCCACCGGCGTCGAGCGCCAGGTCACGCTGAAGCTCCTCGACCCCTGCGACCGCTGCGATGGCCAGGGCGCGGAGCCGGGATCCAAGACGCAGACCTGCCCCAGCTGCCAGGGAGCGGGCGAGGTGCGGCGCGCGCAGCGCTCCTTCTTCGGCAACTTCGTCACCGTCGCCCCGTGCCCCACCTGCAAGGGCGAAGGGACGATCATCCCCAACCCCTGCCGCAAGTGCCGCGGCGAGGGGCGCGTGCGCGGCGAGCGCACCATCGACGTGCGCATCCCCGCCGGCGTCGCCACCGGCCAGTACATGACGCTCCGCGGCGTGGGGAACGCCGGCGCGCGCGGCGGCGTGCGTGGCGACGTGCACGTGGTGTTCGACGTCGCCGAGGACCCGCGCTTCGAGCGCGACGGCGAGGACCTCTACACCGAGGTCCTCGTGACCTACCCGCAGCTCGTGCTCGGCGGCGAGGTGCAGGTGCCCACCGTGGACGGCTTCATGACCCTCGCCGTCCCGCAGGGCACGCAGAGCGGGCAGGTGTTCCACCTGCGCGGGCGTGGGCTGCCGCGGGTGAATTCCTCCGGCACCGGCGACCTGCACGTGCGCGTGCAGCTCTGGACCCCCGAGGAGATCGGCGCCGAGGAGCGCGACCTCCTCGAGCGCCTCGCGCAGCTGCGCAGCGTGGTCCCCACCGACAGCCGCGGGAAGGGGTTCTGGGCCAAGATGAAGGAAGCGCTGGGCGCGTGACCCAGCCCACCCGCTGGCTCTCCGTCCGCGTCCGTCCCGGCGCCGACCGCGAGCGCGTGACCGCCGCCCTGTTCGCCCTCGGCTCGCAGGGGGTGCAGGACGTGGGCGACGAGCTGCACACCGCATTCGAGGAGTCCCTCGGCGAGGCGCGCATCCGCGACGCCATCCGCGCGGCGAGCCCGGAGGCACACGTCGACATCGGCGTCGTGGAGCCGGTGAACTGGAGCGAGGCCTGGAAGGACCGCATCGGGCTCCAGCAGCTCGGTGCGATCGACATCGCGCCCCCCTGGCTCGCCGAGGGGCGCGACCCCGCGCGCACGGTCGTCATCGAGCCCGAGATGGCCTTCGGCACCGGTGAGCACGCGACGACGCGCGGCGTCGTGCGCCTGATGCAGGGAGTGGTGCGCGAAGGCGATCGCGTCGCCGACCTGGGCGCCGGCAGCGCCGTGCTCGCGATCGCCGCGGTGAAGCTCGGCGCGCGCTCGGCCGCCGCGATCGAGCTCGACCCGGAAGCGATCCCCAACGCCGAGGAGAACGTGCGCCGCAACGGCGTGGCCGATCGCGTGCGCGTGCTCGAGGGCGACGCGGCGCACCTGCTCCCCCTCGTCGCGCCGGTGCGCGTGATCTTCGCCAACATCATCTCTTCCGTGCTGGTGCAGATCCTCCCGCTCATCGCCAGCGCGCTCGAGCCCGACGGGCGCGCGATCCTGAGCGGGATCCTCCAGGAGGAGCGCGACGAGATGCTCCAGGCGCTCGAGGCGGGGGGATGGCGGGTGGAAGCGGAAGACCGGGAGGACATCTGGTGGAGCGTCGTGATCGCGCGGTAGCCACCTTCCTCGCCTCGGCTCCGCTGGGCGAGGCGGGCACCACGATCGACCTGCCGGAGGAGGCCGCGCACCACGCGCGCGTGCGTCGCCTCGAGGTGGGGGAGGCGGTGCGCCTCACCGACGGCGCCGGCATGCGCGGCGCGGGCACGATCGCGCTGCTCACCAAGTCGCGCCTCGCCGTGCAGCTCACCGAAGTGGAGCCCGCCGCGGCGCTCTCGCCGATCGAGCTGCTCGTTCCCGTGGGCGACCGCGACCGCATGCTCTGGCTCGCGGAGAAGTGCACCGAGCTGGGGATCGCCCGTTGGACCCCGGTGCTCTTCCACCGGTCCCGCAGCGTCACGCCGCGCGGGGAGGGGGAGGGGTTCCGCGCGAAGGTGCGCGCCCGGATGGCGGCGGCGCTCGAGCAGTCCGGGGGGGCGTGGCTGCCGGAGGTGCTCCCCGAGCGACCGCTCGGAGAGGCCCTCGCGGCGGTGGGCGCCTCGCGTCGCCTCCTGCTCGACGCCGGCGGCGAGCCCCTCCGCCCCCCCGCCGCTCCCGAGCCGGTGGCGCTCTGCTTCGGCCCCGAAGGGGGGCTCGAGCCGGAGGAGCGGGAGCAGCTCCTCGCGGCCGGCTGGGTGGCCGCGACCCTCGGCACGAATACATTGCGGTTCGAGACCGCGGGGATCGCCGCCGTGGCCGTGCTGCGCGCGGCGCACCCCCGCCCCATGGAGGGATCCGATGGCTGACGCCTGCCTCTTCTGCCGCATCATCGGGAAGGAGATCCCCGCGACGATCGTCGCCGAGACCGACGACTGCGTGGCCTTCCGCGACGTGAACCCGCAGGCCCCCGTGCACATCCTGGTGGTGCCGCGGGAGCACGTGGCCTCGCTCAACCAGGTGACCGATCCGGCCCTCGTGGGGAAGGTCGCGATGCTCGCCGCCGAGCTGGCGAAGAAGTACGGCATCGCCGAGAGCGGCTACCGCACCGTGTTCAACACGAACGGCGAGGCGGGGCAGACGGTCTTCCACCTGCACATGCACCTGATCGGCGGGCGGCCCATGGGCTGGCCGCCGGGGTGAGTTCCTTCCGCCGGACAGACGGGGTGGGAACGACCTGTACGATCTGGACCCCCTGATCGCTCCGAGCGCGCAGAGGGTCCGCTTTGGCAGGGCGGGGAGATTAGAAGAATGCGAGAAAGGCGAGGACGGCGAAAACTTCGAGAAAGCGCGCCCACATTTTTCGCATTTCAGGCTCTCATCGCCGTTCTCGCCCCTGTCGTCCTTTTCCAACCCCTCAGGTCCCCCGCACGGGACGGCGACACGCAATCGGAGCGGTCAGGGGGGACGGATCGTACAGCTCGTTCCCACCCCGTCTGGCCGGCGCACCAAAGGAGCCATCCCCCGGGAAACCTCACGCGAGTTAACTTCACAGCATGTCCGACCTCATGCACCGCCTCCAGTCCGACCTCAACGCCTCCCGCAAGGCGGGCGACAAGGACCGGACCCTCCTCCTCGGCACCATCCTCTCCGACGCGAAGAACCGGGAGATCGAGCTCAAGCGCGACCTCACCGACGACGACGTGGTGGAGGTGATCCGCAAGGGGGTGAAGCGTCGCCGCGAATCCATCGAGATGTACGAGACGGGGAACCGCCCGGAGCTCGCGGCGCGCGAGCAGGCGGAGGCCGACGCGCTCGAGGAGTACCTCCCCGCCGGTGCCTCGGAGGAGGAGCTGCGCGCCGCGGTGCAGGCCGCGATCGCCGGCGGCGCGAAGAACATCGGCGCCGTGATGGGGAAGGTGATGGCGCAGTTCAAGGGCCGCGCCGAAGGCGGGATCATCAACGCCATCGCTCGCCAGGAGCTGGCCCGGCCCGGGTGAACCCGCACGCGCTGGATGTCCTGGAGTTTCCCCGCGTCCTCTCCCTGGTCGCGGGGCGCGCGACCACGGAGCTGGGCGCGGAGCGCGTGCGCGCCCTCACCCCGCGCCGTGACCGCGACTGGCTCGACGCGGAGCACCGGCGCGTGGCCGCGGTGCGTGCCGCCATCCAGGGGGACGACCCCTGGCATCCCGCCGCCGTCCCCGACCTCCGGCAGCCGCTCACCCGCCTGCGCGTGATCGGCACCCGATGGACCGGCGCCGAGCTCCTCGCCGCCGCGCAGCTCCTGCGCTCGAGCCGCACCACCCGCGAGTCGCTGCGCGACGAGCGCCGCCCCTCCATCGTGCGCGCCGTGCTCGCCCCGCTCGTGGACCGGCTGCTCGTGGCCCGGAACGAGGAGGACGCGATCGAGCGCACCCTCCTCGACGACGGCTCGGTGAAGGACGATGCGTCGGCCGCGCTCCGCCGCATCCGCCGCGAGCTGCGCGCCGCGCACGGGGAGCTCGTGCGCATCCTCGAGCGGGCGATGGGCCGCCTCGAGTCCCACCACCGCGTCGCCGATGCCTCGGTCACCGTGCGCAACGGCCGCTTCGTGATTCCGGTGCGGCGCGAGGGGCGGGGGGAGGTGGGGGGCATCGTGCACAACGTGTCGCAGTCCGGGGCGACGCTGTTCGTGGAGCCCCCCGCCGCGATCGAGTTCGGCAATCGCATGCGCGAGCTGGAGATCGACGAGCAGGAGGAGGTGGACCGCATCCTCCTCGCGCTCACCGATGGCCTGCGTCCCCATCGCGAGGCGCTCGTGGACACGATGGACGCGCTCGCGGAGCTGGACGCCCTCTTCGCGCGCGCCCGCTACGCGAACGAGTTCGGGTGCGCCCCCGCGGAGATGGTTCCCGCGCGCCAGGGATTCGCCATCAACGACGGCCGGCACCCCCTGCTCCTCGCCCAGGCGCGCGAGGATGGGCGCGACGTCGTCCCCTTCGACCTCGCGATGGCCCCCGGCGAGCGCACCCTGCTCCTCTCCGGCCCGAACACCGGGGGGAAGACGGTGCTCCTCAAGGCGGTGGGCCTCTTCTCCGCGATGATGCAGGCGGGGATCCCCGCGCCGGTGGGCGCGGAGAGCCGCGTTGCCATCTTCGACGACGCCTACGCCGACATCGGCGACGAGCAGTCGATCGCCGCCAGCCTCTCCACCTTCAGCGCGCACCTGAAGAACCTCGGCGAGATCCTCCGCCTCGCCACCGGCGACTCCCTCGTGCTGGTGGACGAGCTGGGCTCGGGCACCGATCCCGTGGAGGGCGCGGCCCTCGGCTGGTCGATCCTCGAGGAGCTCACCCGGCGTGGCGCGACCACCATCGCCTCCACCCACCTGGGCACGCTCAAGGAGCTGCCCGCGCAGGTGCCGGGAGTGGTGAACGCGTCGCTCCAGTTCGACGCGGTCGCCCTTGCGCCCACGTACCGGCTGATCAAGGGGGTGCCGGGGCGCTCGTACGGCATCTCCATCGCGCGGCGCCTCGCGCTCCCCCCCGCGATCGTGGATCGCGCCGAGGAGCGTCTTCCCCAGCAGGAGCGCGACCTCGCCGCGCTGGTGGAGCAGCTCGAGAAGCGCGAGGAGGAGCTGGACCGCCTCGAGAAGGAGGCGAGCGCGATCGCCGACGACGCGCGCCGCCGCATCCAGGAGGTGATCCGCCGCGAGGAAAGCGTGCGCACCCGCGAGCGCGAGGCGGAGCGCAACGCGCGGCAGGAGGCGCGGCGCTACCTGCTCGACGCCCGCGCCGAGATCGACCGCACCATCAAGGACCTGAAGAAGCAGCAGGCCGACGCGGTGGAGGAGGCCGCGCGCGAGGCACGGCGCAAGGCGGAGGCGCTCGCGCAGAAGCAGGGGGAGCAGCTCGACCGCCTCGAGCGCGAGGAGCGGAATGCGGCGCGCCGCGCCGCGCAGCGCACCGGGGGCGGGGGCCGCGCGGCCGAGCCCCGCGCCGAGGCGCCGCTCGCCATCGGCGACGCCGTGGAGGTGGGCACCCTCGGGGGCAAGGTGGGGCGCATCGTCGAGCTGCGGGGGAAGGAGGCGATGGTGACCGTGGGGGCGCTCCGCCTCACCGTGGACCCGCGCACCCTGCGCCGCACGCAGCTGGCCCCCGTGGTCCCCGCCGGCACCCCCGTGGGCGACCTCCCCGAGGTGGAGGCGTCCACCGAGATCGACCTGCGGGGGATGCGCCCGGACGAGATCGATGCCATGCTCCTCCAGGCCCTCGACGCCGCCATCCGCGCCGACCTCCCCGCCATGCGCATCATCCACGGGAAGGGCACCGGCGCGCTGCGCGACCGGGTGGCCGAGCTGCTCACCAAGGAGTCGCGCGTCCGGAACTTCCGGCTCGGCGCGTGGAACGAAGGGGGGAATGGCGTGACCGTCGCGGAGTTCGCGTGATTCCCAACGAGGTGGTGGACCGCGTGCGCGACGCCGCCGACGTGATCGAAATCATCGGCGAGCAGGTGAAGCTGCGCCGCGTGGGCACCTCCTGGCGGGGGGCCTGCCCCTTTCACGGGGGGAAGAACCCGAACTTCTCGGTGAACCCGCGCACCGGCGCCTACCACTGCTTCAAGTGCCACGAGAGCGGCGACATCTTCTCCTTCGTGCAGAAGCGCATGGGGATGGACTTCGTGGAGGCGGTGAAGTACGTGGGAGGGCGGAGCGGGGTGGTGGTGGAGGAGGTGGAGCAGCGGCGGGAGGAGCGGGACCGCTTCGCCCCTTACTACGAGGCGAATGCCGCGGCGGCCGAGTTCTTCGCGAAGCTGCTCTGGGAATCCCCCGCCGCCGCCGGCGCGCGCGAGTACCTCGAGTCGCGCCAGCTCTCGCGCGCCGACGCGGAGCGCTTCGCCCTGGGCTTCTCCCCGCGCGACGACTCCCTCCGCGAGCACCTGCACGCCCTCGGCGTGCCCGATGCGGTGATCCTCGAGTCGGGGCTCGCGGTGCACCGCGAGGACGATGCGGAGGGAGTGATCCGGCCGCGCTTCCGCGGGCGCCTCATGTTTCCCATCCACGACGTGCAGGGGCGCGTGGTGGCCTTCGGCGGGCGGGTGATCGGGCAGGGAGAACCGAAGTACCTCAACTCCCCGGAATCCCCTATCTTCGTGAAGGGGCGCACCCTCTACGGCCTCCACTGGGCGCGCCATGCGATCCGTCGCGACGAGCGCGCGCTCGTCGTGGAAGGCTACGTGGACGCGGTCCGCCTCGCGCTCGCCGGGATCGAATCGGTGGTCGCCCCGCTCGGCACCGCCCTCACCGAGGAGCAGGCGACGCTGCTCGCCCGCTACACGAAGACGGTCTACCTGCTGTACGACAGCGACCAGGCCGGTCTCAAGGCCACCTTCCGCGCCGGGGACGAGCTCCTGCGGCAGGGGGTGGCCGTGCAGGTCGTGACCCTCCCCGAGGGCGAGGACCCGGACACCTTCGTGCGCGCGCACGGCGCCGCCCGCATGGAGCAGCAGCTCGCGCACGGCATCGACATCTTCGAGCGCAAGATCCAGCTCCTCGAGCGCGCGGGGTGGTTCGCCGACCTGCGGCGCAAGCGCAAGGCGCTCGACCGGCTCATCCCGACCATCCGCGCGACCAGCGACCCGATCACCCGTGACCTGTACCTGGGCCGCGCCGCCGACGTGGCGGGGGTGAGCCGGGAGATGCTGGCCCACGAGGTGGCGCAGCCCGAGCCGGCGCCGGGACGGGGCGGGGGAGCGTCCTCGCATCGCGAGGAGGAGGGGGGCCGCGAGGAGTCGCGCGGTGGCTCGGGGGGCCGCTTCTCCGGCGACCGGGGGCGCGAGCGTGGGGGCGGGGGGCGCGGCGCGCCCTTCACCAGCGAGCGCCGCCAGGGGCGCGCCTCCGAGGCCCGCTTCGCCGAGCGCGAGCTCCTCAGGCACATCGTGCACGTGCCCGGGATGATCGAGGCCGCGGCCGAGCGCATCGCCGCGGAGGACCTGAAAGACCCGCAGTGCCGCGCCCTCTACGCGCAGCTCCTGGCCTTTCCCGAGGGGATCGACTTCGAGGCGCTGGGGGAGATGCTCGATCCCGCGGGCAACGCCTTCCTCGAGGAGCTGCGCGCCGAGGCCGGTGGCCTGGAGAGTGCGCGGGAATACCTGGATCGCGCGGGGGCCCAGTTTAAGGCACGCGACATCCGGGCTCGGCTGGTGCAGATCGACCGGGAGCTTCCCCTGGCCGATGCGCCGGAGCAGGACCGCCTCACGTCGGAGAAGCTCCGGCTCAAGGCGGAGCTCGTGGGCCTGGGGGTCAGTCGCTGGAAGGCGGTTGATCGGGGCGGCATGGGGTGAGATACTGACGACAACGAGAGCGAGGACAGAGATCGTGCATCCGGACGTGGCGGCACTGCTCGCGGTTCAGACCGACGACGCGGACATCTACACCCTCGAGGACCGGCTCCAGGCGCTGGCGCCTCGGCTCGAGGCACTCGACCGCGAGCGCGAGCGCGCCGTGCGCGGGGCCGAGCAGGCCCGCCGGGCGCTCGAGCAGGAGCAGCAGCGCCATGCCGCGCTGCGCGGGACGCTGGCCGAGCACAAGGCGCTGCACGACAAGAACGCCGCGCAGCTCGACCACATCGCCAACGTGAAGCAGGCCGCGGCCGCGGTCATGCAGCTCGAGCAGGCGAAGCGCATGCTCGCCGACGCGGAGCGCGAGGCCGAGATCATGGGGCGCCGCATCGCGGAGATGCAGAAGGACCTCCAGGAGCGCGAGGCCGCGGTCGCGGACGTGGAGGGCCGCCAGGCGGAGACGCGTGCCGCCGTGGCGGCGGAACGCGCCGCCATCGACGCGCAGCTCGAGGAGGCGCGCGGCCGTCGCGACGCGAAGGCCCGCGCCGTCCCCCGCTCCCTGCTGGGCCGCTACGACCGCATCCGCTCCCGCAAGCGCGAGCACACCGTCGTGTCCCTCCGCGGCGACTCGTGCAGCCACTGCGACACCCTCCTCCCCATGCAGCGCCGCAACACCATGGGCGGCACGGGCCAGGTGGAGGTCTGCGAGGGGTGCGGGGTGTTGCTGTACTCCCCCTGATCCCGCTGGGGGCTGAAGGTCGAGGGCCGAAGGTCGAAGCCTGAAGGCTGAGCGCTGAGGGCTGGACCGCTGCAAGCCTGTGTTCCAGCCGCCACGAGCGAACCCAAGCTCCCAGCGGTTCAGCCCACAGCTCCCAGCGTTCAGCCATGCATTCAACGGATGGTTGAGCGGTACGGGCGGTTCCCCTAGCTTTAGCTCGTGAGCCCTCTCGCCGCGCCGACCCGCCCCAGGACCCGCTGGCTCCTCCCGCCAGATCCCGATCCCGCCGCGGTCGCCCGCCTCCGGGCCGAGCTCAACCTGCCCGAGGCCATCTGCCGCCTCCTCGCCATCCGCGGCTACCACGCTCCGGAGGGCGCGCGCAGCTACCTGCGTCCCCGCCTCGACCAGCTCCACGACCCCCTCGCGATGACCGGCGTGGAGCGCGCCGTGGAGCGCCTCGCGCGCGCCATCCGCGACGGGGAGCCCATCATGGTCCACGGCGACTACGACGTGGACGGGATCTGCTCCACCACGCTCTACACGCGCGCGCTGCGCGCCCTCGGGGCCACGGTGGTCCCCTTCATCCCGCATCGCGTCACCGACGGCTACGACCTCGGCGACGCGGGGGTGGACGCCGCCATCGCGCGCGGTGCGCGCGTCGTCGTCACCGCCGACTGCGGCACGAGCGCCCTCGGCCCCGTGCGGCGGCTCCAGGGGGCGGGGATCGACGTCATCGTCACCGATCACCACCTCCCCGGCGGCCCGCTCCCTCCGGCGTACGCGGTGCTCAACGCGAAGCAGGACGGGTGCGAGTACCCCGACAAGGACCTCGCCGCGGTCGGCGTCGCCTTCAAGCTCTCGCTCGCCCTCACCCGCGCCCTCGGCGGGAACGAGAACGTGGTGCTCGGGATGCTCGACCTGGTGGCGCTCGCCACCATCGCCGACATCGCCCCGCTGCGCGGGGAGAACCGCGTCCTCGCCCGCTACGGCCTCAAGCTCCTCTCGGAGACGCCGAACCTCGGCCTGCGCGCCCTCATCCGCGCCTCGGGGCTGGAAGGGAAGCCGCTCACCGCGGGGCGCGTGGGGTTCATCCTCGCCCCGCGCCTCAACGCGGTGGGGCGGCTGGGCCATGCGCTGCGCGGCGTGGAGCTCCTGCTCGCGCAAACGGAGCACGAGGCGAACGTGATCGCCCGCGAGCTGGAGGAGATGAACCGCCGCCGGCAGGATGCCGACCGCGAGACGCAGGAGCAGGCGCGCGAGCGCATCCTGGGGATGGACCTCGACGAGACCTACGGGATCGTCCTCGCCGACGAGCGCTGGCACCCGGGGGTGATCGGCATCGTCGCCTCGCGCATGGTGGAGCAGTTCGGGCGCCCGACCATCCTCGTGGCCCTCGAGGGCGACGACGGGAAGGGAAGCGGCCGCTCGATCAGCGCCTTCGACCTGCACTCCGGGATCGGCGCCTGCCGCGAGCACCTCGTGCGCTTCGGCGGGCACCGCGCGGCCGCCGGCGTCACCGTGCGCCGCGGGAACGTGGAGGCCTTCGCCGCCGCCTTCAACGCGGTGGCGCGCGAGCGGCTCACGAAGGACGACCTCGTCCCCGAGCTGCGCGTGGACCTCGAGGTCGCCCTCGACGACGTGACGGGCGACCTGGAGCTGCTCCTCCGCCACCTCGAGCCGTGCGGCGCGGGCAACCCCGCCCCGGTGCTCGTCGCGCGCGGGGTGCAGCTCGTGGACCGGCCGCGCGTGGTCGGCCGCACCGGGCTGCGGCTGCGGCTCGCCACCGCCACCGGCGAGCTGGGGGCGATCGGGTGGGACATGTCGGCGCGATCGGGCGAGCTCTCGGTGGGGATCCCCCTCGACATCGCCTTCCGGCTGGAGCGCGACGAGTGGAACGGCGAGTCGCGGCTGCAGGCGCGGCTCCTCGACTTCCGTCCCGCCTGAGCGCCGCGATGCTCCGCATCGTGGCGGGGGAATGGAAGGGGCGGCGCATCAGGCCCCCCGCCGATGCCCGCGTGCGCCCCACCGCCGACCGCGTGCGCGAGGCCTGGATGAGCATCGTGCGGGAATGGCTCCCCGGCGCCCGCGTCCTCGAGCTCTTCGCCGGGTCGGGCGCGCTCGGCCTCGAGGCGCTCTCGCGCGGGGCGGCGAGCGTGGACTTCGTGGAGCTGGCGCCGGCGTCGCTCCGCGCCCTCCACGGGAACGTGGAGCTCCTCGGGGCCGGCGCGCGGGCCACCGTGCACCGGGGCGACGCCCTCCGGTACATCGAGCACCTCCCCGCGGCCGCGTACGACGTGTGCTTCGCGGATCCCCCCTATGGGCTGGGCCTCGCGGCAAAGGTCGCCGCGCGCTGGCTCGAGCGCCCCTTCGCCGCGCTCCTCTGCGTGGAGCACCGCCGCGGCGAGGCGCTCCCCGCGGGGGGCGTGACGAGGCGCTACGGGGACACGGCGATTACCTTCTACGACGCCGCCGAGCTGTCACCCGACGCCGACCCCGAGGCCACGTGAGCCGACTCGCCATCTACGCGGGCACCTTCGATCCCATCACGCGCGGCCATGAGGACATCATGGTCCGCGCGCTCGACTACGTGGACCAGCTCGTGGTGGGGGTCGCGCCGAGCAGCAACAAGCAGCCGATCTTCAACGCCGACGAGCGCGTCGCCCTCATCGAGCAGGCGGTCGCCGGCCACGCGCGCATCTCGGTGCAGCGATTCGACGGGCTGCTCGTGGACTTCGCCCGCGCCCAGGGGGCGAAGCTCCTCATCCGCGGCCTGCGCGCCATGAGCGACTTCGAGTACGAGTACCAGATGGCCCTCATGAACCGCCACCTGTACCCGCAGCTCGAGACGGTGTACATGATCCCGTCGCTGGAGACGACCTTCATCAGCGCGACGATGGTGCGCGAGGTGGCCCGCTTCGGCGGGAACCTGGAGGGGCTGGTGAACCCCGTTGTCGCCGACGCCCTCCGCGCGAAGTTCGCCGTCCCCGCGCGCTGACGATGGCCTTCCTCGAGGAGCTCCTCCGCCGCGCCGCCGCGACCCCGACGCGCATCGTCTTCCCCGAGGCCGCCGACCCCCGGACGCGCGAGGCGATCCGTGCCCTCGCCGCGGAGCGGGTCGTGGTGCCGGTGGCGGTGCTCGATCCCGCCGCGCCCGAGTCGCATGACGCGGTGCGGGCCCTCGGCGTGGAGTCGGTGGACCCCGCGGCGGATCCGCGCGGGGAGCGGGTCGTGGGCGACCTCCTCGCGCTGCGGGGCGCCAAGGGGCTCACCGAGCCCGAGGCACGACGGCTCGCCCGCACCCCCCTCTACTTCGCCGACGCGCTCGTCCGCTTCGGCGACGTGGACGGCTGCGTCGCCGGCGCGGTGCACACCACCGGCGAGGTGCTCCGGGCCGCCCTCTGGCTGGTGGGCCCCGCCGAGGGCGTCCGGACGGTGTCCGGCGCCTTCTACATGGTGGTCCCCCCCTTCCGGACCGGCGCGGAGGAGGTGCTGACCTTCACGGACAGCGCCGTCGTTCCCTATCCCGACGCGCGGCAGCTGGCCGACATCGCCCTCGCCGCGGCCACCGACCGCCGGCGGATCGTGGGCGACGAGCCCCGGGTCGCCTTCCTCTCCTTCAGCACCCGGGGGAGCGGGAGCGGCCCCTCGGTGGACCTGGTCCGGGCGGCCCTCGACGACCTCCGCCAGCGCGCCCCCGAGCTCGCCGTGGACGGAGAATTGCAAGGGGACGCGGCGCTGATCGAGTCGGTCGCGTTCCGGAAGGCCCCGGGCAGCCCGGTGGCCGGACGGGCCAACGTGCTGGTGTTCCCCTCGCTCGACGCGGGGAACATCGCATACAAGCTGGTCCAGCGGCTGGCGCGGGCAAGCGCCATTGGTCCCATCGTGCAGGGCCTGCGGCGGCCGTGCAGTGATCTCTCGCGCGGCGCGGTCGCGCATGACATTATCCATGTGGCCGCGATCACCGCCCTCCAGGCGGGCGACGCGAGCCCGGTGGAGTTCCCCCAGGAGAGAACGAAATGAGCTTCTCGATCAAGAAGCAGGGAGAGGTGGTCGTGGTCGACGTCGAAGGGCAGCTGATCGTCGGCAACCGGCAGGAGCTCAAGCAGAAGGTGCTGGACGAGCTCGAGCGCGGCGAGAAGAAGTTCCTCATCGACTTTGCGCAGACCGGCTACATCGACAGCTCCGGTCTCGGCGTCCTCGTCTCCCTGTCCAAGAAGATCCGCGAGCAGGGCGGGGAGCTCCGCCTGGCGAACCTGAACGACGACCTGAAGACGCTGTTCGAGCTCACGAAGCTCGACACGCTCTTCCAGATCGCCGACACGCGCGATCGCGCGCTCGAGAGCTTCTGAGGAGCCCCTGAGCGGCACATTCGAGGAGCACGGGGGCGGTCCCTCGGCGCGGCGCGAACGGCGCCACGCCGAGGGGCATCGCATCACCCCCACCGGCTCCCTCATCCAGCCCGCCGACCTCGCGCCCGCCTGGGCCGGCGAGGACGGCTTCCAGATCGCCACCGAGGTGCGGATCCCCAGCGACGTGCGCTACATCGAGCGCGTCGTGGAGATCGTGCGCCGGCACTGCGAGGAGATGGGTTTCTCCCGCTCCCAGCTGGCGCTCAACATTCCCGTCGCCCTCACCGAGGCCGTCTCCAACGCCATCCTCCGCGGGAACCGCGAGGACCCGGAGAAGTTCGTCCACGTGCGCGCCCTCGTGAGCCACGCCCGGCTCATCGTGGACGTGCGCGACGAGGGGCGCGGCTTCGACCTGTCCGCCGCGCTCAGCGACCCCACCCGCCCCGAGAACCTGGAGCGGGAGGACGGGCGCGGCCTGTACCTGATGCGGCAGCTCATGCACCGGGTCGAACGCCTCGACGGCCCGACGAATACCGTCCGGCTCGTATTGCAGCGCGACTGAGCGCCCCGCATGAGTGAGATCGACGCCGTCCTCGGCGCGTTCCACGACGCGACCCGCTGCGATGCCGCCATCTGGCGGGGCGGGGAGGGGCTGGCCTTCCCGGTGGTCGAGGCCGCGACGGCCGCGATCAGCCCGCCCCCCATCGAGTTCCTGCCCACCCCCCTCGAGCCGGCGAAGACCTGGGTGAGCGGCGGGCGGGAGCTCCTCGTCGCCGCCATCCCGGGGCCCAGGCCCGCGTGGGTCGCCCTCGGCCCGTGCAACGCGCCGGACTTCTCCCTCGCCCTGCACATGAAGTACCTGCTGCCGGTGGCGCAGCAGTACCTGCAGGCCGCGGTCGAGGTGGAGCACGCCGCCAACGAGCTCGCGGAGCGGTACGAGGAGATCAACCTCCTCTACACCATCAGCGAGATCCTCGGCCGCACCCTCTCCCTCGAGGAGGCGGCGGCGATCATCCTCCGCGAGATCTCGGAGACGGTGGGTGCGCGCCGCGCGTCGATCCTGGTGCACGACCGCGTGACCGACACCCTCCAGGTGGTGGCCGCCATCGGCGCGGCGATCGGCGACATCCCGCCGATCGCCCTCGACGACGACTGTTCGGTCTCGGCGGGAGTGTTCCGCTCCCTGCACCCGCGGATCGTGGAGGGGAACGACCAGGGCTGCCCCGCCGAGACGCCCTACCGGCAGGGGGCGATGCTCTCGGTGCCCATCCTCTGGACCACGCCCCGCGGCGGCGAGCCCCTCGGCGTGGTGAACCTCTCAGATCGCCGGTCGGGTCAGCCCTTTACCGCCGGGGACCTGAAGCTCATCGCGGCCATCGCCACGCAGATCGGCACCGCGATCCAGAACGCGCGACTGGTGCGCGCGTCGCTCGACCAGCAGCGGCTCCA
Source organism: Gemmatimonadaceae bacterium (assembly GCA_036401195.1). Taxonomy (GTDB): domain Bacteria; phylum Gemmatimonadota; class Gemmatimonadetes; order Gemmatimonadales; family Gemmatimonadaceae; genus JACDHQ01. Next base: position 14,664 of record DASWVQ010000127.1, read on the forward strand.
GCAGGAGATGCAGCTCGCGCACGACCTCCAGATGCGCCTCCTCCCCGACCCGCGCGTGGTGCACCCCGACGCGAAGGCGGCGGCGAAGGTAGTGCCCGCGGAGAGCGTGGGCGGCGACTTCTACCAGCTCTTCCCCCTCGGCTCCAATCGCGTGGGCGTCATGATCGGCGACGTCTCCGGCCACGGCTACCAGGCGGCGCTGATCATGGCGCTCACCATGAGCGCCGCCGCGATCCATGCGCAGACCACCGCCGATCCCGGGGAGACGCTCGGCGCCCTCGTGGCGAGCGTGGAGGAGGAGCTGGCGACGACGGAGATGCACATCTCCGCCTTCTACGCCGTGATCGACGCGCGCGGGCGCCGGCTGCGCTACGCGAACGCGGGACATCCCCACGCCTTCGTGCTGCACGCGAACGGGGCCTTCGAGCGGCTCCCCGCCAGCGACCCGCCGCTGGGGATGATGCCCGGGTCGCCCCCCACCGCCGACGCGCCGTGGGATCCCGAGGGGGACCTGATGGTGCTCTTCACCGACGGCGTGAGCGACGCGCGCGGCCGCGACGGGAAGGCCTTCGGCGAGGAGCGGGTCCTCGCCGCGATCGGGGCCAACCGCACGAAGGCGCCGGAGGAGATCATCGCCGCGGTACTGGCCACCCTCGACCGCCACACCGGCGACACGCCGCGCCGCGACGACCTCACGATCGTGCTGCTGCGGAGCTGAGGTGGCGCTCGATCCGCGGCGGCCGCCGCCGGTCAGGAAGTCCCTCGGCCAGCACTTCCTCACCGACCGTCGCATCCTCGCCCGCATCGCCGACGCCCTCGCCCTCGAGGGAGACGAGGTGGTGGTGGAGATCGGCCCCGGGCGGGGGGCGCTCACCGAGCTGCTGCTGGCGCGCGTCCCGCGCGGCCGGGTCGTGGCGATCGAGTACGACCGCGCCCTCGCCGCGATGCTTCGCGAGCGATGGGGCGGGGAGCCGCGCCTGCGCGTGGTGGAGGCCGACGTCCTCGCGGTGTCGCTCGCGGAGGCGGCGGGGACGGAGGACTTCGTGCTCGCCGGCAACGTGCCCTACTACATCACGACGCCGATCCTCTTCCACGCCCTGGAGCGCCCGCGCGCCCGGCGCGCCGTGTACCTGGTGCAGAAGGAGGTGGCCGATCGCGTGGCCGCCCCGCCGGGGAGCCGCACCTACGGCGCGCTGTCGGTGAACGTGCAGGCGCTGGCGACGGCGACGTCGCTCTTCCGCGTCGCCCCGGGCGCCTTCCATCCGCCGCCGAAGGTGGAGAGCGCGGTGGTGCGCGTGGAGCCGCGCGCGGACCCGGCGGTCACCGGGGCGGAGGAGGCGCCGTTCCGCGAGCTGGTGCTCCAGTCGTTCGGGATGCGCCGCAAGCAGATGCGCCGCGTGCTCCGCTCCCTCTGGCAGCTCGACGCCGAGGGGGCCGACGCCATCCTCGCCGCCGCCGGCGTGGATCCCGAGGCGCGGCCCGAGACCCTGTCCCCCGAGGCGTTCGCGCGGATCCTTCGGGCACGCTAGCACGAGAGGGCAGTGCGCACCGGCCCGTCTTGCACTGCCGACGAAGCGGGTCGAGCGGTTCAAGCGGATCGCCCCGTCGCGCCATGAACTGCGCAACCACCATGAAGCGAAAAGTTCACATGAAGCACATCGCTCCCAGTGGAGCACGGAGGCCCGTGCGCCCGGGGAGCGATGTGCTTCATGTGTCGTTTTCAATTCATGGTCGTTGAGCCGTTTCTGCCGCCAGAGGCGATCCGCTTCGTCCGCTCGATCCGCTTCGTCGGCAGTTGAATGGGCCCGGCGCGAAGAAGCGTGAAGCCCCGCCTCCGTCAGTCCTCGTCCGCCGACCGGATCCCGGGGTTCGTGAGCGCGAACGAGAGCCCTTCCAGCTCCATCGCCATGTTCACTTCCTTGAGCGCGACCTGGTCGGGCACGTGGAGCTGGGCGGGGGCGAAGCTGAGGATCGCCTTGATCCCCGCCGCCACCAGGCGGTCCACCACCGACTGCGCCTCCTCCCCGGGGATCGTCAGCAACGCGATGTCGGGGTGCTCACGCGCCACGTCGTGCTCGAGGTCGTGCATGTCGCGCACGATCACCCCTTCGAGCCGCCGGCCGATCTTGTCCGGGTTGGTGTCGTACGCGGCCACCACGCGGAATCCGCGGTTCTGGAAGCCGCGGAAGGTCGCCAGCGCCGCCCCGATCTTCCCGGCCCCCACGATCACCACCTTCCACTCCCGGCCGAGCCCCAGGATCTCCCGCAGGTGATCCGCCAGCTCCGGCACCGGGTATCCCAGCCCGCGCTTGCCGAAGGAGCCGAAGAAGGAGAGGTCCTTCCGGACCTGCGCGGAGGTGGTCCCCCCCAGCTTGGCGAGCTCGTCGCTCGAGATGGTGGGCGTGCCCTCGGCTTCCGCCTCCTCGAGGTAGCGGAGGTAGAGCGAGAGGCGTCGGACGGTGGACTCGGCGATTCGCTTCAACGTCGGGCAGGGGTGGGAGCGCTTGTGAAATCGTTCACAAGTTATAAACGCCCGATAGCCCGCACCAGTCGCCCGGTTTCGCGGCCCCCCCTACTTTGGGAGCATGCCAGTTTCCGTGACCTCCGAGATCGGGGCCCTTCGGGACGTGATCGTCCATACCCCCGGCCCGGAGCTCCTCGCCGTGACGCCGGACACCCGCGAGGACTTCCTCTACGACGACATCATCGACCTCCAGAGCGCCCGCCGGGAGCACCGCCGGTTCGTGGCCATCCTGGAGCGATTCACCCGCGTCCACCAGGTCCGCGACCTCCTCGCCGACGTCCTCCACACCCCGGAAGCCCGCTCCCTCCTGATCCGGGAGACGATGGACGTCGTCCCCTCCCAGCCCCTGGCGAAGGAGATCGGGGAGCGCCCCACCGACGACCTGGTGGAGATGCTCATCTGCGGGAAGGAGGAGGAGCCGGGCCCCCTCGCCCGCATGCTCAACGAGGCGGGCTACGCCCTTCCCCCGCTCCCCAACCTCTTCTTCACGCGCGACATCTCCATGGTGATCGGGGAGCACGTGATGATCGGGGCGATGCGCTACGCCGCCCGCTGGTCGGAGGAGCTCATCATGAAGGCGCTCTTCCTGTACCACCCGACGCTCGCCAACGGGGGGATCCTCTTCGACGGCTCCGCCGAGCGCCGCGAGAGCTACACCCTGGAGGGGGGCGACGTGCACCCGCTGCGGAAGGACCTGGTGCTCATCGGCTTCAGCGAGCGCTCCAGCCCGTCCGCGATCGACTACCTCGTGACGCAGCTCTTCGAGCGCACCGAGGTGAAGGACGTGATCGTGGTCGTGATGCCGAAGGAGAACACGGCGATCCACCTGGACATGATCTTCACGCAGCTCGACCGCGACACGGTGGTCGTGTACCCCCCCCACTTCCTCGGCCCCGAGCGCCTCTCGATCCTCCACTGGGAGAAGGGGAAGGAGCAGGTGCGCGAGGTCCCCTCGATCTTCGACGCGCTGCGGGAGTGCGGGATGAAGGTGGAGCCGGTGTTCTGCGGCGGTGAGCGGCGCACCATGCAGGACCGCGAGCAGTGGGCCTCGGGGTGCAACTTCGTGGCGCTGCGCCCCGGCGTCGCGCTGTCGTACGCGCGGAGCGAGTACACGCTGCGCGAGCTGGAGAAGGCGGGATTTTCGCTGGTCGCGGCGACCGACTTCCTCCAGGGGCAGGCCAGCATCCCTGACGGGGCACGGGCCGTGATCACCTTCGAGGGGGGCGAGCTGGTGCGCGGCGGAGGTGGCCCGCGCTGCATGTCGTGCCCCGTGGTGCGCGACGAGGTGGCCTGGTGACCACGCCGGCGGGCCTCACCACGCGCGCCGCCGAGACGCTGCTCGTGTCGCGCGCGGCCGACTTCCTCGCCGCGGGCCCCTGCGATGCGCGCACCCTCGTCGCGCACGTCTGCCAGATTCCGGCGGTGCCGGAGGCGGTGGCCGCGCACATGGCCGCGGCGATGTTCGCGGAGTACCCGCGGTTCGCCTGTGGCGCCGACGGCCGCTGGAGTATCCGCGTCGCGGAAGGAAGTGACCCCATCGGGCGTGTGCTGGAGGCTGAAGGCCGTGAGCTGGGGCAGCTGCACGCTTGCGTTCCTGGCGCCACCGGGAACCCAGGCTTTCAGCTACCCCAGCCTTCGGCTCTCAGCTTCCAGCCTTCCTTCAACGGCCAGGCTCCCTCGAGCGACCTGCTCTCGGGGCTCTCCTGGGTCGTCGTCGACGTCGAGACCACCGGGACCCGTCCCTGGCAGGGCGACCGGGTCACCGAAATCGCGGCCGTGGTCGTGCGCGACGGCGAGATCGCCGAGGTGTTCGAGACGCTGGTGAACCCCCAGCGCCCGATCCCCCCCTGGATCACCCGCCTCACCCGCATCACCTGGGACATGGTCAAGGACGCCCCCGCCTTCGGCGGCATCTGCGACCCGCTCCTCCGCGCCCTCGAGGGGAACGTGTTCGTGGCGCACAACGCGCGCTTCGACTGGAGCTTCGTGTCCATGGAGGTGCAGCGCGCCACCGGGCGCGTGATGGACGGGCGGCAGCTCTGCACGGTGCGCCTCGCCCGCAAGCTCCTCCCGCAGCTCCGCAGCCGGTCGCTGGACTTCGTGGCCCGCCACTACGGGGTGGAGATCGAGCCGCACCTCCGCCACCGCGCCGCCGGCGACGCGATCGCCACGGCGCGCGTGCTCCTCCGGCTCCTGCACGACGCACGCGACCGCGGGGTGGAACGCTGGTCCGACCTCGACCTCCTCCTCGCCCCCGCCGCGCCGAAGAAGCGCCCGCGCCGCCCCTCCGCGATGCCGCAACCCGTCAGCCAGGACACCACCGCATGAACCAGCCCGCGGTCAACGAGTCGGTGCTCGACGCCTCGATCCACTTCCAGGTGGGGCGCTTCAAGGCCCGCACGCTGCGCGCCGGCGAGCAGTGGCTCGACGGGGGGGCGATGTTCGGGATCATCCCGCGCCCGCTCTGGGAGAAGAAGATCCCCCCCGACGAGAAGCACCGCATCCCGCTCGCGATGCGCTGCCTGCTCGTGGAGCACGACGTGGGCCTCGTCCTGGTCGACAACGGCGCCGGCACGAAGGAGGCGCAGAAGTTCTACGACATCTACGGCATCGACGTGCAGCTCGACGCGGTCCTCCACTCGGCCGGCTACCGCCGCGAGGACGTCGCCCTGGTGATCAACACGCACCTGCACTTCGACCACGCCGGCGGCAACACGGTCAAGGCCGACGACGGGTCCATCCGCCCCGCCTTCCCCAACGCCCGCTACGTGATGGACCGCGGCGAGTACCACTACGCCACCCACACCAACGAGCGCACCGCCGGGAGCTACTTCCCCCACAACTTCGTCCCCCTCGTGGAGCAGGGGCTGGTGGACTTCGTGGAAGGGGAGCAGGAGATCGTCCCGGGAATCTCGATGTACGCCACGCCGGGCCACACGCCGCATCATAAATCTGTCCTGATCGACGGCGGCGGCGCGCGCGCCCTCTTCCTCGCCGACGTGATGCCCACCGCGGCCCACCTCCCCCTCCCCTGGATCATGGGCTACGACGTGGAACCGCTTGTGACCCTCGAGTCCAAGCGCCGCCTCCTCCGCGAGGCCGCCGCCGAGGACTGGCTTCTCGTCTTCGAGCACGACTACTGGCAGCCCGCGGCGCGGGTGAGAGCCGGGGAGAAGGGCTACGAGGTGATCCGCGAGCCGGAGGCCACGTGGGCCCGCGAGCGGGCGGCCGAGGGGCAGGAATGACTCCGGACTGAACACTGACGGCTTCCTGCTGCTTCCGGTATTGCCGGGAGGCGGTGGGGAGGGGACCACCGTTCTCCGTGTGGCGCCACCAGCCGTCAGTCTGGAGTGGCCCGGCACCCTCGAACGCCGGCCCTTCGGGTTCCGGCCCGGGTTGACACCCGGCCGAATCCGCCTAACTTCAAGGGAGACAACACGCAAGCGAAGGGCTTCGCCGCCCTTCCACCCTCTGGCCCTCGGCTCCATCGAGGCGTGCTGCAGGAGTCCCAGCGAACAGCCGCGTCCCGGGCATCCCGGGGGTGGCGCGTCGTGCGGATTCCATCCCAGGGGTCCGCACTCTTTTTTTCTCTTCTTCGAGGAATCGTACCTATTCAGGACACGACCAAGCGCGTGCGGGTCAATCGGCAGATCCGCATCTCCCCGCTCCGCGTCATCGGCGCCGCGGGCGAGCAGCTCGGCATCATGGAGCTGGAAGCGGCGTTCGCCGAGGCCGAACGGCTCGGGCTCGATCTCGTCGAGGTGGCCCCGATGGCCCGCCCACCCGTCGTCCGCATCATGGACTACGGGAAGTACAAGTTCGAGCAGGCCAAGATGGCCCGGCAGGCGAAGAAGAAGCAGCACGTGATCGAGCTCAAGGAGGTCAAGTACCGCCCCGGGATCGACGATCACGACTTCAACACGAAGACCCGGCACGCGCGCCGGTTCCTCGAAGAGAAGAACAAGGTGAAGGTCACGATGATGTTCCGCGGCCGCCAGGTCGCCCACCCGGAACTCGGGCAGGCGGTGCTGACCAGGGTCGCCACGGAATTGGCCGACGTCGGCAAGATCGAGAGCGCCGGCCGGCTGGAAGGGAAGTCGATGACGATGATTCTCACGCCCAAGTAAAGGACGCGTGTCATGCCCAAGATGAAGAGCCACTCCGGGGCTCGTAAGCGGTTCAAGGTCACCGGATCCGGCAAGGTGAAGCGCGGTCGCGCCAACCACAGCCACATCCTCACCAAGAAGGACCCGAAGCGGAAGCGCCGCCTGCGCCAGGCGACCACCATCGCCACCAAGGGCGAAGAGAAGACCCTCAAGCGCCTGCTTCAGGCGTAAGCGGGAGGAACCCAGACTATGCCTCGCGCCAGATCGAACGTCCCGCGCCTCAAGCGCAAGAACCAGGTAATGAAGGCCGCCCGCGGCGCCTTCGGTGGCCGCTCCAAGCTGTGGCGCGCCGCCAAGGAGAACGTCGAGCGGGGATGGGCCTACGCCTATCGTGATCGCAAGGCCAAGAAGCGCGACTTCCGCCGCCTCTGGATCCAGCGCATCAACGCGGCCGCCCGTGAGCACGGGATGAGCTACTCCGTCCTCATCAACGGCCTCTCCCGCGCCGGCATCGAGATCGATCGCAAGATCCTCTCGGACCTCGCCATCCGCGACCCGCAGGCCTTCGCCGCCATCGCCGACCAGGCCAAGGCGGCGCTGAACGCGGCCTAAGCAGTCACCCTGAGGCAAGGCCGAAGGGTCTGGCCCCGCTGCGACGGCGCCAGGCCCTTCGCTCCGCCCAGGACGACAACGTGATTGAATCCCAGCGGCGGCAGCGTGAGATTACACGCTGCCGCCGCTCGGCGTTCATCCCCCGGTGCACCAGGTGATGACCGCCCTCCCCGCTCCACCCGCTCCAGCACCGTGGCGACCGATTCCGTGACCCTCGACTCCTTCCTCGCGCAGCTCGACGCCCTCGAGCGCGAGGGAGTCCCCCTGCTCGACGGCGCGGCCGACGCCGACGCCCTCGAGGCCGCGCGCATCGAGCTCCTCGGCGACGCCCGCGGCCGCCTGCGCGAGGCGCAGAAGGCCCTCGGCGCCATCCCGCGCGAGGACAAGCCCGCCGCCGGCCGCCGCTTCAACGAGGTGAAGCAGCGCCTCGAGTCGCTCCACGCCGACCGCCGCGCCGCCCTCGCGCGCGCCACCACCGGCGCCCGCCCCGCCGACCTCACCCTTCCCGCGCGCCGTCGCTGGACGGGGGCGAAGCACCCGGTCACCCTCGTGATCGACGAGATCGTCGGCATCTTCCGCGAACTGGGCTTCACCGTGGCGCAGGGCCCCGAGGCCGAGACCGAGTGGTACAACTTCGGCGCGCTCAACTTCCCGCCCGACCACCCGGCGATGGACGCGCACGACACGCTGTACCTGCGCGACGACGTGCTCCTCCGCACCCACACCTCGCCGGTGCAGGTGCGCACCATGCAGGCGTGGGCGCCCCCGGTGAAGGTGCTCATCCCCGGCAACGTCTACCGGCGCGACTTCTTCGATCCCTCGCACGCCCCGGCGTTCGCGCAGGTCGAGGGGCTCGCCGTGGACGAGGGGATCTCCTTCGCCGACCTCAAGGCCACGCTCAACCTGTTCGCGAAGCGCTTCTTCGGCGCTGCCATCACCCGCTTCCGCCCCAGCTTCTTCCCCTTCACCGAGCCCTCCGCCGAGATGGACGTGCAGTGCTCCCTGTGCAGGGGCGCGGGCTGCTCGGTGTGCAAGGGCACCGGCTGGGTGGAGATCCTCGGGTCGGGGATGGTGCATCCCAGCGTCATCGCCGCCGCGGGGCTCGATCCCGAGCGCTACACCGGCTGGGCCTTCGGCATGGGCCCCGCCCGCATCGCCCTCACGCGCTACCAGATTCCCGACATCCGCTTGCTCTACGATTCCGACGTGCGCTTCCTCGAGCAGGTCGCCACCGGGGAGGACCGATGAACGTCTCCTACGAGTGGCTCCGCTCCTTCGTCGCCCTCGACGAGACGCCGGCGCAGCTCCGCGACCTCATCACGGCGCACACCGCCACGGTCGAGGAGCTGCACGCGCTGCGTGAGGACCTCGCGTCCATCGTGGTGGGCCGCGTGGTCGAGAGCCAGGCGATCCCCGAGACGAAGCTCACCGCCAATCGCGTGGACGTGGGGGCCGCGGAGCTGGTGGAGGTGGTGTGCGGCGCCCCCAACGTGACGGTGGGGAAGCTCTACCCCTTCGCCCCCTCCGGCACGGTGATGCCCGAGGGCGGGAACAAGCCCGGACTCAAGCTCGAGAAGCGGAAGATCCGCGGCTTCATGTCGAACGGCATGCTCTGCTCCGCGCGCGAGCTCGCCCTCGGCGCCGACGCGGACGGGATCTGGGAGCTCGACCTCGACGTCGCCCCCGGCACGCCGCTCCTCCAGGCGATCCCGGTGGGCGACACGCAGCTCGTGATCGACGTGCTGGCGAACCGCCCCGACCTGCTCTCGCACCTCGGGATCGCGCGCGAGGTGGCGGCGATCACCGGCCGCGGCATGGCGCTCCCGCGCTTCGAGGGCGACGGGCTGCCCGTCCCCGCGCCCGTGGCGGCGCCCAGCGACGGCAGCACCGCCGGCGTGCGCGTGCGCCTCGAGGCCGGCGCGCGCTGCCGCCGGTACATGGGCGTCGTCATCCGCGGGATCACGGTGGGGCCGAGCCCCGAGTGGCTCCGCCACCGCCTCGCGGCGGTGGGCGCCCGCTCGATCAACAACGTGGTCGACGCGACCAACTACGTGCTGTGGGAGATGGGGCAACCCACCCACGCCTTCGACCTCGCGAAGCTCGCCGGCCCGGAAGTGATGGTGCGCCTCGCCCGCGAGGGCGAGGCGATCACCACCCTCGACGGCACCGCGCGCACGCTCGACGCGCGCGCCGTCGTCATCGCCGACGCGAAGGCGCCGATCGCCATCGCCGGCGTGATGGGGGGGCGCGACTCCGAGGTGACCGAGGCCACCACCGACCTCTTCCTCGAGGTCGCGAGCTTCGACCCGGCGCTCACGCGCGTGTCGCGTCGCGCGCTCGGCCTCTCCACCGACGCGAGCTACCGCTTCGAGCGCGGGGTGGATCCCGCGCTCGCGCCGGGGGCGCTCGAGCGCTGCGCGCGGCTCATCGTCGCCCTCGCGGGGGGCCGCATCGACGGGGCGCCCGTGGACCTGGGCGGCGAGCCCGCCACGCCGGCGCCGGTGGCGCTCCGCGCCGCCCGCGTCGCCCGGGTGCTGGGGGGCGAGGTCTCGGCCGGGGAGATCGGCCGGCTCCTCCAGGGGATCGGCTTCGCCGTGGAGCCCGGCCCCGACGGCGCGCTGCGCGTCACCCCGCCGAGCTGGCGGAGCGACGTGACCGCGGAGATCGACCTCATCGAGGAAGTGGCGCGGCTGCGCGGCTACGACAGCTTCCCCGACACGCTCCAGCCGGGGCGGCCGAGCGCCGTCCCCGACGCGCCCATGTGGACCCTCGCCGCGCGCGTGCGCGACGCGCTCGTGGGAGAGGGCCTCCTCGAGGCGCGCCCGCTGCCGTTCGTGTCCGGGGCCGAGGAGGGGTTCGTGCGCGTCGCCAACCCGCTCGCGGAGAACGAGGCGTACCTGCGCACCGAGGTGCTCGACACCCTCGCCCGGCGCGCGGAGCACAACCTGGCGCACATGCAGGGCAACGTGCGGCTCTTCGAGGTGGGCGCGGTGTTCACCCCTCGCGCCAGCGGGGAGGCGATGCCCGACGAGGAGCTGCGCGTCGGCATCCTCGTGATGGGCGACCGCGAGCCGGTGCACTTCACGCAGCCGCAGTCGCCGGTGTACGACGAGTGGGACGCGAAGTGGCTCGGCGAGGTGGTGGCGCGGGCGGCCTACCCCGGCGCGCGCGTGGCGCTCGAGCCCTCGGCCGACCCCGAGGCGCTCTGGGAGATCCTGGTGGGCGGGGAAGGGCGCGGCGTCGTGCGTCGCCTCGTCCTCGACGCCCCCGTGTGGGCCGCGCCGGCGTTCGGCGTCGAGCTCTCGCTCAGCGCCGTCACCTCGGCGCAGGTCGCGGCGCCGGGGGCGAATGCGCACGGCGGCACGGCGGCCGTCGGGCCCTCGCCCGCCGCGCGCACCACCCGCTACCGCCCCCTCCCCACCACCCCGGCGGCGGAGTTCGACCTCGCGCTGCTCGTGCGCGACGACCTCCCCGCGGCCGAGGTGGAGCGGGTGATCCGCCGCACCGCGGGCGAGCTCCTCGAATCGCTGGTGCTCTTCGACCGCTACCAGGGGAAGGGGGTGGACGAAGGGTACCGCAGCCTCGCCTGGCGGTTGACCTTCCGGCATCCGGAGCGCACGCTTCGGGACAAGGAGATCGAAGGGCGCCGCGCGAAGATCCTCTCCACCCTCCAGAGCGAGCTCGATGTCCGTCCCCGTACGTCCTGACGTCGCCGCCTTCCAGGAGCTCGAGCTCCTCGTGCGGAACCTCGCCGAGGAGCTGGCCACCTTCCGTCGCCGCGCCCTTACCGCCGAGGCGCGGGTGAAGGAGCTGGAGGGGGCGGAGGCGGCGACCGAGCTCCCGCCCGATGCCAAGGCGAAGCTCGCCACCCTCGAGCGCGAGAACGGGAAGCTGCGCGAGCAGCTCGAGGCGACCGGGGAGCGGGCCGGCCGCATGCTGGAGCGGGTCCACTTCCTCCGCCAGCAGGCGGGCGCCAACGGCGGGGGGAACGACAAGTGAGCAAGAAGCACTCGGTCCGCGTCCAGATCCTGGGGGAGGAGTACACGATCCGGAGCGACGCCCCTCCCGAGCAGGCCAAGGCGATCGCCCAGCACTACGACGCCCTGGTCCGGCAGGTGATGGCCAGCGGGAACGTGGTGGAGACGCAGCGCGCCGCGATCCTCGCCGCCCTCCAGGTGACGGCCGAGCTCTTCCAGGAGCGCGCGGCCGCGAAGGAGCTGACCGGCTCGATGCGGACCCTCGGGGCCGAGATCAAGCGGCTCCTTCCGCCCGCCAAGCGCGGGTGATCCCCGCCGTCGTCCTGAGGCGCAGCCGAAGGACCTGGCCCCGACGCGCGGCGGCCAGATCCTTCGCTCCGCTCAGGATGACTTCGCGGGTCCCGGGGTCAAGCCGGCGCGAGGCGGGGTGGGGGGGAGCCTTCGCGGGACCGTGCGCGCCGCAGGCGCGCCGTCCGGTCCCGCGAAGGCTGCCCCCCACCCGCCGGGACCCGCGCGAGAACCCGAGCGATTTGCCTTTTCCTCAGGGTCGCCGTAGCTTGGGCATGACCGCTCGACCCGACCCGTAGGTTCAGGCGCTCGTTGCATTTACCTCCTGTCCAGCCCCCGCCCTTCGCCGGTGGGCGCTCGACGCGAGGGGGCAACCCTGGGCGACCCTGCGGTGCGGCGCCGTGTTACCCATTTTCACGCGGCGCGAGCCGCGGTGGGGCATAGATCCATGACTGCTACCGCACTCTACGCCGTGCTCGGCGCGCTCATTGTCGCCCTGCCGGCGCTTTTCATTG
>DASWVQ010000128.1:0-2473 GCA_036401195.1 Gemmatimonadaceae bacterium
GCCCCGTTGCTCTGGATGCGCGCCGTCACCTGGTCGCCGCGCTCGAGCGAGGTGACCGGGTAGCCCTGGTTGTTGTACACCACCTTCGTGGCATTGTCGTACGCGATCGCCACGGTCTGGCCGTTCGACTGCTGGATGTTCACCTGCTGGCCGCGGGTGTCGACGCCGGCGATGACGCCGCTCACCTCCTGCGCCCCCGACCCGAGCACGCTGCCGAGCACGCTGCCGAGGGTCCCCGCCTGCGAGCACGCCGCCATGGAGGTCATGGCGAGGGCGGCGATGGCGCCGCGGGCCGCACGCTGTAGAATGGACATGGTCTCTCCTGTTCGTCCCGCATGGTGCAGGGCAATGAGGATGCCCGCCGCGGGCCGACGCCATCGTTCCCCGCCGGGCACGCGCGCCATGCGCCGCGCGACGCGGGACACCACCCGCCCGGAGGGCCGCATGGCGCGCAGCCAGGCATCGACGGTGGAGGAGTACCTCGAGGAGCTTCCCCCCGGCCGCCGCGAGGTGGTGGCCGCCCTCCGCTCGCTCATCCTCACGAACCTCCCCGCGGGGTACGAAGAAGGGATCGGGTTCGGCATGATCGGCTATGGGATTCCGCTGGCCGACTACCCCCACACCTACAACCGGCAGCCCCTGTCCTGCGTGGCGCTGGCGGCCCAGAAGCACTACTTCGCCCTGTACCTGACCTGCGTCTACGGCGACCCGGAGCGGGAGACCTGGCTCCGGGAGCGCTTCCGGGGCGCGGGGAAGAAGCTCGACATGGGGAAGTCGTGCATTCGCTTCCGCTCGCTCGACGACCTTCCCCTCGACGCCATCGCCGAGCTGGTGGCGGGCACGCCCCCGGCGCGCCTCATCGAGCGGTACGAGGCGGTGAAGGGGAAGCCGGGCTGACGCCGGCGCCGGACGGCCAGCGGTGGGGCTGGCGAGCGCCGCTGGCAGAACTCCTGCGTTGGTGCCATGGTGGGGCACGGGCTTGCCGTGCGCTCATCCTATCCGAGCAGGAGATCCCCGTGTCCAGCCACTGCACTTTTTGCGACCTCATCCATGGCGCCGCCGAGGTGTCCGTCTGCTACGAAGACGCCGACGCCATCGCCTTCATGGACATCCAGCCCGTCAACACGGGACACGTCCTCGTCGTCCCGCGCCAGCACCTCGAGTCGCTGTTCGACGTGCCCCCCGAGCTGGGGGCCCACCTCTTCGGCGTGACCATGCGGGTGGCGAACGCCGTGCGCCGCGTCACCGGGTGTGAGGACATGAACATCGTCGTCAACTCGGGGCAGGCGGCGGGGCAGGACGTCTTCCACTATCACGTGCACATCATCCCGCGCCGGCCGGGGGACGGCTTCGACATCCAGCTGCCCTTCCCGGAGTCGCAGATGCCGCAGCGCGAGGTGCTGGACATGGCGGCGGCGCGGATCATCGGGGCGCTGAACGACCCGATGCGCGGGGAAGGCGAGGGCAGCGGCTCGGCGGAGGGGCAGGGGTCCGGGCGCGGGCGGAGCGCCCCGGCATCGGCGGGCGCCGCAGCATCGGCGTCGACCGGCACGGCAGCCTCGGCGTCGGGCGCGGAGGCCGCGACGACTGCGGAGACACGGACGGCGCGCGGTGCGACGGAGCGGGCGGTGCCGATCGCGGTGCAGGCGGAGGGGCTGGCCGACGTTGCCCCATCGCCGGCGGGAAGCCGTCGCCCGGCGGGCGCGCCGGCACTCGACGCGGGCGCCGATGCGCGCGAAGGGGCGCACGGGGAGCTGGTGCTCGAGGTGTGACGCAGATTACGAACGCGACTCTTGCGCGTTCGGCATGTCGGCTGCATTAGTGTGGCGGCGGCGGCAGTTCCGCCGCCACGAGCCCCGAACGGAGGCTGATGCGCGCACGAGCCCCACAGCGAGCCCGAGCCTGCACCGACACCGCGACCAGCGGGCGACGGCGAGTCGCCCCACCACGCGTGTGGATCCTCCGGTATCACGACGCCGCGCGACGCCCCGCGAGCGGGATCTCCTCCCGCCGCGGGGCGTCGCCTTTTTCGTGAGGTGACTGTCGAGACATGGCCGCCCGGCGACACGCCCCCAGTTCCTCCCGCGTCACCCTCCCTCCCGCCGCACGCTCCCGTGGCCTCGACCACCGGCATGCCCGGCCCCGTCCCTTCACCCCCTCCCACAAGCGCGCCCTGAAGCGGGCGACCATGCGCGACTGCGGCCGTCGCTGCGTGTACTGCGCGGAGCCGCTCACCTGGGAGAACGCCACCCTCGACCACGTCTTTCCCCTCTCGCACGGCGGGGCGCACGCGCCGGGGAACATCGTGTCGGCCTGCGCCCTCTGCAATCGCCTCAAGGGCGACCTGCTGCCGCACGAGTTCTTCGCCCGCTTCCCCCTCGCCGGGTTGAACTTCATGCGCTACGCCGTGGCGGTGCACCGCGCCCTCAAGCGCTCGGCGCGGAAGGCGGTGTCGCTGGCCTGCGCGGCGTGA